>CBIFVU010000260.1:0-5850 GCA_966185905.1 uncultured Lysobacter sp.
GGGCGGATCGTCTCTGCCAATCCGTCCCCGGCGCGCAGGATCGGCGCGCAACGGCGGCGGGTCAAGTGCGGCCGTGGATTCGGCTGCGGCGCGGGTGTGGCCTGGCGCTGTGCCGGTCGGCGGGCTGTGCTCGGCGGGCAGGGACTGCGGCGCTGCGGCCAGGGCCGCTGCCGCGCGACTGCGCAGGTGCGCCCGGTGGAGGTGCGCGCTCGCGCAGGTGCGTTCTGCGCTTGGCGTCCAGCGCGTTCAGGCAGCGCTTGCGGGCCTGGCTCGGCAGGCTCAGCGTTACCAGCCCAGCGTCTGGCGCAGCAGCGCCGCGCCCACGCACCAGCCGAGCAACCACAATGCGCCGGCGCGGCGGGCGGCCAGCGCCAGCGCGGCCAGTACGATGCCCGCATCCAGCGCATCGCCGACGCCCTGGCGCCAGAGCGGGTCGTAGAGCGCAGCGGCGAGCAACCCCACCACGCCGGCGTTGACCCCGGCCAAGGCGCGCGCCGCGCGCGGGTGGCGGGTCCAGGCCGCCCAGGCCGGCAGCACGGCGAGCAGCAGCAACAGGCCGGGCGCGAACAAGGCCAGCGTGGCCAGCGCCGCGCCGCAGGCCGGGCCGCAGGCCGCCGGGATCGAGGCGCCGAGATAGGCGGCCAGCGAGAACATCGGTCCGGGCACCGCCTGGGCGGCGCCGTAGCCGAGCAGGAAGCGGTCGGCGCCGAGCCAGCCGGGTGCGACCACGCCTTGATCGAGCAAGGGCAGCACCACATGGCCCCCGCCGAACACCAGCGCGCCGGCGCGATAGAACGCTGCGGCCAGTGTCGCCGGCGTCGGCACGGGGCCGGGCTGGCTGGCCAGCGCGGCGGCCAGGCCGAGGCCGAAGACCAGCAGGCAGGCCGCGGCCAAACGGGGGCTGAGCCATGCCGGCGCGGAGGCGGCCCCGGCGGCGGAGCGGTCTGGGCCGGACGCCGAGGCCGATGGAGATGCAGGCGGAGATGCTGGCACCGACGCCGACGCCGACGCCGACGCCGACGCCGACGCCGATGCCGATGCCGATGCCGATGCCGCAGCGGCGCCCGGCGCGCGCACCCAGGCCAGCCCGGCCATTGCGCCGACCGCGATCGCCAGCGGCTGCGCCCAGGCGCCGCCCAGGCCCAGCGCCACCGCTGCGCATGACGCCGCGATCGCGAGCCGGCGCAGATCTGGGGTGAGACTGCGTGCCATCGTCCACACGCCCTGTGCGACCACCGCCACGGCCAGCAGTTTCAGGCCGTGCAGGGCGCTGGCGCCGAAAGGGTGGCGCAGCAGCGAGGGGGCGGCCGTGGCCAGTGCGAACAGGGCCAGTGCCGAGGGCAGGGTGAAGCCGGCGAACGCGGCCAGGCCGCCGCCCAGGCCCGCGCGCGACAGGCCGATGGCGAAGCCGAGCTGGCTGCTGGCTGGGCCGGGCAGCACTTGGCAGATGGCCAGCAGCTCGGCGAAGCGCGCCGGCTCCAGCCAGCCGCGTCGTTGGACGAATTCGCGCTGGAAATAGCCGATGTGGGCGATCGGCCCGCCGAAGCTGGTCAGGCCCAGGCGGAGGAAGGCCAGGAAGACTTCGCGCATGCGACAGGGCGCAGGAGACGGGGAAGACGGTGCCAGCATGGCATGCCGGCAGGCGCGGATGTCGCCTCGACGGCGCGGCGGGCTCAGGCGCGCAACGGCTTGGCCATGCAGGTGGCCGAGGCCGGGCACAGGGTCTGGAACTGCGCGCTGGCCTGGATCGCGGACGGCGCCTGGGCGCGCGCTGCGACTTGGTAGCCGCGCGCGGCGAAGAACCCGGCCGCGTCGGCGGTGAGCAGCCACAGCGCACGATCGCCGCGCTCGCGCGCGCATCGCTCGGCCTGCTGGGCCAGCAGCGAACCCAACCCCGCGCCGCGCAGGCGCGCATCCACCGCCAAAGAGCGCAGCAGGCTGGCCTCGCCGCAGGCTTGCAGCCCGACCACGCCGGCGAGCTGTCCGGCGCGTTCGGCCACCAGCAGGTGCACCGCAGGCGCAGCGAGGTCTTGATGCGGCAGGCCTGCCTGCTGCAACAGGGCCAGTACGGCGGGGCGATCGGCCTGGGTGGCCGCGCGCACGCGGAAATCCGTCGGTTCGGGGGGCTGGGGCATTCGAGGCGCGGTCCAGGGGCGGGGCGCGCACTCCAGGCGCGCGGCTGCCTACTTTAGCCAGCGCCGCGCTGTTGCGGGACCCAGGGCAGGGAGCGGCCGTGCGGCCCGCCGCGCAGTTCAGGCGGTGGCGCCGCTGAGACGCAGCGGATTGACCTTGGACTCAGCGTAGCGATAGGACAGCAGGATGCGGATCAAGGCTTCGACCTGGGTGGCATCGCGCGCGTCCAGGCGTACCATCGGCAGGCGGTGGCCGCGCCGGCCCAGCGCGTCGCGGAAGTCGAGCAGGGCGAAGTCGCTGCTGAGGTCGGCCTTGGTCACGCCCACGGCGAAGGACGCCTGCGGCGCGATGCGGGCGAATTCGCCCAGCATGCGGTCGGCTTCGGCGACCATGTCCTCATCGTCGGCCGAAACCAGCACGATGATGCCGACCGCGCCTTCGCACACCAGCGGCCACATGAAATCCAGGTAGCGCTGGCCGGGCACGCCGTAGAGGTGCAGCAGTTCGCCGGCTTCCAGTTCGATGGTGCTGTAGTCCATCGCCACGGTGGTGTGGGTCTTCTCGCCGTGCGGGCCGTGGCTGATCGGCATTTCGGTGCTGACCGGCTCCTGGTCGGAGATGGCGCGGATGGCGGTGGTCTTGCCCGCGCCCATGCTGCCGACGAAGGCCAGCTTGATCAGTTCGCTCATGCGCTCAGGCTCCCTTGCCCAAGCTCAGGCCGAAGCGGCGCGCCAGGCGCTGCAGCAAGCCGGCCTGCTGGGCGCCGCCAGCCAGGCGGCGGGCCGGCTCGGCGCTGCCGGCGGCGGTGTCGGCCAGGCCGCTGGCGAGCACCGCGGCGTACAGGCGGGTCAGCTCGCCGGCCGGCATGGCGGTGGCCTGGGCCAGCTTGGGCAGCGGCCAGGCGCGGTCGAGCAGGCAGCTCAGCGGCAGCAGCCAGTCCATCGGCAGGGCGGTAGCCGAGAGCACCGGCCAGGCGCGCAGGCGCACGGCGCGGTCGTCGGGCACGGCCGCGATCGGGGCCGGGTGGGCGATGGCGATGTCCCACAGCACCGATTCCAGCGGAAAGCTCATGGTCACGTCGTGCTCGAATTCTTCGGCGTAGCGGCGTGGGGTCAGTTGGGTGACGAACCAGTTCGGCGCCATCGCCTCGGCGATCAGCGCAGGATAAGGCATGCGCCGCAGCATGTGCAGGCGCGACTGGGCCAGGTCCACCACCAACCGGAACAGCCCGCGCTCGAGCAGGCACACGCCGTCGGAGACCGACAGCAACTGGCGCAGGAACGGTGCCGGCGCGGGCTGGTCGGCGGGTTCTTCGATCTCCGCCGGGACGCCGGCGGCCAGGCGTTGCTGCAGGGTGTCGGCCAGGGCGTCGGCGGCGACGTTGATGTCCACCGATTCCACTGCCTGCGGGTCCCACGGCAGCCGGCCGATGCGCAGCACCGGCACGCCGCGGCGCAGGGCCGCATCGACGGCCATGCGGCTGGAACTGGTCTCGGTGCCGGCCACCAGCAGGTGCGCGGGCTGGCCGTCCCATTTTTCCAGCGCGACGCGGATCTGCCGGTCCAGCAACGATTCGCAGGCCGCGCGCAGGCGGGCGTCGCGGGAACGGTCCAGATCGGCGCTGGCCACTACGTAGCGCTTGAACGAGGGCACCGGTGTCTCCTTGTAGCCGGGCGGGCGCGCCGCGGCGGCGCGCCCGCGTCGGCACGTCGGCCGATTACTTGAAGTCCAGGGTCTTCTCGAAGGACTTGAGCTCGTGGCGAGCCATCGCCAGGTTGGCGCGGGCGCGGTCCAGGGCGACATAGAGGAACAGGGTCGGGTTGCTTTCCAGCGGGCGGATCAGGTGGTACTGCTTGCTCAGGCTGATCAGGATGTCCTCGATGGCATCGTTCAGACCGAGCTGCTCGGCCACCCGGCGCTTGGAACGCACCACCTCGGAATTGCCGGCCGCGGCCACTTCCAGGTTCAGGCCGCCGCCGCCGATGGCAGCCAGCGACATACCGCTGTCGCTGTCGACCAGGGCCGCGCCGATGAAGCCGGCCAGGTTGTTGAGTTCGTCCAGTTGCAGCTTCGACATCTCGTGCTCCGTGAGTGAGTTGGGTTCGATGATGGGGCGGCGTTGCGACCGCGTTCCGGCCCGGCGCAGCGCCGCGGCGATGCGTCCGGCGCCGGTGCGGCGGGGGATCAGTGCGAAGCCAGCGCGGCGGTGATGCGGCCGGCGCAATCGCGTGCGGCCACCAGCAGGGCGGCCAGCAAGGTGTCGGGGCCGGCCATGGCCAGCAGGGTCAGCGGCTTGGCCGCGGGGACGCGGAACAGGACCAGATTGCCGCGGCCGGTGCACACGGTGGCGTAGTCGGCCTGGCTGAGTTCGAGCTCGCGCGCCAGGGTCTCGCCCAGGGTCAGGAAGGAGTTGGCCATCGCCGCCACCCGGCGCGCGTCGGCATCGCCGCTGATGCGCTCGGCCAGGGCGCGGCCATCGGCGGTGGACACGCAGATCGCGCGCAGGCCGGGCAGGCGCTGTTGGCAGCGCTCCAGTTCGGCGGCCAGCAAGGCCTGGATGGTGTCCTCGGTGCGCGGAGACGGGTCCAGCCGTCCCAGCAACATGTCGATCGTGGTGCGCTGCATCGCGTTACGACTCCCCCTGTGGTCGCAGCCCTCTCCCGGCTGCGAGCTGCATCAAAATACGACGACCATCACAGTATACGGAAAGTTTGTGTGATGTCCGTTGCAAATCGTGATGGGTCGGGGTGGTTTTTGGAACGCTGCGTTGCCTGGCTGGTTGCAAAAGTGCAACGGGCGCTTAGGGGGCGGGCGCTGGGGCTCCCGCTGGCGCGCGGCACGCCAAGGGCGCCCAAAGAGAGCAGGGGAGCTCGGGGCGCTCCGAGTGCTCAGGGCTCCCTCGGAGGGCGCACAGAGAGCGACACGGGCCGGGCCGCCGCCGGCGGCGCGCTCAACGCGGCAGGCTGTCCAGCCAATGCGCCAGCAGGCGCGTGCCGGCCGCTGCCGCGGTCTCGGCCGCAGCTCCGGCCCGGGCGAGCAGGCCCTCGGTGTCGATGCCGGCCTCGGCGACCTCGGCGGCATGGCCTTCGGTCCAGTCGCGCAACCGGCGCAGGTCGGCTTCGGGATGGAACTGCAACCCCAAGGCGCAGGGCCCGGGCTGGAAGGCCTGCACCGCACAGGCCGGGGTCTGGGCCAGCGAGGGCAGCGACGGCGGCAGCGCGATCGCCTCGCCGTGCCAGTGCAGCAGCGGCGCGGTCTCGGCCAGGGCGGCCAGCACCGAGTCGTGCCCGGCGGCGGTCAGGCGCAACGGCGCCAGCCCAATTTCCTTGGCCGCCATCGGCGCGACCGTGCCGCCGGCCGCTACCGCCAGCACCTGCGCGCCCAGGCACAGGCCGAGCACCGGGATGGCGCGCGCCAGCGCGACCTGGGCCAGGGCGATCTCATCGGCCAGCCAGGGCAGGCGGGCGGCGTCGTTGACGCTCATCGGGCCGCCCAGCAACACCAGCAAGTCCAGGTGGGCCGGGTCGATCGGCCACACCTCGTCCTGCGGCGGCCGGTACACGGTGCTGCGGTAGCCGCGCTGGCGCAGCAGCGGCGCCAGCAGGCCCAGATCCTCGAAGGCGACGTGCTGGACGACGACCGCCTGCTTCATGCCTCCGCGCCCCGCCCAGCGCCGGGCACCGGGCAACCGTTGGCGGAGCAGGCCTCGCCGGTGCC
>CBIFVU010000261.1:0-5815 GCA_966185905.1 uncultured Lysobacter sp.
TCTGGGACTACCGCTTCCTGTACCGCGACCTGGTCGAGATCCTCAGCCGCAACCGGCGCCTGCGCATGCGCTTCGCGCGCATCCTCAAGCGCGCCGACGAACAGGCCCACCTGGTCATGCGCGGGCTGTCCCAGGCCGGGGTCATGCGCGCCTCCGGCGATGAGCTGGCGGCCACCGCGACCAACGTCCTGGTCATCGCCACCTTCTGGCTCAACTACGCTGCCGCGCGCGGCGACAAGGACGAGCACGCGGCCATCCGCGACGGCATCGTCCAGGTGATGATGCTGCTCTCGCCGTTCCTGCGCGATGCCGAGCGCATGCACCTGAACACCCTGGTCCGGGCCTACCTGGACTGATCCGTGCACGCGGCCCTGCGCCGCTCCGCCCGGAGGGACGCGCCCGGCCCGCGGCCGGCACACGGCCCCGCCGATGCGCCGCCCCCGCTCACAACCGCCCGGACGCGCGCCAGCCGGCGTGCGCGCCATGGCCTGTGTTGCCCGGGCGGACTGTGGCGGGCCGGGCCCCTCGCGGACAGGCGCCCCAATGGAGGGGGCATCACCGCTCACTGGGTTCTGTCGCAGGCCACCGTCTTCGCCTTGCCCGTCGGCCTCGGCCTGGGCCCGCCCCAGCCGAATCGGCCTGCCGCCCGGATGGCTGCCAGCGGCTCCGCGACTACCGCTGCGATGTCCAGGACCGCAGCCACGAGCAATGCGCACCGCTACGGGCGCGCTGCGAATCGATGTGCGGTTTCAAGCGCCGGGCCGCGGCCGGGTGCAGTCCTGCGCCCCCGGTCTCTGGCCTCCCTCCTCCCGACTCGCTCAGTCCGCGCCGTGCGGCTGTCGGCGAAAGAGCCCCCTGCGCGGGGTCTCAACGCAACAGGGCGCCCGCAGGCGCCCTGTCGCTCTCCACCCGCGCGAAAATGGCCCCAGGCAGGCGCGGCGAAATCCGCCCGGCCCGGCGCGTGCCCATCGGCACCGGCCCCGCTAGCCTGGCCTATTGGACGCGTCCGCAATGGACGCGAGCCCACTGGACGCGGGCCCCCTGCAAGCAGGCCCGGCCGGCGTCAGGCCCGACGCGCGCGGCGCGCGGCCGGCTTGCGGGCCGCCGGCTTGCGCGCGGCCTGGGTGCGAGCGGCCGGCTTGCGCGGTGCCGGCTTGCGGCCCTTGCGCGCCTTGCGGCGCTGGCCGGCCTTCAGGCCCAGCTTGTCCAGCACCGGCGCCAGCCGCGCCTCGACCTCGGCGCTGAACTTGACCACCTTCGGCTCGACCTGCTCGCGCACGTTCTCGATCCCGCCGCGCACATTGCTGCCGGCATCCAGCACCGCGCCGCGCAGGCGCGCGCGCAGGGACCCGGCGCGGCCGGCGGCGCCCAGCGCCTGCCGGCGCGCGACCGCGGCCAGGCCGAGGCTGGCCAGCCACAGGTGACGCAGCGAAGTCTGGTTCGTCTTCGCCGTCTGCTTCTTGCGTTTCACAGCTGCCATCGTTCGCTCCGCCGACCGTCCGGACGGGACGGTCTTCGCAGCGCACTGTGGGCGCGCGCCATCGAGCATTCACACTAGCGCCTTCAGCTCCCGCACAGCCGCACCCTCTTGCCAGCGCGCGGCCGCGGCGGGATGCTGCCCACCCGACCTGTCGACAAGGACCGCAGATGGCCGCCAAAACCGCCTGGGCCGCTTTTCCCCACGATGCCAAGGGCTACGCCTACGCCGGCGACGCCCTCAAGAAAGCCTGGCCCAAGCTGCACGCCGGCGACCTGGAGCCCTACCCCGACGCCAAGCGCGCCGCCGCGCTGATCAAGGCCGCGGGCAAGGCCGCCCCCAAGGGCCTGGACGCCGACGCCCTGGCCGAGGCCCTGCAAGAGGCCTGGCGCGCGTTCCACCGCGGCGAGTTCAAGGCCGCCTTCGACGCCGGCCAGGCCCTGGGCCCGGTCGGTGCATCGGTGGCGGTCAAGGCGCTGGGCATCCACGCGACCTACCTGGTCGAGGACGAGGCCGAGCAGCTCAAGCGCTACGAGCAGGCCGCCAAGATCGCCGAAGCCGCGGTCGCCGCCCTGCCCGAGGAAGCCAACAGCCACTACCGCCATGCCTTCGCCCTGGGCCGCTACAGCCAGGGCCTGAGCATCGCCAAGGCGCTCAAGGCCGGCATCGCCGGCAAGGTGCGCAATGCCCTGGACGCGACCCTGGAGCGCGAAGCCAAGCACGCCGAAGCGCATACCGCGATGGCCCTGTACCACGCCGAGATCATCGGCAAGATCGGCGGCATGATCGGCGGGTTGACCTACGGCGCCAAGGCCGCCGACGCGGAAAAGCACATCAAGGCCGCGCTCAAGCTCACCCCCGATTCGCCCATCGCCCACATCGAGCACGGCAACGTGTTGATGCTGCTGCACGGCGACAAGCAGGAGGACGCCGCCGCCGCGGCCTATGAGAAGGCGGCCAAGCTCAAGCCGCTCGACGCGATGGAAGCGCTGGACGCGGCCTACGCGAAGGCGCAGTTGGAATGAGTGCTTGAACCGGCGCCGGTGGCGGCCGGGATGCGCGCCCGCGCTGCCCGCCGCCGGGGCCGGAAGGGCCGGTCCCGCCCCGCCGCGGGGCCTGAGGACGGCGCAGTGGGGGCGCAGCGAAGTCGGGGCCAGGAAGGCCTTGTCAGTCGGCGAAGGCCCGATTACAATTTGCGGCCCGATACATCGGGCGGTTAGCTCAGCGGTAGAGCATCGCCTTCACACGGCGAGGGTCGCAGGTTCGAACCCTGCACCGCCCACCAGTTCCACGGAAAGGCCGGCGAAAGCCGGCTTTTTTCGTTTCCGGGGCCCAGTCTCCGCGCCACAGGCAGCGGCCGCCGCCCCATCGCCCGCGCCCCCGCACCATGGCCCAAGCCGCCCATGCGCCGTCCCAGCCACTCCCAGGAGCCGCCATGTCCTTCGATCCGTCCGTCTCCCGCCTCTACCACAACCCGCGCTGCTCCAAATCGCGCGGCGCCCTGGAACTGCTACGCGAGCGCGGCATCGAGCCGGTGGTGATCGCCTACCTGGAATCGCCGCCGGACGCGGCGCAGCTGCGCGACCTGCTCGCGCTGCTCGGCGTCGGCGCGCGCGGACTGCTGCGCAGCGGCGAGGACGACTACAAGCAGCTCGGGCTGGACGATGCCTCGCTCGACGACGACGCCTTGATCGCGGCGATGGCCGCGCACCCGCGGCTGATCGAACGTCCGATCTTCGTCCACGGCGGCCGCGCGGTGATCGGCCGGCCGCCGGAGCGGGTGCTGGAACTGCTCTGAGGGCTGCGGCGCGGCCGCACAGTCCGCGGTCGGCCAGCCAATCGCTGCGAAGCAGGCAGTTCCCCAGCGCGCAGCGCCCAGCCAACCGCTCCCAGACGGGCGGCTTTCATCGAGCCCCTGCGGAACCAGCGCAGGCGAATCCGCGCCCGCGCGCGGCGCCGCCTGCGCTCCGCCGCTAGAACGACTTGCTCGCCCGCATCGCCTGCACCCGGTCGGGCGCGGCGAAGGAATCGCTGCGCGCGCCGGCCCAGAACGACTGGAACACCGCGTGCGCGGGCACCTTGCCGACCAGGTCGCCCGGCGCCAGGAAGTTGTACAGCGCGCCGAGCGAACGCACCTCGGTCGGCGAGACCCGGCGCAGGATGTGCTCGGGCCCGATCTCGGAGGGATGGCGCAGGCCGGCCGCGCACAATAAGTCGCGCAGGGCCTTGAGCGTGTTCTCGTGGAAATGGAACACGCGCGCGGACTTGTCGCCGACATCCAGCTTGCGCCAGCGACTGGGGTCCTGGGTGGCCACGCCAGTGGGGCAACGGTCGGTGTGGCAGCTCTGCGCCTGGATGCAGCCCAGCGCGAACATGTAGCCGCGGCCGGCGTTGCACCAGTCCGCGCCCATCGCCAGGGTGCGGGCGATGTCGAAGGCGCTGGTGATGCGCCCGGCTGCGCCGATGCGGATCTTCTCGCGCAGCTCCAGCCCGACCAGGGTGTTGTGCACCAGCATCAGAGCCTCGTGCATGGGCACGCCGACGTGATCGATGAACTCCGCCGGCGCCGCGCCGGTGCCGCCTTCGGCGCCGTCCACGACGATGAAATCCGGCAGTTGGCCGGTCTCCTGCATGGCCTTGGCGATGCCGAACCATTCCCAGGGATGGCCGATGGCTAGCTTGAAGCCGACCGGCTTGCCGCCGGAGAGTTCGCGCAGGCGCGCCACGAAGGCCAGCAAGCCGCGCGGCGAATCGAAGGCGGTGTGCGCGGCCGGCGAAACGCAGTCCTGGCCCATCGGCACCCCGCGCGTGGCCGAGATCTCGGCACTGACCTTGGCCGCCGGCAGCACGCCGCCGTGGCCGGGCTTGGCGCCCTGGGAGAGCTTGATCTCGATCATCTTGACCTGCGGGTCGGTCGCATTGGCGATGAAGCGTTCCTCGCTGAAAAGCCCACGCTCGTCGCGGCAGCCGAAGTAGCCCGAGCCGATCTCCCAGACCAGATCGCCGCCGTGTTCGCGGTGGTAGGGCGAAATCGAGCCCTCGCCGGTGTCGTGGTAGAAACCGCCGAGCTTGGCGCCCTTGTTGAGCGCGCGGATGGCGTTGGCCGAGAGCGAGCCGAAGCTCATCGCCGAGATGTTGAACACGCTGGCCGCATACGGCTGCGCGCTGCCCTCGCCGATGGTCACGCGGAAGTCGTGCGGCACGTGCGCGGTCGGCGCCAGGGAATGGTTGATCCATTCGTAGTCCTGGCCGTAGACATCGACCTGGCTGCCGAAGGGCCGCACGTCGTTGACCGACTTGGCACGCTGGTAGACCAGGGCGCGCTGCTGGCGCGAGAACGGCACCTCGGCGGTATCGGCCTCGATGAAGTACTGGCGCATTTCCGGGCCGATCGACTCCAGGCCATAGCGGAAATGGGCCAACAACGGGTAGTTGCGGCGCAGGGTGCTGCGGGTCTGCAGCAGGTCGGCGGTGCCCAGCGCGGCCAGTGCGCCGAAGCCGGCCAGGCCCCACAGCCAGTGGGGATGGTGCAGGACGGCCAGGACCGCGCAGACCAGGGTCAGGAGCAGGCTGGCGAGGTAGACGGCATAGCGCATGGCGATCGGAAGGTTCACGAGCTGATGCCGAGCATAACCGCCGCGGCGTCTGCGGGCTGTACGGCGACAGGCTGTACGGGCTTGGACCGCTCGCGCGGGCCAGTCCGCGCAGGCGGGAGCAGCGCCCTGACCGGCCGGTCCTGGCCGGCGCGGCGCTCACGCCCCTGCGGACGTCCCCGCCTTCGCGCGGAAAGGCCTGGAGCGGACGAGGCCGGAAGAGCCGCGCCGACCGCAGCCAACGGCCGCCGCCGCAGGCCGCTGGCGCGCAAGCGCGCGCCGCTGCGCTCGGTGGTGGGGGGTCGGTGGTCGGTGGTCGGTGGTCGGTGGTCGGTGGTCGCGGTCGGCGGTCGGCGCTCGGCGCTCGGCGCTCGGTACTCGGTACTCGGTACTCGGCGGCGCCCCGCCGCGACGGCTACAACCGCCCGTCCACGTCCTGGCGCGGATACAGGCTCTTGATGTCGTACAGCAAGGCGCCCGGCTTGCCGTAGGCGCGCGCGCCGGCCGCGCCCAGGGCGCGGAACTGCTCGTGCGCCACCGCCACCACCACCGCGTCGTAGGCGCCCGGCTCGGGCCGCTCGACCATGCGCAGGCCGTATTCGCGCTCGGCCTCGCCGGCCGGCGCCCAAGGGTCGTGCACATCGACCTCGGCGCGGTACTCGCCGAACTCGCGCACCAGGTCGATCACCCGGGTGTTGCGCAGGTCGGCGCAGTTTTCCTTGAAGGTCAGGCCCAGGATCAGGAT
>CBIFVU010000262.1:0-5801 GCA_966185905.1 uncultured Lysobacter sp.
GCGCTCGGCGGCGGCTTCGAGGCGGCGCTGTGCTGCCACACCATCATCGCCGAGGCCGGCGCCGGCATGGGCTTTCCCGAAGCCTTGTTCGACCTGTTCCCCGGCATGGGCGCCTACACCTTCCTGACCCGCCGCATCGCCCCGGTCCAGGCCGAGCGGATGATGCTCGACGCGCGCGTGTACCCGGTGGAAGAGCTGTTGCGCATGGGCGTGGTCGACCACGTGGTGCCGCGCGGGCACGGCCTGCAGGCGGCCGCCGACCTGATCAAGCGCCACCAGCGCACCGGCAATGCGCTGCGCGCGATGAACACCGTGCGCCAGGCCTGCCGGCCGGTCGGCCTGGAGGAACTGCTGGCGGTGACCGAGGCCTGGGTGGAGGCGGCCATGCGCCTGGACGAGCGCGGGCTCAAGACCATGGAGCGGCTGGTCCGCGCCCAACTGCGGCGGGCCGAGACCGGCGCGGCCGCGCCGGCGCTGGCGCGCGCCTGAAACGGCCCCGCGGCGCTCGGGCCGCGGGAGAAGGTCTTGCAGGGGGAGCCTGCCGCGCGCCCGGCGCGGCAGCCACGGGCTTCACGACACGTCCGGCACGCCCTTGCCGCCGCGCCCGCCGCGGCTCAGGCGCGCGACTTCCTGCCGGCTCAGCTCGGCCACCGCGGCCAGTTGCGCGCCCAGGTCGGCGGCCAGGCGCGCCTGCTCGCGCACCAGCATGTCGTCGCTGGCGCGCATCGCCTGCGAACAGCGCTCGGCGATCGAATGCGCGCCCAGGTTCTCGGCCACGCCCTTATAGGCATGGGCGATCTCGCGGAACTCCTCCCACTGCGCCGTGCGCCCGGCCGCTTCCAGCCGCTGCTGGCAGGCGCCGGCGTCCTTCAGGCACTGCTCGACGAAATCGCGCAGGAACTGATCGCCCAGCCCCATCTCCGCCAGTTCGGCCAGCACCGCCGGATTGGTCATCGGCCGGCCTACGTCGCTGATCGCGCGCACCGCCGGCAGGCGCTGCTCGTCGACCACTTCGGCGATGGTCTCCAGCAGCCGGCCGACCACGATGGGCTTGGTCAGGAAGGCCATCGCCCCGGCCGCGCTGGCGGCCTCGGAAGCCTGCAAGGTGGCGTCGGCGCTGAGGATGATGGTCGGAGTGCGGCGCACGTTGCCGGTCTGCATGAAGCGCAGTTGCCGGATCACGTCCAGGCCGGACAGGCCGGGCATGTGCATGTCCAGCACCGCCAGGTCGAACTGGCCCAGTTCCAGTTGGTCCAGCGCCTGCTCGCCGTCGCTGGCGGCCTGCACACGGTGGCCAGCGCGCTCCAGGATGCGGGTGAGCACGGTGCGGTTGGCCGACTGATCGTCGGCGATCAGCACGCGCAGGCCGCGCACGCGGCTGCGGTGGCGCACGAAGGGGTCCTCGAAGGACACCACCTTGCCGCCTTCCTGGCTGCGCGCAGGGTCCACCGCCTCGGGCGCGGCCTGCGGCAGGCGCAGCGGCAGGTCGATCCAGAAATGGCTGCCGCCGCCGGGATTGGCCTCCAGCCCGATCTCGCCGCCGAGCAGTTGGGTCAGGGTCTTGGCGATGGTGGTGCCCAGGCCCGAGCCGCCGAAGCGCCGGGTCGGGCCGTTGTCGACTTGCTCGAAGGCCTGGAAGATCCGTTCTGCGTCCTCGCTGGCCACGCCGATGCCGGTGTCGCGCACCGAAAAGCGCAGGCCGACCCGGCGGCTGCCGTCGGCCTGCGCCTGCGGCGGCCCGGCGCTCAACCGCACCGCCAGCGCCACGCTGCCGTGTTCGGTGAACTTGATCGCGTTGTGCAGCAGGTTGAGCAGCACCTGGGTCAGCAGCGCGCTGTCGCCGTGCAGCCGCACCGGCACGTCCGGCTCGATCTCCAGGCTCAGGCTCAGCCCCTTGGCGGCGGCCAGCGGCTGCAGCATCTTGCGCAGCCGTCCCACCAGTTCCTGCAGGTTGAAGTCGACGTCGCGGCGCTGCAGCTTGCCCGCTTCGATCGCCGAGATGTCGAGCACATCGTTGACCAGCAGCAACAGCGCCTGCGCCGAGGCGTGGATGACATCGGCGTACTCGCGCTGCTCCGGCGCCAGGCGGGTGCCGTGCATGAGCTCGGCCATGCCGATGATGCCGTTGAGCGGGGTGCGCAGCTCATGGCTCATGTTGGCCAGGAAGCGGCTCTTGGCTTCGTTGGCGCGGCGGGCGTCCTCGGTGGCCTTGTGCAGGCTGCGCATCAGCGAGGACAGATAGGCCGGGATCGCGACCAGCCCCAGCCACAGGCCCGCGGCCAGGTAGGGCTGCCCGCGCCAGTAATCGTTGCCCAGGATCACCGCCAGGAACGAGGCGCAGGCCAACGCGCCGGCGCTGGCCAGGTAGCCGGTGCCGTAGCGCAGGCCGTTGCCGATGGTGACCCAGAGGATGATCACGTACAGCGGCGCCAGCGAGGCCGCGTCCAGCGACATCAGCACCGCCAGGGTGGTGTAGTCGGCGCACATGCCGATCCAGCGGCGCAGGTGCGAGACCCCGGGCGAGCGTACGATCGCCGCCATCAGGCCCAGGCCGATGGCCGATTCGACCGACATCACCCACAGCATGGTGTGGGTGGACTGGCTGCCGCGGTCGAAGGCCTGCAGCCACAGCAGGTAGGCCACGATCAGGCAAGCGATGGCCAGCCGCACCAGGGCCTGCCCGTGCTCGCTGTCCGGGCGGTCGGACAGGCGCTGCCTGAGCGTTCGCAGCAAGCTCGGGTTGGAAGCCATCGGCTACTCCAGGCCGGGACGTGGGACGCTGGCCGAATACCGGTTGCAGATTTCGTCCAGCCGCGCGCGGCTGCCGATCAGCGCATCCACGCAGCGCGGGTCGAACAGGCGGCCGCGCTGGGCATACATATACTCCAGGGCGGCCTCCACCGCCCAGGCTTTCTTGTAGGGACGCGGCGAAATCAGGGCATCGAACACATCGGCGACGGCCACGATCCGCGCTTCCAGCGGGATCGCCTCCCCGGCCAGGCCGTCGGGGTAGCCGCTGCCGTCGTAACGCTCGTGGTGGCGCAGGGCGATCAGCGCCCCGGCCTGGATGAAGCGGTTCTGGCTGCCGCTGAGCAGTTCGTAGCCGATCCGCGGGTGCCGGCGCATGACCGCGGTCTCTTCCTCGGTCAGCGGGCCGGGCTTCATCAGCACCGCGTCGGGGATGGCGATCTTGCCGATGTCGTGCAGCGGGGCGGCCATCTCGATCACCCGCACTTCGTCCTCGAACATGCCCAGTTGCTCGGCGATCAGGCCGGCGATGTGGGCCATGCGCTCCAGGTAGGCGCTGGTGCCGGCGTCGCGGTACTCGATCGCGCGGGCCAGCCGCGACAGGGTCTCGCGTTCGCGCTCCTCGACCTCGTTCATGCTCGACAGCAGGCGCTGCTCCAGCGACAGCGCGCGCTGTTTGACCGTCTCGGACTGCTGCCGCAGTTGCAGCAGGTTGCGGCAGCGCGCGCGCAGTTCGCGCGGGCGCACCGGCTTGACCAGGAAATCGATCACCCCCGCCTCCAGCGCGGCCTGGCGCACCGGTTCGTCGCCGACCACGGTCACCAGGATGATCGGGATGTCGCGGTGCATCGGCAGGCGGCGGAAGCGCCGGGCGAACTCTAGCCCGTCGATGCCGGGCATGCGGTAGTCCAGCAGCAGCAAGTCGGGCTGGTGGCTTTCGCACCAGGCCAGCGCCGCCTCCGGCTCGCCGAAATCGTGCACCGACAGTTCGGACGCGATGTCCTCGATGATGTGGCGCAGCATCGTCCGCGCGGAGGTTTGGTCATCGACGATAACGACGTTCACACCGGCATCCGTAGTGGGGTCGCCCCTGAGTCGACCGGACTGCGAGCATACTCTGCCTGAACGCGAGTGACAGCCGTCGAAAGTCCTGCCGGCTCGCGCGCCCGTGCGGCGCCCTGCCCGGCCCGCCCGGCCTGAGTCGATTGCGCGGGGTCGATCACGGTTTTCACGCAAGCCAGGGCGCGAACCGGTCAATGGCGCAAGCCGCTGCGAACGCTGGAGCTGTCGTCGAGGGCGTGGGCCGGGCTGAACGAGCACGGCCTTCACGCAGCCTGCACACACCGCGCCGCTTCCGCCAGCGAACACGCCGGCGCCGGTACAGGTTCGGGGCTGGCGCCCCCCTACCCGCGCCAAGCAACCGCAATCCGCCTGTAGGAGCGGCGCAAGCCGCGACCGCGCACCTGGCCAGCGACAAACCCTCCACACCGAGAGGCGCCGTCGCGGCTTGCGCCGCTCCGCGGGACCGTCGGCGGGGTCAGGCTTCCGGACGCATGTACGGGAACAGCAGCACGTCGCGGATCGAGGACGAGCCGGTCAGCATCATCACCAGCCGGTCGATGCCGATGCCCAGGCCGCCGGTCGGCGGCAGGCCCACTTCCAGAGCCCGGATGTAATCGGCGTCGAAGTGCATGGCCTCGTCGTCGCCGCCTTCCTTCTGGTCGACCTGGGCCTGGAAACGCGCGGCCTGGTCTTCGGGGTCGTTGAGCTCGGAGAAGCCATTGGCCAGCTCCTTGCCGCCGACGAACAGTTCGAAGCGGTCGGTCAGTTCCGGATCGCGGTCGTTGGCGCGCGCCAGCGGGCTGACCTCGACCGGATGGTCGGTGATGAAGGTCGGCTGGATCAGGGTGTGCTCGACGGTCTTCTCGAAGATCTCCAGCAGCAGCTTGCCCCAGCCGTAGGACGGCTTGACCGGCACCTTCAGCCGCGCGCAATGGGCGCGCATGGCCTCCACATCGCGCAACTGCTCGCGCTGGATCTGCGGATTGTGCTCGAGCACCGCATCGGTCATCGACCAGCGGCGGAACGAGGGGCCCAGGTCGATGGCGTGGCCGTCCCACTCCACCTGGGTGGTGTGCAAGACCTCCTGCGCCGCATGCCGGATCACCGCCTCGGTCAGGTCCATGATCTCGGTGTAGGTGGCGTAGGCCTCGTACAGCTCGAGCATGGTGAACTCGGGGTTGTGCCGGGTGGACACGCCCTCGTTGCGGAAATTGCGGTTGATCTCGTACACCCGCTCCAGCCCGCCGACGGTCAGGCGCTTGAGGTAGAGCTCCGGCGCCACCCGCAGGTACAGCTGCAGGTCCAGTGCGTTGTGGTGGGTGACGAAGGGCTTGGCCGTGGCGCCGCCGGGGATGTAGTGCATCATCGGCGTCTCCACTTCCAGGAAGCGGCGCGCGTCCAGCCAGGCGCGCATGGAGCGGATGATCTTGGAACGCTTGACGAACACCTCGCGCGACTCGGGCGAGACGATCAGGTCGACATAGCGCTGGCGGTAGCGCTGCTCGACATCGGCCAGGCCGTGGAACTTGTCCGGCAGCGGCCGCAGCGCCTTGGTCAGCAGGCGCAGCGTGTCGGCCCTGACCGACAGCTCGCCGGTGCGGGTGCGGGTCAGCGGCCCCTCGGCGGCGACGATGTCGCCCACGTCCCAGCCCTTGAACTTCTCGTAGGTCTCGCCCAGGGCGTTGGCCTGCAGGAACAGTTGGATGCGGCCGGACTCGTCCTGGATCTGGACGAAGCTGGCCTTGCCCATCACCCGCTTGAGCAGGATGCGCCCGGCCACCGCCACCCGCCGCGCCTGGGCGTCCAACGCTTCCTGGCCCCATCGATCGGCGTCGGCGTATTCGGCCTGCAGGTCGCCGAGGAAATCGCCGCGGCGGAAGTCGTTGGGGAAGGCGATGCCCTCGCCGCGCAGCGCCTTGAGTTTCGCCCGGCGCTCGGCGATCAGGTGGTTCTCGTCGAGGGGCGGCAGGCTGGTTTCGTCGGTCATTGGG
>CBIFVU010000263.1:0-5797 GCA_966185905.1 uncultured Lysobacter sp.
CCCCCGCCCCCTGCGCACGCCGGCACGCCGGACGAGCCCGCCGCCGCGCACGGCGCCCTGCACCGCATCCAGGCCCTGCAGGCCCGGCTGGAACGCAGTTGGCCGGGCCAGTTCGCCCAGCGCTTCGTCGATTACGACATCCTCGCCCTGGCCGCGGCGCTGTCCTTCTACACCTTGCTCTCGCTGGCGCCGCTGGTGCTGATGGTGCTGTGGCTGACCACCGCCCTGTACCCCTCGGCCCAGGACGAGTTCTTCCGCCAGATCGGCCTGCTGGCGGGCGAACAAGTGGAAAGCACCGCGCGCCTGATCGTGGCCAACGCCGAGCACCGCCCCGGCACCGGCTCGCTGGCGGCGTTGCTGGGCACGCTGGCCTTGCTGGTCGGCGCCTCGGCCGTGTTCGGGCAGTTGCAGGCCGCGCTCAACCGGGTGTTCCGCAGCGACGCCAAGCGCCTGGGCGGGATCGTGCCGTGGCTGCGCAAGCGCCTGCTGTCCTTCGGCATGGTGATCAGCGTGGGCTTCCTGCTGGTGGTGTCGATGGCGGTGCAGGCGGCGCTGCAATTGCTGATCGCCTACGTGCCCGACCTGCTGCCGGTGGTCGCCGCGGTGGTCTCCTTCCTGCTGTACGCGGCGGTGTTCGCGGCCATGTACCGCTGGCTGCCCGACCGCCCGGTCAGTCGCCGGCGCGCGCTGTTCGGCGGCGCCCTGACCGCCGGGCTGTTCATGCTCGGGCGCAGCGCGATCGGCCTGTACCTGGGCCAGGCCAGCCTGGGGACCGCCTACGGCCCGGCCGGCGGCCTGGTGATCATGCTGGTGTGGATGTACTACTGCGCGGTGGTGTTCCTGCTCGGTGCGCTGATCACCGCGATGATGGACGAGCGCGCGCGGGTGCGCCGGCGCCTGGCCCAGGAGCGTGCCGGGCTGGCGCAGCGCGCCGAGCCCGGCACGGCCGGCACCGGCCCGTCCGTGTCATCCTAGTCGCCGCTCCAGATCAGCTCCGCCGCCGACCGGCGGCCCCGGCATGGCCCGCATCCCCGACGCCTTCATCGACGACCTCCTGGCCCGCACCGACATCGTCGAGGTGATCGGCGCGCGCGTGCCGCTCAAGCGCCAGGGCAAGGAGTACTCGGCGCGCTGCCCGTTCCACGACGAGCGCTCGCCCTCGTTCTGGGTCTCGCCGACCAAGCAGTTCTACCATTGCTTCGGCTGCGGCGCGCACGGCACCGCGATCAGCTTCCTGATGAACTACGACCGCCTGGAGTTCCTCGACGCAGTCGACGAGCTGGCCAAGCGGGTCGGCGTGGAAGTGCCGCGCGACACCCGCTCGCGCAACCAGGACTCCGACGCCCAGGACCTGTTCACCGCGCTGGAAGCGGCGCAGCGCTTTTTCCTCCGCCAGTACGCCGGCAGCGGCAAGGCCCAGGGCTACCTGGACAGCCGCGGGGTGAGCGTGGAGGTCCGCGACCGCTTCGGCATCGGCTATGCGCCGGACGGCTTCAACGGCCTGCGCGATGCACTGGGCACCGACGAACGCAAGCTCAAGCTGCTCGACCGCGCCGGGCTGCTGTCCAAGAACGACAGCGGCCGGGTCTACGACAAGTTCCGCGACCGGGTGATGTTCCCCATCCACGACCGCCGCGGCCGGGTGATCGCCTTCGGCGGGCGCGTGCTGGACAAGGACGACGGCCCCAAGTACCTCAACTCGCCGGAAACCCCGCTGTTCCACAAGGGCCGCGAGTTGTACGGGCTGTGGCAGGTGCGCCAGGCGCACAACAAGATCCCGCGCCTGGTGGTGGTGGAGGGCTACATGGACGTGGTCGCGCTGTTCCAGCACGGCGTGGACACTGCGGTGGCCACGCTCGGCACCGCGACCACGCCCGACCACGCCGAGTTGCTGTTCCGCAATGCGGCCGATGTGTATTTCTGCTTCGACGGCGACCGCGCCGGCCGCGGCGCGGCCTGGAAGGCGGTCGAATCGGTGCTGCCGCGGATGAAGGACGGGCGCCAGGCCTTCTTCCTGTTCCTGCCCGAGGGCGAGGACCCGGACACGCTGGTGCGGCAGGAAGGCGCGGATGGCTTCGACCGGCGCCTGCGCGAGGCCATGCCGTTGTCGCAGTTCCTGTTCGACTCGCTGGCCGCCGATGTCAACCTCGCCACCCTGGAAGGCAAGGGCCGGCTGGCCGAGCGGGCCAAGCCGCTGTTGGCGCAGATCCCCGACGGCGCCTTCGCCGACCTGATGAAGCAACGCCTGACCGAGCTGACCGGCGTCGGTGCGCGCGCGGCCGCGCCGGACACTCATGTGCCGGCCCAGCGCGCCCACGGCGGCGCGCGGCCGGCGGCCACGCCCAAGCGCAGCCTGGTGCGCAGCGCGATCGCGATCCTGCTGCAGAAGCCCTCGCTGGCCGCGCAACTGGCGCCGCCCTACCGCTTCGCCGCGCTGCGCCAGCCCGGAGTGGAACTGCTGACCGCCATCGTCGAGCTCGTGCGCCAACGCCCGGAGATCAGCACCGGCGCGCTGCTGGAGCATTTCGCCGGGCACGAGCAGGCCGGCGCCTTGCAGAAGCTCGCCAGCCAGAGCCTGCCGGGCAGCGACGATACCTTGCAACGCGAGTTCTTCGACGCGGTCGGGCAACTGGAAAAACAGACCGTGGAGCAGCGCCTGGCCGAGTTGCAAGCGCAGCAGCGCGACGCGGGACTCAACGACGAGGAAAAGCGCGAGCTGCTCGGCCTGCTGCAGGCGCGCCTGGCGCGACCGCAGCGCAGCCTGGCCGACTGACGGCGCGCGCCGGATCTTCCCAGCGCCAGACCTTCTCAGCCCCGGACCTTCTCAGCCCCATACCTCGCCCATCGCCCGGGCGAAGTTGCCGCCCAGGATCTTGGCGATGCGCGCATCGGAATGGCCGCGCTGGGCCAGCATTCCGGCCAGGCGCTCGAAACGCCGTGGCGTGTTGAGGTCGGGGATGTAGAGATACACCTCCTCGCTTTCGCCCGGCGCCGACACCCCCTGGCGGCGGCGCTCGCGGATCGAGTCGCGATGGTCGCGCTTGTACTGCTCGGTCAGGCGCACCGGCGAGAGCGTGTTGTCGGTGCCGATGCCTACGTGGTCCTCGCCGCAGACCTTGAGCGCGTGCTCCAGGTGGGCGATCACGTCGGCCGCCATCGGCTGGCCGCTCTCGCGCAGGAACGGCATCAGGTAGATGCCGACCACGCCGCCGCGCTCGGCCACCGCGCGCAGTTCGGCGTCGGTCTTGTTGCGCGGGCGCTGCACCAGCGCCGCGCAGCCGGTGTGGCTGATCAGCACCGGCGCCTTGGACGCGGCGATGGCCTCCAGCGCGGTGCGCCGGCCGCTGTGGGCCAGGTCGACCAGGATGCGGCGCTGGTTCAGGCGCTCGAGCAAGGCATGGCCGAAACGGCTCAGGCCAGCGTCGCCGGGCTCCATGCAGCCGTCGCCGGCGAGGTTGCGGATGTTGTAGGTCAACTGCACCGTGCGCAGGCCGAAACGGTGGAAATCGTCCACCCGCTCCAGCTTCTCGCCGAAGGCGGCGCTGTCCTGGAATTGGTAGACCACGCCCAGCTTCTGCTCGCGCCGCGCCCGCTCCAGGTCGGCGCCGTCGCGCACGGCCAGGAACACGTCCGGATGCAGGGCGATCTCGTTGTCCCAATAGGCGATGTCGCGCATCGCCAGTTCGTAGGCGCCCTCGTACTGGGCGACCGGGCCGATGGTGGCCTGGAAGGCGCGCAGGCCGCTGGCGCGCGCATCCTCGACCAGGGCCGGGGACAGCGGCGCGCCCGGCGCGCTGCCATCGCCGCCGATGAAGCCGCAGCCGTCGATCACCATCGCCTGCGCATAAGGCGGCCATGACGGCGGCGCGGCGGCCCGCACCGGTCCGGCGCGGCCAGCGGCCCAGGCGCCGGCCCCGGCCAGCGCGGCGTGGATCAGGAATGTCCTGCGGTCGAGCATGGCGATCCTCCCTGGTAAGCCGCCGGCGTCCGACCGGCCGGCGCGGTGCGCGAGCGGGAGTCCGATCTCCCGGCCCCGCGGTGGCGTGGCTGCACTCTAAGTCAAACTCTCGAACGCAGAAGGCGTGACTTTCGGGACGGCTGGCCGCCCGCGCGGCCGCGCTAAGCTCGAAGATCGTGCGCCGGCGATCCGCCGGAACGAAGGACCGATCCGCCTCGCCGCGCCCCGCTCCACCTCTCCAGGGGATTGCCGACATGCTGCGCCACCTTCCGCTTTTCGCCGCCCTGGCCCTGGCCTGCGCCAGCGCCACGGCCCAGCCGGCCGCCACCGCCCAGCGCCAGGTGGTCGGCAACCGCACCACCGAAAACATCCCCGAGATCCCGGCCCAGCTGGTGGAGAAGCTCAACCGCTACCAGAACACCCGCGGCGCCGGCCTCGGCGGCTGGACCGGCGAGGGCTGCCTGCTGATCGCCACGCGCTTCGCCGAAACCGCCCAGGCGCACCGGGTGTGCGCGCCGCTGGGCATGCGCGAGCAACTGACGTTCTATCCCGAGCCGGTCAACACCCTGCTGGCGGCGCCGGCCGGCGCCAACGGCTTCGTGTTCGGCAAGGACGTGGGCGGCAACGAGTTCTGGCAACTGCACTGGTTCGACCTGGCCAGCCGCCAGACCACCCTGCTCACCGACGGCAAGGCGCGCAACCAAGGCCCGCTGTTCGCCCGCGACGGCAAGCAGCTGGCCTACAGCAGCACCGTGCGCAACGGCCGCGACACCGACGTGTGGGTGATGGACACGGCCACGCGCAAGGCGCGCGCGGTGCTGACCGAAGGCGGCAACTGGAGCGCCCAGGATTTCTCCCCGGACGGCCGCCGCCTGCTGGTGGTCAAGTACGTCTCCGCGGCCGAGTCCTACCCCGGCGAGGTCGACCTCGCCAGCGGCGAGCTGCGCCTGTTCCCGGTGGACGGCGGCAAGGCCTCCATCGGCGACCTGCGCTACGCGCCGGACGGGCGCTCGGTGTATTACATCTCCGACGAGCCCATCGACGGCCGCGCGCAGGAGTTCTCCACCCTGCGCCGGCACGACCCGGCCGCCGGCAAGCCGCAGGTGCTCAGCGCCGGCATCCCGTGGGACGCCAGCGACCTGGAGCTGTCCTCCGACGGCCGGCGCCTGCTGTTCGTCAGCAACGAAGACGGCATCGGCAAGCTGCACGTGCTGTCGCTGCCCGATCATCGCGCCGTGGCCCTGCCGGAGCTTCCGGTGGGGGTGATCGGCAACGCCGAGTTCTCGCCCGACGGTCGCCGCATCGCCCTGTCGATCAACACCGCGACCTCGCCCAGCGATGTCTACGTGATCGACCTGGACGCCAAGTCGTTGACCCGCTGGACCCGCAGCGAAGTCGGCGGCCTGGACGCCTCGCGCTTCCTCGCGCCCACGCTGGTGCGCTACCCCACCTTCGACCAGGTCGACGGCAAGCCGCGCACCATCCCGGCCTTCTACTACCGCCCGGCCCAACTCAAGCCCGGGCAAAAGGCGCCGGTGGTGGTGCAGATCCACGGCGGCCCGGAAGCGCAGGCGCTGCCGACCTTCAACGCCAACGCCCAGTTCCTGGCCAACGAGCTCGGGGTGGCGGTGCTGGTGCCCAACGTGCGCGGCTCCTCCGGCTACGGCCGCAGCTACCTCAACCTGGACAACGCCGAAAAGCGCGAAGACTCGGTCAAGGACATCGGCGCCCTGCTCGACTGGATCGCCACCCGGCCCGAGCTGGACGCCTCGCGCGTGGGCGTGTACGGCGGCAGCTACGGCGGCTACATGGTGCTGTCCTCGCTGATGCACTACAGCG
>CBIFVU010000264.1:0-5790 GCA_966185905.1 uncultured Lysobacter sp.
GCCCTCAGCCCTCAGCCCTCAGCCCTCAGCGTAGGCCACCCAGCCGCGGAATGCGAAGCCAGCGTAGAACAGCGCGACATCGGCGAAGCCGGCCTCGCGCAGCAGGGCCTCATCGCGCTCGGGCGCCAGGATCGGCAGCCGCGCCGCCAACGCTTGGCGCGCGGCCTCGGCCTGGGCCGGGGCGATCCCGGAGGACACGGCGAAGGCGGCATAGCGCGCCAGCCATCGCTCGCGCGCCGCCGGCGCGTCCGGCGCGCTCAAGTGCGCGACCACCAGCGGCGCGCCCGGGCGCAGCCGCCGACGCAAGTGGGCCAGGGTGCGAAGGCGTTCTTCGTCGGGGATGAAATGCAGGGTCAACAGACAGGCGGCCGCATCGAAAGGCCCGTCCGGCGCGGTCTCGGCATAGCCCTGGTGCAAGCGCACGCGTTCGGCCCGCGGCCCGAGCGTGGCCCGCGCCAACTCCAGCATTTCCGCCGACGGGTCCACGCCCTCCAGGCGCCAGTGCGGATAAGCCTGGGCGAAGGCGTTCAACTCCAGGCCGCCGCCGGCGCCGAGCACCAGCACGCGTCCGCTCTCGCCGGCGCGCTCGGCCAGCAGCAAGCCGGCCATGCGCTGCATGTCGGCGAAGCCGGGCACCACTCGCGGCGGATTCTCGGCATAGCGCGCCACGGCCTGGGCATCGGCGAAATGGGACTGGATGGCATCGCTCATCGAGGCGGGTTCCTGCCGGGGACGCGAACGGGCGCGGATCTATCGCCAACGCCGCAAGCGGCGCGGGGTTGACCGGGCGTCCTGTTCGCCTATTTCGCTCCCCTGCCCCGTTCGCTCATCCTGTTCGGCCACGCCGCCCGGGCTCTGCCCATACTGTGCCGACGCGGCGCTCCGGCCTCAGGCTGCCAGCCCCGTCCAGGATCCGACCGACAGGACTCGATCGATGCGCCGCCACCGCCACAGCCCCCGTCCTCGCCCCCGGCCCGGCACCCGACCGCGGCGCCTCAGTACCGAGGCGGTCACGTGGATCGCCGCGGCGAGCGTGTTCGCTGCCTTCGCCGGCCTATGGGTGTTGTTGGGCGCCAGCGACGCGGAACCGACCCGGGAGATCGACCGCCTGGGCGAACGCAACGCCGATCCGAGCATCTATGTCCGCTACCAGGGCCAGATCTTCGCTTCGGTGCCCGGCGAGGGCCTTCGCCCGGTCGCCGGCGCCGATCCGGACAGCGTCGCCGCACTCAGCCAGGCTTACCCGGGCCGCCAGGCCGGCAAGGACCGCCATCGCGTCCATTGCGGCGACCGGCCGCTGCCGGGACTGGACCCGGCGCGCACCGTCTACCTGAGCAACGACTACCTCGGCGATGGCCGCAGCGTCTGGTTCTGCACAGCGCCCGCGATCCGGCCCTGGGCAACTGGCGCAAGAGCAGGCACCGGCTCGCGCATCGACTCGGGCTCGGTCCTCGTCCCCGAGCCTACCGCTATCCTGCCCTCGCCCTGCCCGCCGAAGCCATCGCCGGAGACGGCCACAGCCCCGGATCGATCCGCCCGGTGCGACCATGAGCGCCCGACCGACCGCCCTTCTTCCCGCCCACCTGCCCCAGGATCACCCTCCCGCATGAAGCACCATTTCGGCGACCTGTACGAAGACGCTTCGCAGTACTGGACCACCACGCCCAACCGCGAGCGCTGGAGCGGCCATTTCGGCGACCTGGAGCGCGCGCCGGCCGGCATCGCCAGCCTCACGCTCACCGGCAAGGACACGCATTGGGAACGGGCCAAGGAACTGCCCGACCTGGTCGAACTGACCCTGCACGAGCCCAATCCGGCGCAGGTGGCCGCGCTGGCCGACTTCCCGCGCCTGACCGCGCTGCGCATCACCCACGCCCGGCCCAAGCACCTGGACATGCTCGAAGGCCTGGTCCATCTGCGCGAGCTGACCTTGGAATACGTATCGGGCTTCAGCGATCTCGGGCCGGTCGGGCGGCTGCCCTCGCTGACCGCACTGCACCTGGAAAACCTGCGGCGCGTGTCCGATTTCTCCGGCCTGGGCGCGTCCACCTCGCTGCGCTACCTGGCCATCTTCGGCACGCTGGACTGGAACCAACCGGTGAGCAGTTTCGATTTCCTGCGCGGCATGGAGCGCCTGGAACACCTGCGCCTGGGCTTCGGCGTGCGCGCGCCGGCCGCGTCGCCGGTGTTCGCCTCGCTGCTGGGCCACCCCGCGCTGCGCCGGCTGGAGATCGGCATGGCCACGCTGCCGCTGGAGGAATACGCCTGGCTGGAAGCGCGGCTGCCGCACGTCCAGGGCGCCGTGCGCGCGGCGGTCTCGCCGGACGGCTCGATCCTGCTGGGCAAGGGCCAGCGCATGCTGTCGGGCGCTGCCGAGCACAGCCCAGCCAAGCGCGCACAGCATGAGGAGAAATACCGCGCGCTGGTGGAGCGCTACCGGCAGGAGGCCTGAGCCGCGCGGGCCGAACCTGCGCGGCCGCGCAGGCCCGGCCGGACGGCGCCACGGCACGGGCCCGGGAGGCTGCCGGCCCCATCGCTGCGGCAACGCAGGCGGGCGGCATCGCCTCGCCCCCAGGCGTTCAATCCTGCACCAGCACCAACAAGGACGCGGATTGCTCTTCCGCCCCGCAGGTCACCCGCATCAATCGGACGGCGGGGGTCCGGTCCAGGCCGAGGTAATGCATCGGCTCCTGGAAATCGCAGGCGGCCGCGTCGAAGGTCTGCCCCGCCAGCAAGTCGCGGGTGGAAATCGGAGCCAGGCGGCTGTAGTCCCCGATCGCGCCGGCGAGCTCGTCCAACGACGAGGACACCCGGCGCAGGAGCGGGGCCAGCTTGAGCTGCACGGTCGCACCGTCCTGGAAGGCGATCGACACGGCGTCTGCGCGCAGGCTCGCGGACGGGCCGGTGCGCCATTCCGAACGGTCGCGCGCGATGCCGCCGGCCTTGCGCAGCACCTCGAACGGATCGACCGAGCCCGGCAGGCGCGAGCCTTGCGTCCGCGGCGGACGATCGGCTTGCTCGCCCGGGCCGGTCTGGGCGCGATAGACCGGATGCAGCGTTTCCTTGCCGCTGGCGCGATCGATGGCCACCAGGAAGACATCGCGGTGTTCGGCTTCGTAGAGGCCTAGATTGTCGCGGGTGGAGCGCAGCACCAGCACCTGGTCGGGGGTGATCCCGAACACCTCGTCGCGCACATCGATGACGTCCGGCGGCGTGGCGGACGCGGGCGCGGCGGCCAGGCTGCCCGCGCAGACGATGGCGGTGGCGAGGGCAGGCAGGAGCGGACCGAAGGCGGGCTTCATTGCGATCTCCCGGCCGCGAAGGGGCCAGGGGCGAAGGGTGCCGGGGCGCAGGGCCCAGCGCAAGCGCCGCGGCGACGCGGGCAAACCGCGCTGACGCGAGACCGGCTCCAAGCCCAGTGCGAATCCGAGGCCGGCCCGAAGCAAGCGCAAAGCAGGCGCAAAACAGGCCAGGACGGGCCCGAAACAAACCCAGAACCGCCGGGCGGCCGGAGTGGCGGAAGCGGTGGGATTCGAACCCACGGATGGTCGCCCATCGCCGGTTTTCAAGACCGGTGCCTTAAACCGCTCGGCCACACTTCCGTTGTCCACGCTGCCGGCGCTCGCGCCGGCAGCCTGCGCGCCCGTCGCCGGGCGCGCGGCATTGTCGCACGCCCTCAGGCCGGCGCGGACGCCTTGGCGGCCTGGTCGGCGCCCTTGCGCGCGTCGCGCTCGGCGACGCTGTCCGGGCAGGGCTTGCCGCCCTTGATGTCGCTGCACTGCAGGCGCGCGGATTCGACCAGGGTCGGCGCCTTCTCGGCCAGGAAGTCGATGAACACGCGCACCGCCGGCAGCAGGCCGCGGCGCGAGGCGAACACCGCGTGGAAGATGCCCTGCGGCAGGCGCCAGTTGGGCAGCACCACCTCCAGCTCGCCGCGGCGCACGGCTTCGGCGCAGACCGTCTCCGGCAGCAGGGTGATGCCCACGCCCTGCTCGGCCAGGGCCATCAGCATCGGGAAGTCGAAGCCCATCACCCGCGGCTTGAGTTCGACCCGGCGCACTTCGCCGTCCGGGCCGTGCAGTTCCCAGCGCTGGCGCGCGTCGTCTTCGCTGATGCTCAGGGTGACGTGCTCGGCCAGTTCGTCCGGGTTGCTGGGCCGGCCCATGCGGGTGAGGTATTTCGGGCTGGCCACCAGCAGTTCCTGGATCTGGCCGAAGCTGCGCATCACCAGGCTGCCGTCGTCGTCGAGCTTGGAGCGCACCCGCAGGGCCACGTCCACGCCTTCGTTGATGATGTCCACGCGGCGGTTGCTGACGTGCAATTGCACCCGCACCTGCGGGTACTTGGCCAGGAACTCCGGCAGCAGCTTGGGGATGTGCTGCTGGGCCAGGCCCACCGGCACGCTGACCCGGATCACCCCGCGCGGCTCGGCGCTGAGCCGGTCCACCACCTCGCGCGCAGCCTGGGCCTCGGCCAGCATCGACTGGGCATGGCGGTAGACGCTGTTGCCCACCTCGGTCACGGCGAAGCGCCGGGTCGAGCGCTGCAGCAGGCGCACGCCCAGGTCGGTCTCCAACTGGCTGATGCGGCGGCTCAGGCGCGACTTGGGAATGCCCAGCGCGCGCTCGGCCGCGGCAAAGCCCGCATGGTCCACGACCATGGCGAAGTAATACAGGTCATTCAGATCGTGCATGGGGATAGTTCCAATCTCAGAACAGTTGGTGATATATAACCAGCTTTATTCCACTGACGCAACGACCAAACTAGGCACACCGCGGCAACGACCGCTTCCCGCCTACTTCCGAGGTCCCGTCATGAAGCTGCTCCATATCGATTCCAGCGCCCTGGGCACCCAGTCGGTCACCCGCGAGCTCAGCGCCGCAGTGGCCGCGCGCTGGCGCGAGACCGTCCCCGGCCTGCAGGTCGAGTACCGCGACCTGGATGCCGAGCCGATCCCGCATCTTACCGGTCGTTCCCTGGCCAAGGCCGATCCGGCCGAAAGCGCCGACGCAGAGCGCATCATGGAACAATTCCTGTCGGCCGATGTGATCGTGATCGGCGCGCCGATGTACAACTTCGGCATTCCCTCGACCCTGAAGGCCTGGGTGGACCGCATCGCAGTGGCCGGCAAGACCTTCCGCTACACCGAGCGGGGCCCCGAGGGCTTGGCCAAGGGCAAGCGCGCGATCGTGGCCAGCGGGCGCGGCGGCGTATACAGCGGCGCCGAAGGCGATTTCCAGGAAACCTATCTGCGTCACCTGCTCGGCTTCATCGGCGTGACTGAGGTCGAGTTCGTCCGTGCCGAGGGCGTGGCGTATTCGCCGCAGCACCGCGCCGACGCGCTGGCCGCGGCGCATGCCTCGATCCAGCCGCCGCAACGCCTGGCGGCCTGAGGCGGGCGTGGTCCGCGCCACGCCGCGCCGGCGATGAGATTCCGGCGCCCCCAGGCCGGCCTTGGCCGGGCCCCGATGGACCCGGCTTTTTCTTTCACGCAAGCCTGCCGGTTCGGACACGCCCTGTAGGAGCGCCGCGAGCCGCGACCGGCGACTGCGCCGGAACTTTCGCCGTTGCCGCGTTTTCGCGGTCGCGGCTCGCGCCGCTCCTACAGCAGGGCGATGCGGCTGCGCCTGGGCCGACGAGGCCTCAGGCCAGGGTTTCGATCCCGCCCATGTAGCGGCGCAGGGCCTCGGGCACGGCGATGCTGCCGTCGGTTCGGACACGCCCTGTAGGAGCGGCGCGAGCCGCGACCGGCGACTGCGCCGGAACTTTCGCCGTTGCCGCGTTTTCGCG
>CBIFVU010000265.1:0-5787 GCA_966185905.1 uncultured Lysobacter sp.
GTTCGATGCTGCCTGCCGTCTGGACTGCGCCGCCGGCCTGCAGCAGGGCTTCGAAGAGCGTGGTTTTGCCGGCGCCGGGGTGGCCTGCCAAGGCCACGTTGCGGATGGACTGGGTGGTGTGGGACATGAGCGGACTTCTCCCTGTGGCCAGGTTGGGAAGGCCGTCATGGCTGTCCGCGCTGCGCGCCCGAGCGCGGCGCTCGGCGGGCGGTCATGGCGGGTGCCGGCGAATGCCGGGACGACAGGCTCGCCCAGCGCGCCGGATGGGTCAAGTGCGGCGGCGGCCGGTCTGGGGTGCTGCGTTGCGGCATGAGGGAAAGCAGGCGCGTAGAAGGGAGAGGAGTGAGAAAGAGCGTGACGGCCTTCGCTCACTTCTGACTTTTCTACGCTCGCTTCTGCTGCCGGTGCTGCATTGCGGCACGGGGCGAGCGTGGAGAGGAGCGGAATGAGGGAGCGAGAAAGCGCAGGGCAGCCCTCGCTCACTTCTTCCTCCTCTACGCTCACGCCTCATTCTTAACCTGCCAAGCGCTACGCTACCCCTCCCCCACCAACGGAGCCGCACCCATGGGTATTTCCCGCCACGCCACTGCGCACTGGGAAGGCGATCTCAAGAACGGGCAGGGTCGCCTGAGCACGCCGCAGAGCGGGCTGCTCGACAACACCCGCTATGGTTTCAACAGCCGCTTCGGAGAGGAGAAGGGCACCAACCCGGAGGAGTTGATCGCGGCCGCGCACGCGGGCTGTTTCACCATGGCGCTGTCGGCCAAGCTGACCGAGGCCGGGCATCCGCCGGCCAGTCTGGATACGCGCGCGGAGGTCGATCTGTCGATGGAGGGCGGGCCGGCCTTGTCGCAGATCCGCCTGAAGGTGAAGGCGCAGGTGCCCGGGATCGACGCGGGCAAGTTCCAGGCCATCGCCGAGGACGCCAAGGCCAATTGCCCGGTGTCCAAGGCGCTCAGTGCGGTGCCGGTCAGCCTGGAGGCCACCCTGGTTTGAACGGCGCGGTGCCCCTCGCGCGCTGGCCGCGTTCGCCAGTGCGGTGGCGTGAGCCCATCCGCTTGCCCGCGGGGCCGCGAGCCGTTGCGCTCCGGCCTGTTTGCTTGGCCTCCCGCCGGTGGTCGTGACCGAACCGGGGCCGGCGAGGGCTGGCCCGCTTTCGGTGCTGCTGCTGCACGGCGCCGGCGCGGGCGGATGGGAATGGGCGCTGTGGCGGGCGGTGCTGGAAGCGCGCGGGCTGCGCACCCAGGCGCCGGACTTGCAGCCGGCTGCGGCCGGGCTGGAGGCAACCGTCTGGGCGGACTATCTGGCCCAGGCGCGCGCGGCCTTGGCGGCATTGCCGCGGCCGCGGGCCGTGGTCGGTGCCAGCCTGGGCGGATTGCTGGCCTGGTGCTGCGCCGACCTGGCCGAGGCGGCGATCCTGGTCAATCCCATCCCGCCGGCGCCTTGGTCCGCCCAATTGCCGCAGCGGGCCTGGCCGGCGCGGGTGCCTTGGGGCCAGCAGGCGCGGCTGGCGTCCACCCGCGCCGCCTTGGCCGATGCCGACGACGAGGCCGCGGTGCTGTACGCGCTGCGTCGTTGGCGCGACGAATCCGGCGCGGTGCTGGCCCAGGCCCACGCCGGCATCGCGGCGCCGGCGCCGGCCGCAGCGGTGCTGTGCATCGCCTCGGCGCGCGACGAGGACATCGACCCGGCCCTGACCGCGGCCTTCGCCGCCGCGGTGGGCGCGAGCCTGTGGACCGCTCCCAGCCCGAGCCATGTCGGGCCGTTGCTGGGCCGCGAGGCGGCGGCGACGGCCGCGCGCGCCGCCGACTGGCTGGCCGCGCCCTGGCCGGCAGCGGCCGCGGCGCTGTCGCCGGAGTGAATGCTTGTGCGGGCCCCGGACCGACGGCGGGTCGCGTTCAGCCGCGATTGCCGGACGTGGTACAAGGATCGCGCCTGGCGCCATTCCGGCGCGCTGGAGTCCACGATGAACCGCACCCTCGTCACCGCCCTGGGCCTGGCGCTGGCCGCCGCCGTCCCGGTCGCCTCGGCGCAGACCTACGAGCCCGCGCACAGCGCCCCGGGCTACAGCACCCAAGTCGATTTCGCCCGGGTGTTGCGGGTGGACCCGGTGTTCGACCAATACAGCGCCCAGCCGGTCAACGGCGCCCCGCGCTGCTATGAGCGGCCCACCTATGTGGAGGGCGGCTACGACGGGTACAACGACGGCTATGGCGGCGATGGCTACCGCAACGATCCGCGCTACGACAATTTCGGCGGCGCCAGCAACCGGCCCAGCCGCAGCACCGAGGGCGGGCGCACGGCCGCGACCTTGGTCGGCGGTCTGGTTGGCGCGGTGCTCGGCAGCAAGGTCGGCGGCGGCAGCGCGCGCTACGCCACCTCGGCGCTGGGCTCGATGGTCGGCGGCATGGCCGGCCGCAGCATCTACGAGCAGGCCAAGCGCAACCAGGAGCCGCCGCGCAGCGGCATGGTCCGGGTCTGCGATCCGGTGCCGCAGCACGACGGCCGCGCCTATCCGGCCGGCGAGCAGACCGTCAGCGGCTACGACGTGACCTACGAATACGCCGGCAAGACTTATCGCACCCGTACCGATCACCACCCCGGCGACCGCATCCGCGTGCGCGTGGACGTGCGCCCGGACTGAGCCGGCGCGCGGCCGGCGCCGGCCGCGCCCGTTGGCGTCCGTCTGGGCGGCGCGGGCCGGCAGGCCGAGCCGGCCTCAGTCCGCCGCCGGCCCCGGCAGCCCCGACAAGCGCGCGATCAGGCGCTGTAGCCCCTCGGCGTCGCGCACGACCACGTGGCGATAGCGCAGGCCGACCAGGCCCTGCTGCTCGAAGGCCTTGAGCTGCTTGCTCACGCTCTGGCGAGTGGCCCCCAGCATCCGCGCCAGATCGTCCTGCGGCAGGGCCAGGTCGATGCGCCGGCCGTCGGGCTCGTCCACGCCGTAGATCCGCGCCAGTTCCAGCAGGCGCTTGCCCAGGCGCGCGGCCAGCGGCAGGGTCATGGCGTCTTCGACATAGTCCAGCACCGTGCGCAGCTTGCGGCACAGCAGGCGGGCGAAGCCGCGGTAGAGCGCGGGCTGCTGTTCGAGCAGGGCCAGGAAGCGCGCGCGCGGCAGCAACAACAACTCGCTGTCGCCGTCGGCGCGGGCGTCCTGCGGGCGCGGGCCCCCATCGAACATGGACACCTCGCCGAACCAACTGCCCGGCTCGAACAGCACGAACAGCATTTCGCGGCCGTTGGCGGTCGGCACGCTCAGGCGGATGCGGCCGCTGACCACGCCGTACAGGCCGTCGGCGGCGTCGCCGCGGGCGTAGAGGCGCTCGCCATCGCGCAGCCGCCGCGGCACCGACATGGCCTGCAAGTGCGCGACCAACTCCGGGGAGAGGTCGCGCAGCCAAGGATCGGCGGGCAGGGCGGGACGGTCGGGCATGCGGATTTCCGGCGCGGCGGTCGGGCCCAGGGTAGCGCGGCGCTGGGTTGCGCAGGCCGGAGCGCGTCGGCGGGCGGCCGGGCGCCAGCGCCTTGCCGCGGCGGCCGGCCGCGCCGGCGCCGGTCCGCCCAGGGCGCCCCGCGGGGGTCAGCGCCAGTCGATGTGCCCGCGCACCACTTGGCTGATGCGGCCGCCGGACCAGACCTCGCCGTCGCCGTCCACGCGCAACTGCAGGCGCGCGTCGAAACCCACTTCGCGGCCCTGGCTGACGGTGTAGCGGCCCTCGTGCCCAGGCAGGGCGTCGTTGTGTTTCAGCCAGGCCGCCAGGGTGGCGTTGGCCGCGCCGGAGGCAGCGTCCTCGAACTGGGCCGGGGCGCCGACGAAGGCGCGCACCACCAGGTCGTAGTCGCGGCCGGCATCGGCGCGGGCGAAGGCGCACAGGCCCATGCTCTCGGTGCTCTCGGCCAGGCGGCCGATCGCGGCCCAATCCGGGGCGGCGGCGCGCAGTGCGGCCTCGTCGCGCAACTCGGCCAGCCACCAGCGCCGGCCGCCGTCCATCAGCGCCGGCGGCAGCGCGCCCGGAGGCAGGCCGCGCAGCGCATCGGCCAGGCGCGGGTCGGCGGCGCTGGCGGTTTCCACCACCCGCGCCCGCGGCGTGCGCACGGCGATGGTGCGCGCCGGGCCGTCGCCGGTCACCGCCAACGGCAGCAGGCCGGCCACGCCTTCCTGCACCAGCAGGCCGTCCACCGGCGCGGCCAAACCGGCGTCGAGCACTACGCAGGCGGTGCCGACGCTGGGGTGGCCGGCGAAGGGCACTTCCCGACGCGGGCTGAACATGCGGATGCGGTAGCTGGCGCCGGGCTGGGTCGGCGCGAACACGAAGGTGGTCTCGGGCAGGCGGGTCCAGCGGGCGATGGCCTGCATGGCGGCATCGTCCAGGCCTTCGGCGTCCAGCACCACGGCCAGCGGGTTGCCGGCGCCGGGGCGGTCGGCGAATACGTCCAGTTGCAAGTAACGGCGTTGGGTCATGTCCAGGGGGATTCCGAAAGGCCCGTGCAGTGGCGGTACAGGGGCGGGGCCAGGGCGGTGCGTGCAGCGAGGCGGGCGGGCGTGTCGCGGCGGCCGCTCGTCAGCCCGCCGCTTGGACTAGAATCCGTTCTTCGTGCCCGGTTCCCGGACGCGCGCGGCCAGGCGAGCGCGGACCCGGGACGGGGCCGATTCGACCGGACGCGGTCCAGACGGACGCGATTCTAGTGGAAGTGCCGCTGGCGGAAGCGCTCCGGACGGAGGCCGGTCTCGACGGACAGGGATCTGGAAGGACCCGGATCGGAAGGACAGGATCCGAAGGGCAGCGATCTGCGCGGACGGCGGCCCGGACGGGTCGCCGCCGGGCGCGCAAGCCCTGCAAGTAGTGCGCAATCCCGGCGCTGAGTCCATCGGCCGCGCCGGGCGGATCGACCTGCCCCGGCCGCGGCCGGGCCCCATCGAAGTGGAACGACCAACCGAGGAAAACGTGGAGACGCAACAGACAGGCTGGGTGGTGCTCAAGTTCGGCGGTACTTCGGTATCCCGCCGCAACCGTTGGGACACGATCGGACGCCTGGCTGGGAAACGCCTGCGCGAGGACGGTCGGCGCGTGCTGGTGGTGGTCTCCGCGCTGTCGGGCGTCACCAACGAACTGCAAGCCATCGCTTACGCGCCGGCCGGCCAGGACGAGGGCCTGGCCGCGCGCTTCGCCGGCCTGGCCGAGCGCCACCGCGGTTTCTGCGCCGAGTTGGGCCTGGACCCCGAGCTCGTGCTGGCCGAGCGCCTGGCGGCCCTGGCCGCGCTGCAAGCCGACCCGCGCGCGGCCGCGCGCGCGCTGGACTGGCAGGCCGAGGTGCTGGCGCAGGGCGAATTGCTGTCCTCGACCCTGGGCGCGGCCTACCTGCGTTCGCAGGGCCACGACTTCGGCTGGTGCGATGCGCGCGACTGGCTCGACGCGGTGTCCCTGCCCAATGCCAGCGCCTGGGCCCAGCGGCTGTCGGTGAACTGCCGCCACCAGGCCGAGCCGGGCGTGATCGAACGCTTCGACGCCCAGCCCGCGCCGATGCTGATCACCCAGGGCTTCATCGCCCGCCACGGCGACGGCGGCACCGCGATCCTGGGCCGCGGCGGTTCGGACACCTCGGCCGCCTACTTCGGCGCCCTGCTCAAGGCGCAACGGGTGGAAATCTGGACCGACGTGCCCGGCATGTTCAGCGCCAACCCGCGCGAAGTGCCCGAGGCCCGCCTGCTGGCGCGGCTGGACTACGCCGAGGCGCAGGAAATCGCCACCACCGGCGCCAAGGTGCTGCACCCGCGCTCGATCGCGC
>CBIFVU010000266.1:0-5777 GCA_966185905.1 uncultured Lysobacter sp.
AAAGCCCCGCGAGTGCGGGGCTTTTCGTTGCGGTTCAAGACCGGACCGAAGCCGCGCGATCTGCCTGTAGGAGCGGCGCGAGCCGCGACCGCACGCCACGACGTCCGGCGCAAGTGTGCCCGACGCGGGCGGGCGGCTTACAATCGGCGCGAGCGCGGTCTCGGCCGCCGCACGCGGCAGGGCGCTTCGGTGAGGCCGTCCGGGGATGCCGTTCCGGGGGCGATGCCCTTCCATGGCGGTGCCGCTCCAGAGCGATGCAGCTCCAGGGCGATGCAGCTTCCGGGCGATGCGATTCCGGAGCCATGCAGTTCTGGAGCCATGCAGTTCCGGAGCGATTCATCGCCGGATCACTAGCCTGAACCGACCGTCGCCGTTGCGGTCGAAGCCGGATGCGTCCTGTCTTCCCTCCTTCCGCACCCAGCCGGAGTCCGTCATGCATCGTCCCTCGCCCCGCCTTCTCAGCCTGAGCCTGGCCTTGGGCCTGGGCCTGGCCGCCACCGCCGCCCTGGCCGGTCCGACCGAGGACCAGCGCGCCCGCGACGCGGTGCGCGTGCTCGCCGATATCCAGCAGATTCCCGAATCCTCGATCCCCGACAAACTCTTCGACGAAGCGCGCGCGATCGTGGTCGTGCCCGATACGCTCAAGATCGGCCTGGTCGTCGGCGGCCGCCGCGGCCATGGCCTGGTGTCGGTGAAGAACCCCGACGGCACCTGGTCCAACCCCAGCTTCGTCAAGCTCACCGGCGGCAGCCTGGGCTTCCAGGCCGGCGTGCAGTCCTCCGACATCGTGCTGGTGTTCCGCGGCAACCGCGGCCTGGATTCGATCGTCAACGGCAAGCTCACCCTCGGTGCCGACGCCAGCGTCGCCGCCGGTCCGGTCGGGCGCACCGCCGCGGCGGCCACCGACGGCCAGCTCAAGGCCGAGATCTGGTCGTGGTCGCGCGCGCGCGGCCTGTTCGCCGGCATCGCCCTGGACGGCGCGGCGCTGTCGATCGACGACGACGCCAACCAGGCCGTCTACGGCGAGGGCAACACCCCGCGCATGATCTTCGAGGGCCGCGCCACCGGGCAGCCGTCCAGCGCGGTGGTGGATTTCCGCGATCGCCTGGAAGAAGCCAGCGCCCAGGCGCGGATCAACCGCACCACGCCCGAAGCGCAGCCGCCGGCGCTCGGCGCCACCGTCTATCCCGAGCCCGGCGTGAACGTGACCCCGCCGGCCCCGCCCGCCGGCGCCGCGCCGGTGCAGGAAGCGCCGGCCTACCAGCGCCTGGCCCCGGCGCAGCCGCCGCAACCGCCGCCGCCGGGCCAGCCTCAGCCGTTCGAGACCGTGCCGGCCAATCCGGCCAAGGTCGAGCCCTTGCCCTGACCGCAGCGGCCGCGCGCCGAGCCGGCGCGCTGGCCCGCCGTAGCGTTCGCGCCCCGAGGGGGGCAGGCTGGACGGCTCCAGGTCGCGCCGGGCGATGGAGGGCCTGCCCTGTCTCCAGCGAGAGGAGCCGAGCGGCGCCAGCGTGCGCAAACCGCGAGCAAGGGGCGGCAGCGCGACGCCGCGGTGCCGTCCCCGCAGTGGGCTCCCGGGCTCGCTCTGGCGACGTTCCCGCCCGTTCAGCGCGCGCCCGGAGCGCATCCGCCGCAGGCGCTGCGGCCGGACCCTCGCCACATCGCCTTACGGGCGCTTGCGGTATCCTTGCCCTCTTCATTCAACAGCAGCGAGCAATGTCATGGGCGCCTGGGGCATCGGTCATTGGATCATCGTCCTCGTGATTGTGCTGCTCGTGTTCGGCACCAAGCGCTTGAGCAGCGTCGGCAAGGACCTCGGCGAGGCGGTGAAGGGCTTCAAGAAGGGCGTGGCCGACGATGACAAGCCGGCCCAGCTCAACGACGAGTCCCGCCGCGACGGGCAGTCCTCGTCCAATTCGACGGCTTCGGGTTCGCGCAACGACGAGCACACCCCGCGCTGATCCGGCGCATCGCCGCCCGCCGCCCGCGTCCGCACCGCCATGTTCGACATCGGCTTCTCGGAAGTCTTCGTGATCGCGATCGTGGCCTTGATCGTGCTGGGGCCGGAGCGGTTGCCCAAGGCCGCGCGCTTGGCCGGGCTGTGGGTGCGCCGGGCGCGCGCGCAGTGGTATGCGGTCAAGTCCGAGCTGGAGAACGAACTGGCCGACGAGGAGCTCAAGCGCAGCCTGCGCCAGGCCCAGGCCGACCTGCGCCAGGCGCAGGACCAGTTGCGCGAAGGCGGGCGCGCAGTGGGCGGGCAGGTCGAGGAGCTCAATCGCTCGCTGGCCGGCTCGGTCGGTGCGATAGGCCGCGCGGACGCGCCGGTCGAGGGCGAGGCCGCTGCCAGCGCCGAAGCGGCGTCCGCGCCACGCGTTGCCGAGGCGCCCGAGCCCGGCCCGGCCGAGCCCTACGACCCTGCCTATGGCGCCGCCCAGCCCGACTACCGTCCTTCCCATCCGCCGGCGCGACCCGATGAGCGAGCCTGACTACCGCGCGCCGCCCGCGGCGGACGCCAGCGCCGAGCCGGCCGAACCGCGCCTGCTGGACCACCTGATCGAACTGCGCGCGCGCCTGCTGCGCGGGGTCGCCGGCTTGATGGCGGTGTTCCTGGCCTTGCTGCCGTTCGCCAACAAGCTCTACCACTACCTGGCCACGCCCTTGCTGGCCAAGCTGCCGGCCGGCAGCCAACTGATCGCGGTGGAAGTGGCCTCGCCGTTCTCCGCGCCGCTGAAGCTGGCCTTTTTCGCCGCGCTGATGGTCTCGATGCCGTGGCTGCTGTACCAGGCCTGGGCCTTCGTCGCGCCCGGGCTGTACAAGCGCGAGAAGCGCCTGGCGCTGCCGCTGCTGGTCTCGGCGCTGGGGCTGTTCTACATCGGCTGCGCCTTCGCCTTCTTCCTGGTGCTGCCCTCGGTGTTCGCCTTCCTGGTCAAGGTGACCCCGGCCGGCGTGGCGATGATGACCGACATCAACGCCTACCTGGATTTCGTGCTGATCCTGTTCCTGGCCTTCGGCCTGAGCTTCGAGGTGCCGGTGGCGCTGGTGATCCTGGCGTTGTTGGGCTGGGTGACGCCGGCCCAGCTCAAGGAGGCGCGCGGCTACGCCATCGTCGGCATCTTCGTGATCGCCGCGATCATCACCCCGCCGGATGTGATCTCGCAGCTGATGCTGGCCATCCCCATGTGCCTGCTGTACGAAGCCGGCATCATCGCCGCGCGCTGGGTCGCGCCGGAGCAGCGCGGCGATGGCGAGCGCGACGAACCCGGCCGCAGCCACGGCCCATGAGCGCACCGGCGGACACGGCCGGGGGCGCGTCCGGACAGGCGCCTGCGCCCGCGCCGGCGACTGCGCGCCCCGCCTCGGGCGCGGCGCGCGAGCCCCGGGAGCTGCCCGCGGGCTGGCGTCCGGCGCGGTTCTGGCGCCGGTACGCGGCTTGGTCGCTGGACGCGGCCGCGGTCGCCGCTCTGACCAGCTTCATCGGCGCTCCGAAGTGGAGCGGCCGCCTGGACGCCATCGGCCAAGCCCATGCAGCGATGAACGCGCGCATGGCCGAACTGATGTCCGCCTCGGTGCTCGGCGACGCCGGCTTCGGCGGTTTCCTGGCGCAGGCCGTGGTCGATCCCGCGCTCAACGCCGCCAGCCTGGCGATGGTCGGGGCGCTGTTGTCCCTGGTGCTGGGCTGGCTGTGCGTCTACGCGCTGTTCGGCGCAGCCTGGGAGCTGGGCTTCCTGTATTCGCCCTGGGGCGCCCCGCCAGGCAAGGCGGCGCTGGGCCTGCGCATCGTCGACCGGAGCGGGCGTCCGCCCGGCCTGGGGCGCGCGGCTGCGCGCTACCTCGCCGGTGCGGTGTCCTGGGCCATCCTCAATCTCGGCCACCTGCTGGCCGCCGCCGCGCCGGAATACACCGCCCTGCACGACCGCATGGCCGGCGCGCGCGTGATCGAGCGCGGCGCCGCACCGCTGCCGGCCTGGGCCTGGGCCTGGATCGGCCTGCAGGTGGTGTCGAGCCTGGCGGCGACGTGGTGGCTGGCGCGGGCGATGCAGGCGGCGATGGACGCCGCGCTGGGCGGGCTGTAGCCGCGCGGCTCAGGCTTCCAGCCGGCCCGGCTGCGGCTGCGGCTGCGATTGCGGCGCCGGCATCGCCGGATCGGCCGCCTCGGCGCCCGGCGAGGCGAACACATCGCGCCAGGCGAAGTAGCTGGCCCCGGCCAGCACCACCAGCACCACCGCGCCGTAGGCCACGTACAGCACCAGCGCGAACATCACCCCCACGGCCGGGTGCACGAGCCCGCCGACATTGGCCAGCACGACCGCCACCAGGCTGACCAGCAAGGCCGAGATCAGCACGCCGAGCAGGAACACCATGGCCGCCAGCACGTAGGCCCCCAGGTTCCACAGCGAGGCCTGGAAACTGCGCTTGACCGCATCGGCCAGGCCCAGCCCGGAGAACATGATCAGCGGCACCGAGATCAGCAGGATGGCGTTGCTGAAATAGTTGGACAGCATCTGCACGAAGGTCATCAGCATCGGGTGGTCGGGTTCGGGCATGGCCGTCACCGAACCGCCGAGCGCCTCGCGCAGGGTCTCGAAATAGCGGGCCCAGTAATCCTGTCCGGCCAGCCATACCACCAGCGACATGCTGATCACGGTCATCGCGATCTGCACCAGCCCCAGCAGGGCCAGGGTGCCGGCCTTGTGCTGGCGCAGCGGCGCGAACAGGTCGCGGGCGCGGGCCGGCCGGCCGGACTCGGCTTCATGGATCACGTGCATCAGCCCGCCCAGCAGGATCGGCAAGGCCAGCACCAGGATCACGAACACCGGGATCAGGGCCGTGGCCACGCTGGCCATGTCCGGCGCGGCATCGCCGGCCAGGCTGCGCGCCGGGGTCGCCAGCAGCATCAGCATCAGGTACAGCACCGCCATGAACAGCACCGCTGCGCCGAAGATAGCGCGCGGGTTGCGGGTGCCCAGGTTGATCGCCCGGACCAGCCATTGCACGCCATGGCTCAGCGGTACTTTGCGAATCGAAGGGTGCATGCGGGAAGGTCCGGGGAGCCTGGGGGAAGGGCGCTCAGCGGGCGTGCAGGGCGCGGGCGTGGCCGATGAACCGGCGCAGCACCCGGCGCGCATGCGGTGCGGCGCTGATCTCGCGGGCGAGGGTGCGGGGGCAGCGGCCTTCGTTGCGCAGCGCATCCTGGCGCGCGCGCACGTAGCCGCGCATGTGGGCGGCGCTGAATTCGGGGTGGAACTGCACGCCCCAGGCACGGTCGCCCCAGCGGAAGGCGTGGCAGCCGTCGTGGGCCGAGCGCGCCAGCACGGTCGCGCCCTCGGGTGCACGCAGCACGGTCTGCAAGTGGGTGGCCTGGGCCGGGAAGCGCTCGGGCAGGCCGGCGAACAACGGGTCCTGCGACGCCCCGGCCTGCAGCTCCAGGGCGATGGTGCCCATCTCGCGCCCGGACGGGTGGTCGCCGACCTCGCCGCCGAGGGCGTGAGCCAGCAACTGGTGGCCGTAGCAGATGCCGAACAGCGGCAGGCCGGCGTGGGCGGCCTCGCGCAGCCATTGCGCGCTGCGCTCGCTCCACTCGGCGCGGTCGGTGACCATCGCGCCCGAGCCGGTGACGATGGCGCCGGCGAAGCCGCTGCGCTCGGGCAGTGCCTGGCCGCGTTCGACGTCCACCACCACCGCCTCGTCCCGGCCCAGCCCGGCGGCCACGCGGATCCAGTGCGGGAAGCCGCGGTGGCGGCGCATGGAGGCGACCGGCTGGCCGGTCTCGAGGATCAGGA
>CBIFVU010000267.1:0-5762 GCA_966185905.1 uncultured Lysobacter sp.
TAAGGTGTCTTTCGTGAGTGAACAGACCGGTTCGGGCGGCCTGAACGAATACATCCAGCACCACCTCCAGCAGAACACCATCCAGCTGGGCGGCGGTGCGTTCCATATCGACACCTGGGCCGTCTCGCTGATCCTGGGCCTGGCGTTCATCGCCTGGTTCGGCTTCTTCGCCCGCAAGGCCAGCTCGGGCGTTCCGTCCAAGGGCCAGGCCTTCGTCGAGCTGATCCTGGAGTTCATCGACAACCAGGTGAAAGACAGCTTCCACGGCGATCGCCGCTCGATCACGCCGCTGGCGCTGACCATCTTCGTCTGGGTCGTGCTGATGAACGGCATGGACCTGCTGCCGCTCGACCTGCCGGGCTGGGTGGTCAAGACCACCGCCGGCGCCGAGGTGGCGCACCACACCTACTTCCGCTGGGTGCCGACCGCCGACCTGAACACGACCCTGGCGCTGTCGACCACGGTGTTCTTCCTGATCCTGTACCACTCGGTCAAGGCCAAGGGCGGCCTGGGCTTCGGCAAGGAGCTGCTGACCTCGCCGTTCCACGCCCACGGTGCGGGCGCCAAGATCGCGCTGGCGCCGGCCAACCTCGGCCTCAACGTGATCGAGTACCTGGTCAAGCCGGTCAGCCTGGCCATGCGACTGTTCGGCAACATGTACGGCGGCGAGCTGGTGTTCATGCTGATCGCCGGCCTGCTCGGCGGCGGCCTGCTGATGTTCGTGCCGGGCGTGATCTTCAACGCCGCCTGGGCGCTGTTCCACATCCTGATCGTGCTGCTGCAGGCCTTCATCTTCATGATCCTCACCGTCGTCTACATCGCCGGCGCGTACGAGAGTCACTGACCCGCGTTCCAGCTTCGCCTTCGATTTCGCGTTCCACCCTTTCCTTTAGTCAAACCCAAACGTTTCAGTAGGAGAAAACCATGGAATTCATCGCCAATGTGCAGGGCCTGACCGCTATCGCGATCGGCATGATGGTCGGCCTCGGCGCGATCGGCGCTTGCCTCGGCATCGCGCTGATGGGCTCGAAGTTCCTTGAGTCGGCCGCTCGCCAGCCGGAGCTGGTGCCGATGCTGCAGGGCCGCATGTTCCTGCTGGCCGGCCTGATCGACGCGGCGTTCATCATCGCGCTGGCCGTCGGCCTGCTGTTCGCCTTCGGCAACCCGCTGCTGGGCGCCCTGCAGACCGCCGCTGGCGGCTGATCCGGCGCTTCAACGTACCGTTGAGCCGTCCCGCGAGTGCGGGCGGCTCTCCTGGGTCCACCGGGCCCGCAGCGTTCCATCGGAGCTGTCATGAATATCAACATGACCTTCTTCGGCCAGATGATCACCTTCGTGATCCTGATCTGGTTCACGATGAAGTTCATTTGGCCGCCGCTGAACAAGGCGATCGAAGAACGTCAACAAAAGATTGCCCAGGGCCTGGCCAACGCCGAAGGCGCGGAAGTGCTGATCCAGCAAGCCCGCACCGAGGCCGAAGGCATCGTCCGCGAGGCGCGCGCCAAGGCCAACGAAGTGATCGAGCAGGCGCACCAGCGCGCCAACCAGATCCTCGACCAGGCCAAGACCGACGCGGTGGTGGAAGGCACGCGCCTGAAGGCGCTGGCCGACGCCGAGATCGCCGCCGCCGCCGACCGGGCCCGCGAGGATCTGCGCAAGCAGGTCTCGGCCCTGGCCGTGACCGGCGCGGAGAAGCTGCTCAAGCGCGAAATCGACGCCAACGCCCACAAGGCGCTGCTCGACGAGCTGGCCGCGGAAATCTGACCGGAACGCCGACGCGATGAGCCAGAACCTTACCCTCGCACGTCCGTACGCCCGCGCGGCCTTCGCGCTGGCCCGCGACGCCGGCCGCACCGAGCCGTGGTCGCAGGCGCTGGCCTTCGCCGCGCGCGTGGCCGCCGATCCGCAGGTCAGCGCGCTGCTGGGCCATCCGCTGCTGAGCGCGGCCGACGCGGCCGGCCTAGTCGCGATCGACGGCGCGGACGAAGCCGTGCAGCGCTTCCTGGCGCTGCTGGCCGACAACCGCCGCCTCGCCCTGTTGCCGGAAATCGCCGGCCTGTACGAGGAACTGCGCGCCGACGCCGACCGCGTGGTCAAGGCCAAGGTCACCTCCGCCAGCGACCTGCCGGCGGCCGAGCTCGAATCGATCAAGGCCGCGCTGGTCAAGCGCTTCGGCCGCCAGGTCGAAGTCGAGACCGCGGTCGACGCTTCGCTGATCGGCGGCGCCGTCATCGACGCCGGCGACGTGGTCATCGACGGCTCGCTCAAGGGCAAGCTCGCGCGGCTGCAGAACGCGTTGGCCGGTTAAAGCCGGGATCGGCATCCGGGGCCCGGGATTCGCAGAGCCAGGCTCCAAGCGAATCCCGGATCCCCAATCCCCAATCCCGTTAAAAGAAAGCACCCGCGCGTCGCCCATCGCGATGCAGGACCAAGGAAACGACAATGGCAAGCACCCAGCTCAACCCGTCCGAAATCAGTGAACTGATCAAGACCCGCATCGAGAAGGTCAAGCTGGCCGCCGAAGCGCGCAACGAAGGCACCGTCACCTCGGTGTCCGACGGCATCGTGCGCATCCACGGCCTGGCCGACGTGATGCAGGGCGAAATGATCGAACTGCCGAACAACACCTTCGCCCTGGCGCTGAACCTGGAGCGCGACTCGGTCGGCGCCGTGGTGCTGGGCGATTACGAGCACCTGCGCGAAGGCGACGTGGCCAAGACCACCGGCCGCATCCTGGAAGTGCCGATCGGCCGCGAGCTGCTGGGCCGCGTGGTCAACGCGCTGGGCGAGCCGATCGACGGCAAGGGTCCGATCGGCGCCAGCATGACCGCCCCGGTCGAGCGCGTGGCGCCGGGCGTGCTGTGGCGCAAGTCGGTCGACCAGCCGGTGCAGACCGGCTACAAGTCGGTCGATGCCATGATCCCGATCGGCCGCGGCCAGCGCGAGCTGATCATCGGCGACCGCCAGACCGGCAAGACCGCGATGGCCATCGACGCCATCATCAACCAGAAGGGCACCGGCATTAAGTGCATCTACGTCGCGATCGGCCAGAAGGCCAGCTCGATCGCCAACGTGGTGCGCAAGCTGGAGGAGAACGGCGCGCTGGCCCACACCATCGTGGTCGCCGCCACCGCCTCCGAGTCGGCCGCCATGCAGTACATCAGCGCCTACTCGGGCTGCACCATGGGCGAGTTCTTCCTCGACCGCGGCGAAGACGCGCTGATCGTGTACGACGACCTGTCCAAGCAGGCCGTGGCTTACCGCCAGATCTCGCTGCTGCTGCGCCGTCCGCCGGGCCGCGAAGCCTACCCGGGCGACGTGTTCTACCTGCACAGCCGCCTGCTCGAGCGCGCCGCGCGCGTCAACGAGGACTACGTCGAGAAGTTCACCAACGGCGAAGTCAAGGGCAAGACCGGTTCGCTGACCGCGCTGCCGATCATCGAAACCCAGGCCGGCGACGTGTCCGCGTTCGTTCCGACCAACGTGATCTCGATCACCGACGGCCAGATCTTCCTGGAAACCGACCTGTTCAACGCCGGCATCCGCCCGGCGGTCAACGCCGGCATCTCGGTGTCGCGCGTGGGCGGCTCGGCCCAGACCAAGATCGTCAAGAAGCTCTCCGGCGGCATCCGCATCGCCCTGGCCCAGTACCGCGAGCTGGCCGCGTTCGCCCAGTTCGCCTCGGACCTGGACGAAGCCACCCGCAAACAGCTCGAGCGCGGCCAGCGCGTGACCGAGCTGATGAAGCAGAAGCAGTACGCCCCGATGTCGATCGCCCTGCAGTCGCTGTCGATCTACGCCGTGGACAAGGGCTACATGGACGATGTCCCGGTGGCCAAGATCGGCGCTTTCGAAGACGCCCTGCACGCGCATTTCGCCAACACCCAGGCCGCCCTGGTCGAGAAGATCAACTCGACCGGCGACTGGAACGACGAAATCGAAGGCGCCTTCAAGAAGGGCATCGAAGAGTTCAAGGCGACCGGCTCTTACTGAGCCGGCGGGATTAGGGATTCGGGATTGGGGATTGGTTGACGCGGGACGCGGGATCGGCTTGAGCGAATCCCGGATCCCCAATCTCCGATCCCGCGAGCGGAGCGAGCGACAATGGCCGGCGGCAGAGAAATCAAAACCAAGATCAAGAGCGTGCAGAACACCCGCAAGGTGACGCGCGCGCTCGAAATGGTCTCGGCTTCCAAGATCCGCAAGGCGCAGGATCGGATGAAGACCTCGCGCCCTTACGCGCGCGTGATCAAGCAGGTGATCGGCCACTTGGCCCAGGCCAATTCCGACTACCGCCATCCGTACATGGTCGAGCGCAAGGAGGTCAAGCGCGTCGGCTACGTGATCGTGTCCTCCGACCGCGGCCTGGCCGGCGGCCTCAACAACAACCTGTTCCGCAAGCTGCTGGGCGAGTTCCGCAAGTGGCAGGAGCAGGGCGTGGAGGTCGACGTGGTCACCATCGGCCAGAAGGCCTCGGTGTTCTTCCGCCGGATCAAGGTCAACATGCTGGCCTCGGTCACCCACCTGGGCGACCAGCCGCACCTGGAGCAGTTGATCGGCGTGATCAAGGTCGTGCTCGATGCCTACAGCGCCGGCACCATCGATCGCGTGTTCGTCTGCTACAACGACTTCGTCAACACCATGACCCAGCGCGCGGCGTTCGACCAGCTGCTGCCGCTGCCGGCGCCGGAAGCCCAGGTCGCCAAGCACGACTGGGACTACATCTACGAACCCGATGCGCAGACCGTGCTCGACCACGTGCTGACCCGCTACATCGAGTCGCTGGTGTACCAGGCGGTGCTGGAGAACGTGGCTTCCGAGCATGCCGCGCGCATGGTCGCGATGAAGGCGGCCAGCGACAACGCCACCAAGCTGATCGGCACTCTGAACCTGGTCTACAACAAGGCCCGCCAGGCGGCGATCACCCAGGAAATTTCCGAAATCGTCGGCGGCGCCGCGGCGGTTTGAGCCGGGAATGGAGAGCCAGGACCAGGCAGTCGCGCGAGAGCCAGCAGCGCTTTGAACTCCCCGGTCCGGTTTCCCGATTCCCCATTCCCGACACACGAATCAAACAAAGTTTAGTGGAGTAGCAACCATGAGCCAGGGCAAGATCGTTCAGATCATCGGTGCCGTCGTCGACGTCGAGTTCCCGCGCGAATCCGTGCCGAAGGTGTACGACGCGCTGAAGGTCGAGAACACCGCCATCACCCTCGAGGTGCAGCAGCAGCTCGGCGACGGCATCGTCCGCGCGATCGCGCTGGGCTCCACCGACGGCCTCAAGCGCAACCTGATCGCGACCAACACCGGCCGCGCGGTCGCCGTGCCGGTCGGTTCGGCCACCCTGGGCCGCATCATGAACGTGCTCGGCGAGCCGATCGACGAGCGCGGCCCGGTCGAGAGCGACGTGCATTGGGAAATCCACCGCGCCGCCCCCGACTACGCCGACCAGGCCTCGGGCAACGAGCTGCTGGAAACCGGCATCAAGGTCATCGACCTGATGTGCCCCTTCGCCAAGGGCGGCAAGGTCGGCCTGTTCGGCGGCGCCGGCGTGGGCAAGACCGTGAACATGCTCGAGCTGATCAACAACATCGCCACCGAGCACTCCGGCCTGTCGGTGTTCGCCGGCGTGGGCGAGCGCACCCGCGAAGGCAACGACTTCTACCACGAGATGTCCGACGCCAACGTCATCGTCCAGGACGATCTGTCCAAGTCGAAGGTGGCGATGGTGTACGGCCAGATGAACGAGCCGCCGGGCAACCGCC
>CBIFVU010000268.1:0-5712 GCA_966185905.1 uncultured Lysobacter sp.
GACATGTCGATGAAGTCGATCACCACCAGGCCGCCGAGGTCGCGCAGGCGCATCTGGCGGGCGACTTCCTCGGCCGCTTCCAGGTTGGTGTTGAACGCGGTCTCCTCGATGTCGCCGCCCTTGGTGGCGCGGGCCGAGTTGACGTCGATGGCGGTCAGCGCCTCGGTCTGGTCGATGACCAGGGCGCCGCCGGAGGGCAGGCGCACGGTGCGCTCGTAGGCGTTCTCGATCTGGGATTCGATCTGGAAGCGGTTGAACAGCGGGGTGTCGTCGGCGTACTTCTTCAGCTTGCGCAGGTTGTGGGGCATGACCTGCTCGACGAACTCGCGCGCTTCGGCGTACATCTCGTCGGTATCGACCAGGATCTCGCCGATGTCCGGGCGCATGTAGTCGCGCAGGGCGCGGATGATCAGGCGCGATTCCTGGTAGATCAGGAACGGCGCCGGCTTCTTCAGCGCCTCGTCGGTGATCGCCTTCCACACGCTGACCAGGTAGTCCAGGTCCCACTGCAGTTCTTCGGCGTCGCGGCCGACGCCGGCGGTGCGGATGATCACGCCCATGTCGTCGGGGATGGTCAGCTTGTCCATCGCCTCCTTGAGCGCGGCGCGGTCGTCGCCCTCGATCCGGCGCGAGACGCCGCCGGCGCTGGGCGAGTTGGGCATCAGCACCATGTAGCGGCCGGCCAGGGAGATGAAGCTGGTCAGGGCCGCGCCCTTGTTGCCGCGCTCTTCCTTGTCGACCTGGACCACGATCTCCTGGCCTTCGCGCAGCAGCTCGCGCAGGCCGGCCTTGTGGTGGTCCACGCCGGGCTGGAAGTAGTCGCGGGAGATTTCCTTGAGCGGCAGGAAGCCGTGGCGGTCGGCGCCGTAGTCGACGAAGGCCGCCTCCAGGGACGGCTCGAGCCGGGTGATGCGGCCCTTGTAGATGTTGGACTTCTTCTGTTCCTTGGACGGCTGTTCGATGTCGATGTCGTACAGGTTCTGGCCGTCGACGATGGCCACGCGCAGTTCTTCTGCCTGCGTGGCGTTGATCAGCATGCGCTTCATTGTTGCGTTCCTCGCGCGCTCTACCGCGCGGAACGCCATGGCGTTTCGCTATCTGGGAACTGAGTCCCGCGCCGTCGCGTCCGTCGGCCGCAGCTCTGCGGGCCGCCCGTCGCGCCGGCGGGGCCTCCACTACCAGCGCTACATCACCACGGCACGCCGCGGGAGCGCTTCTTGCTCATTCCAATACCTTCGGGCCGGCGGCGCGGACGCCGCTCGGGGCGGGCGGCGGCGCGCCGGGCCGGCTCGGGGAGCCGGGGGCCTTGGCGCCGCACGGGTGTTCATCGCAATGGTTTGACCCATCGGGCGAGGGCCGGTTCCGCCGCTCCGTCGCTGCTAACATGGCTGCCCCGTGGGCAGTGGTTAGACGCGGACCGGAATCGCGGGAGGGGCTTTCGGCCCCGTACCGGACCGCACGCTTGTCAGGCGCGGCGGCCGGGTACAACTCCCAGCGAAATCAAAACCTTATCTCGCGTCGCGAGTGTAACAGATAACGCTTCGGGATGACCCAATCAGCAAACCCCGGCCAAGCCGGCGCGCGCACCGTGCGCGTGCCCGAGGACCGCGACGGCCAGCGGCTCGACAATTTCCTCCTGGGCCAACTCAAAGGTGCGCCCAGGTCCTTGATCTACAAGCTGGTCCGCTCCGGCCAGGTGCGGGTGAACGGGGGGCGGGCCAAGGCCGAGCGCAAGCTGGAGGCCGGCGATGAGGTACGCATTCCTCCGGTCCGTCTCAGTGAGGCGGGCGACAAGCCGGCGCCGCCGAAGGGCTTCCTGGAGGCGATGGAGCGGGCGATCGTGTTCGAGGACGCCCGCTTGCTGGCGCTGAACAAGCCCTCCGGCGTGGCCAGCCACGGCGGCAGCGGGATCAGCTTCGGCGCCATCGAGACCCTGCGCGCGCTGCGCCCCCACCAGACCCTGGAACTGGTCCACCGCCTGGACCGCGACACCTCCGGCCTGCTGATCGTGGCCAAGAAGCGCTCGGCCCTGGCTGAGATGCAGGCGCTGATGCGCGAGGACACCGCCGGCCACAGCCGCGGCATCGCCAAACGCTACCTGGCGCTGCTGGCCGGGCGCATGCCCGACGGGGTCATGACCGTGGACGCGCCGCTGCACATCGGCCTGCGCCAGGGCGGCGAGCGCCATGTCCAGGTGCATCGCGACGGCAAGCCTTCGCTGAGCCATTTCCGGGTGCTGGAACGGCGCGGGGGGCAGTCCTACTGCGAGGTCCGGATCGAGACCGGGCGCACCCACCAGATTCGTGTGCACGCCCAACACATCGGCCACCCGGTCGCCGGCGACGACAAGTACGGCGAGCCGGAGGCGAACAAGCGCCTGCGCGACCAGGCCGGCCTGCGCCGGTTGTTCCTGCACGCCTCGACCCTGGAGTTCGCCCTGGACGGTGGCCGCGAGGCCTATTCGCTCAATGCGCCGCTGGCGCCGGAGCTGGTCGAAGTGCTCGACCGGCTGGGCTGAACGGCGGGGGCCGGCCCGGCGAGCCGGCGCTTGGCCCGGCCGGGACGGGCTCCGCCCGTCCGCCTTCTGACTTCACGAGGCGGGCCAGCCTTATCGGCTCGGGCCGGGCCTGGCAAGGCGCAGGGAGCGCGCGAGCGCCAGGGCCGGCCCGTCAAGCCAGGCGCTGCGCGCGCCCAGGGCGGATCGGCCGGTGGAGCGATCCGCTGGCCCGGCTCACTCCACGCATTCGGCGATGGCCACCATGCAGCTCTGCGCGCCCGCGCCGCATTCGCTCAAGGCCTCGCGCTGGGCTTGCGCCGCAGTGGTCCCGATCGCGCCGACGGCGTGCAGCGTGCTCCTCGGCGAAATGCCCTGGACGATGGCGAAGCATTGGCCGCTGTGGGCGCTCATGATGGTCTCGCAGTCGCGCGCCTCGCACTTGAGCTTGGCCTGGACGCTGGCGGAGGACTCATCGCGCTCCAGGCCCAGGCCGGTCTTGCCGGCGGTCTGGGAAAAGGCGAAGGCCAGCCACAGATCCGGCGGCGGCACCAAGTCGATCTTGCTCCAGGCCGAGTCGTCGCGCACGTCCTGATTGCGCAGCTTGGCGCGCTCGGCCTTGGGCCGCAGCAGCGCCTGCCGCAGGCGCGGGTTGTAGGCCACCATCGCCGGCTGGATCTTGGCCGAACCCGACAGCGCGCCGACGTCGCGCCGGAACTTGCGCAATTTCGAGCGCAGCGACTTTTGGCCGATGCCGCCTTCGCCGGTGACCGCATCGACATAGCGGTAGCCGCTGCAGGAGATTTCCTTCTCGTCGGCGGCGCAGGCATTGCCGCCGGCCTGGTTGCAGGCCTGCACGGCCAGCGCCGAGGCCTGTTGCGGCTTGGCGTCGTCGGCGAAGAACATCTGGCCCTGGCTGCTGCGCGCCAGCGCCACGCAGGTGTTCTTGTAGGTGGCCACCACATCGCAGCCGTTGCGCATGTTGCACGCCTTGCGCAGCGGATTGAACGCCCACTTGGGCTGGTTCTCGAAGCCCAGGTGGACCATCTCGCCGGTCGGCGCGAGCACAGCGATGGCGCCCCAGTAATCGGCCTCGCGGTTGATCTGGTCTTCGGCCCATTCGCGCTGGGCGCGTTCGTTGGCCGCGCGTTCGGCCTCGAACAGTTGCTCGTAGGCATCGCCGAAGGGGCTCGGGCAGGGTACTTGGCCGCCCTGTGGAGCCTGGCAGATGATTTGCTGGCCGTGTGCGGCGAACGCGGCCGCGCCGAGGCCGGCGGCCAGCAGCCATTGGAAGAAGAGACGTCCTTGCATGGTGGTGCTCCTGTGGGTCGTGGGGCGGCTCGGCCGGACGGCGCGATGCGGCAGTGGGATTCTAGCTCTGAAGGTGCTGCCTCTGTCGCTGGCTCGGCCCAGGCAATGCCCGGTCCGCACGTTGGGAGAGGGCGCCGCGCCCTGTCGGCGGCCGCGCGCCGGTGAGCGCCATGACCGAACGGTGGCGCGCGAGCGCGCCGACTCGATCAGGAATGCAGAGGCTGTGCCCGGCGCCTGGGCGCGCGCCGGGCCAGGAGCGGCGCGCGGTCCAGCCGGTCGCGCGCCCCTCGGCCAAGCAGGCGCCGACGCAACCAGCCGAGGCGGGGCACGATGCCGCAATGGCGGACTCGCCGGCGGGACGGACAGGCGCCTAGGGCGGGGCCGCTGGCTGGTTCAGGGCGTGCTGCTCGCTTGCGCGCCGCAGTGCTCGGGCCGTTCGGCCGGCGCGTGGAAGGTCACCGGCACCTGGATGTCGGTGGACACCGGCTTGCCGTTGCGGGTGGCCGCCTCGAAACGCCAGCGCTGCACGCCCTTGACCGCGGCCTGGTCCAGGGCCGGAGTGCGGCTGGAGTCGATCACCTCGACTTGGGTGGGGCGGCCTTCCGGGCCCACGGTCACGCGCAGCTTGGCGATGCCGCCGATCTGGTCGCAGCCGATTTCCTGCGGGTACTCCGGCGGCGGCGTGTCCACTGCGCGCAGCGGCGTGGACGGCACGATCGGCTCCTCGGCCGGGCGCGGGCCGCAGGCGGCCAGCGCCAGCAGCGCGGCCAGGGCGGAGGTCGGAGGCAACCAGCGGGACGTGTTCATGGCGTGATCAACCTGTCAGGGCTTCGGCCTTGGCCGCGCAGATGAAGTCGTTTTCGCTCAGCCCGCCGACATCGTGGGTGGAGTAGCGCACCACGCAGCGGTCGTAGTGGACGCCGAGATCGGGGTGATGATCCTCGCGATGGGCCATGAACGCCAGTGCGTTAACGAACGCCATCGTGCGGTAGTAGTCCTCGAACCGGAACGTCTTGGCCAGGGCGTGGCCGTCCTCGGCCAGTTCCCAGCCCGGCACTTGCGGCAGCAGCTCGCGCACGCGCGCTTCGCTGAGCCGGTGCTCGCTGCCGCGGCGGGCGATGCAGTGGGCCTGGGCGAGAGGGATGAGGTCGTTCATGCGGCGGCTCCTGCGGCGACGGTGGCGCCGCGTGGCGGGTGGGGGCACCGTGCGGGACGGTCGCGGAAGTCGGTGCCGGCGCGGCCGGCGGCTTTCCATGAACGGAATCGTATCGCCGGCGGTGGCAGGATGCCTGCGCGGCCTGGGGCCGCGCCGACCTCGCTAGAATAGCCCGATGATGCTTCATTCCGAATCCGTCCTGCGCGGCGCCGTCCTGCGCGCCCGCGCACGCAAGCCGGCCGTCGGCCGGGCAGGTGCCCTGTGATCCACATTTCCGAATCCGCCCAGGCGCATTTCCGCAAGCTGATCGAGCGCGAGGCCCTGCCGGGCCTGGGCGTGCGCCTGTCGGCCGTGCACGCCGGCACCCCGCGCGCGGACGTGCGCCTGGAGTTCGCCGAGCCGGCCGATCTGGCCGGCGACGAATGGGCGGTGGACTGCGAAGGCTTCACCCTGTGGCTGCACGCCGACAGCGTGCCGTTCCTGGACGGTGCGCAGATCGATTACGAAGCCCGCGCCACCGGCGGCCAACTGCAGATCCGCGCACCCAAGATCAAGGGCGAGGCGCCGGCCGAATCGGCCTCGCTGGTCGAACGCGTGCGCTGGGTGGTCGAGCACGAGGTCAATCCGCAGTTGGCCCAGCACCGCGGCCATGTCTCGGTGCAGGAAGTCACCGCCGACGGGGTGGTGGTGCTGCGTTTCGGCGGCGGCTGCCACGGTTGCGGCATGGCCGACGTGACCCTCAAGCAGGGCA
>CBIFVU010000269.1:0-5697 GCA_966185905.1 uncultured Lysobacter sp.
GCGATGCCAGCGCGGCGCCGGGTGGGGGCGTTGTCGCGGCTTGCGCCGCTCCTACCGTGTGGCGGGGGAGCTGCATCCGGGGGCGGGAGCGGTGCGAGCTGCGATCAAGGCGATGAGGATGCCGTCGCGAAGCTGGGTGGGTGTGTTGTCGCGGCTTGCGCCGCTCCTATGGGGGCGCGGTGGGCGTGCGGCGGACAAGGTGTAGGGCGAAGCCCGCGACGCCTTCGGCGGGGAAACGGTCGCCACCGCCGTTCCCTGCTTCTTGCACCGCGGGCCCCGCCCTACGGGTGCCCGGGTAAAACTTCGTTGCGCGCCGGTCTCCGATGCGCAGCGGCGACGGCTGATTCGATGGGGCCGCCGCGGGTGCGGCGACGGCTGGGCCACCGCACCGCGACCTCCGGAGGGTCGCCGTCCAGGGACAGCACGCAGCCAAGCCGGCGCGGTCCAGCCCGTCGCGGCAGGTCCGCGACGGTGCGTCCTAGGCGCGCGCCGGCCGCGCGCGGCTTGGCTGCGTATGCCGTGCTCGACTCAGGCGGCGATCTCCTGCGGTTGCAACGATTCCAGCCATTCCTCGTCGCTGCCTTCGTTCACGCCCTCGAACAAGAAGGTGCTCAGGTAACGCTCGCCGGTGTCGGGCAGCATCGCCAGCAGCACCGAGCCCGCCGGGGCTTGCTCGGCGACCTGCAGCGCGGCGGCGACCGTGGCGCCGGCCGACAGGCCGACGAACAGGCCTTCCTCGGCCGCCAGCCGGCGCGCAGTGTCGCGCGCGACCAAATCTTCGATCGGCCGGATTTCGTCGGCGATGCCGCGGTCGAGCACGCTGGGCACGAAATCCGGGGTCCAGCCCTGGATCTTGTGCGGTTGCCAGTCCTTGCCGCTGAGCAGGGCCGCGCCGGCCGGCTCGGAGGTGACGATCTTCAGCTCCGGCCGGGCCAGCTTGAGCACCTGACCGGCGCCGGTCAGGGTGCCGCCGCTGCCCCAGCCAGTGACGAAATAATCCAGCCGCTTGCCAGCGAAATCGCGCAGGATCTCCGGGCCGGTGGTATTGCGGTGATAGGCCGGGTTGGCCGGGTTCTCGAACTGCCGGGCCAGGAACCAACCGTGCTTCTGCGCCAGTTCGGCGGCGCGGCGCACCATGCCGGTGCCGCGTTCGACCGCTGGGGTCAGGATCACCTTGGCGCCATAGGCGCGCATGAGCTTGCGCCGCTCCACCGAGAAGGTTTCGGTCATCACCGCCACGAACGGATAGCCGCGCGCGGCGGCGACCATCGCCAGGGCGATGCCGGTGTTGCCCGAGGTCGCCTCGACGATGGTCTGGCCGGGCTTGAGCAGCCCGCGTTGTTCGGCGTCGAGCACGATCGCCAAGGCCAGGCGGTCCTTGACCGAGCCGCCGGGATTGAAGGCTTCGACCTTGGCATAGAGGCTGACGTGGCTGGGTGCGAGGCGGTGCAGTTTGACGATCGGCGTGTCGCCGATGGTGTCCAGGATGCTGTCGTACAGCGGCATGAGCGTTCTCCCGTGGCGTGGGGGTGGGGTGGTGGGCGGAGCGAGGCGAAGCGGGTCGGCGAGCGCGCTCAGGCGGCCCGGGCCAGTGCGGCGCCGGCGCCGGCACTGTCGCCGCCATCGGTCAGGGGCGGGTCGCCGAACCAGTGCAGGCGCTGCGCCAATGCGGCGACTTCGCCGACGATCAGCAACGCCGGCGACTGCACGCGATGCGCGCGCGCCCGTTCGGCCAGTTCGGCCAGGGTGCCGACGACCACGCGCTGGCCGCGGCGCGAGCCGTTCTCCACCAACGCGAACGGCGTGGCCGGGTCGCGGCCGTGTTCGATCAGGCGGTCGCGCAAGGTGTCCAGGCCGGATACGCCCATGTACACCGCCAAGGTCTGCTGGCCCTGCGCCAGCGCCTGCCAGTCGATCTCGGCGGCGGAATCCTTCAGGTGCGCGGTGACCAGGCGCAGCGACTGCGCGTGCTCGCGATGGGTCAGCGGCACGCCGGCATAGGCGGCGCAAGCCAGCGCCGCAGTGATGCCGGGCACCACCTCGAAGGCGATGCCGGCCTGGGCCAGCACTTCCAGTTCTTCGCCGCCGCGGCCGAACACGAACGGATCGCCGCCCTTGAGCCGGACCACGCGCTTGCCGGCGCGCGCATGTTCGAGCATCAGCTCATGGATGCGCTCCTGGGTGGTGTGGTGGTTGCCGGCCTGCTTGCCTACTTCGACCAGTTCCGCGTCGCGCCGCGCCAACGCCAGCACCTCGGCGCTGACCAGGCGGTCGTGCAGGATCACGTCGGCCTGGTTGAGCGCGCGCAGGCCGCGCAGGGTCAGCAGCCCCGGGTCGCCAGGGCCGGCGCCGACCAGCACCACCGAACCGGCCGGTGGCGAGGCGGGCTTGTCGTCGATCAGGGCCGAGCCGAACGCGCGCAGGGCCTCGTCGTGGCGGCCTTCGCGCAGCAAGGCCGGGATCGGCCCGGCCAGCACGCGCTCGAAGAAGCGGCGGCGCAGGCCCAGATCGGGGTAATGGCGGCGGATGCGCGCGCGCTCGCGGCCGAGCAACTGCGCCAGTTCGCCCAGCGCGGGCTCCAGCGCGGTTTCCAGGCGCTCGCGCAGGTGCCGGGCCAGCATCGGCGCGGCGCCACCGCTGGAAATGGCGACCTGCACCGGGCCGCGCTCGACCCGCGCCGGCACGTGGAAGGCCGAAGCCTGGACATCGTCGACCACGTTGACCCAGACCCGCCGCGCTTGGCCGGCCTCGGCCACGGCGCGATTGGTCTCGGCCTCGTCGGTGGCGGCGATGGCCAGCCAGGCCGTGTCCAGCCACTCGGGCCGGAAGCGCCCGGGCAGGTGTTCGACCCGCCCCTGCGCCGCCCATTGCGCCAGCGCCGGGCTCAGCGCCGGAGCGCCCACCCGTACCTGGGCGCCGGCCTCGAGCAAGGCCGCGGCCTTGCGTTGGGCGACGGTGCCGCCGCCGACGACGAGCACGGCGCGCCCGCGCAGGTCGGCGAACAGCGGGAACAGGGAGGCGGTCATGGCGGCGGCGCATTCCGGCGGGGAGTGGATGGACCCTAAGGCGGGCTCCGGGCGCAGCGGAAATGACGCGGCCGCCTTTGCACATGCCGTCACGTAATGAGCCTGAGCGTTGCCGGGCCGATACTGGACAAGCCCGGTCGGTGCCGGCTAGCCTATAAATCCTTTTATCCGAATAGAGCGATAAAGTCCGTGGCCGCGAATCGCCCGAGCCTGTCCCTGCTGCCCCCGACCGACCCGCGCCGCCCGGCCGGCGCCGGCTGTCGCTGCGGCAAGGCCCGGCCTCGCCTTGCGGTTTCCCCTCGCCTGCGGACTGTTTCGCCATGACCCTGACCCAACTGCGCTACCTGGTCGCCATCGCCGACTCGGGCCTGAACATCACCCTGGCCGCCGAGCGCGTGCACGCCACCCAGCCGGGGCTGTCCAAGCAGCTCAAGCAACTGGAGGACGAACTGGGCTTCCTGCTGTTCGTGCGCAAGGGCCGCAGCCTGGAGGCGATCGCGCCGGCCGGCGAGCGCGTGCTCGAACACGCGCGGCGGATCCTGGAGGAGGCCGGCAACATCCGCGCCTACGCCGCCAACGAACGCGGCCAGCATGCCGGCCGCCTGGTGCTGTCGACCACCCACACCCAGGCGCGCTACGTGCTGCCGCCGGTGATCGCGCAGGTCAAGCGCGACTTCCCTCAGGTCAGCATGCACCTGCAGGCCGCCGCCGACGGCGAAGTGCTCTCGCATCTTTCGCATGGCAACGCCGATCTGGCGGTGATCTCCACCGCCGGCGCGCCGCCGGAGGGCGGGCTGGCGGTGCCTTTGTTCCGCTGGCGCCGGGTGGTGCTGGTGCCGCGCGCGCACGCGCTGGCCCGGCTCGAACGTCCGCCGACCCTGGCCGAGCTGGCCGCGCAGCCGTTGATCAGCTACGAATCCTCGACCCGGCCGGAATCCTCGCTGCGCCGCGCCTTCGCTGCGGGCGGGCACGAGCCGCAATTGGCGATGACCGCGCGCGACGCCGACCTGATCAAGACCTATGTGCGCGCAGGCCTGGGCGTGGGCGTGCTGGCGGAAATGGCGGTGAGCCCGCGCGACGAAGACCTGACCACCCTGGCCGCGCCCGAGGCCCTGCCCGAATGCGTGACCTGGGCGGTGATCCCGCGCGCGCGGGTGCTGCGCGACTATGCCCTGGCCCTGGTCCACGGCCTGGCCCCGCAGATCGACCGCCGCGATCTGCGCCGGGTGCTGGAGGGCAACCTGGAGCCGCAATGGCCGCTGGCCCCGACCTGGGCGGAACTGACCCAGTCGATCGGCTCCTGAGCGGCGCTGGCGGTATTCCCCGCAGCCACTGCCACGGCATGCCGGCGGCGACTGCGAAGCGGAGATGAAAACAGCGGCCGCCAGTTCGGGCGTGCGGTCGTGCGGTCGTGCGGTCCGCGCGCGAGCTGCGTGGTCCCTCCGGCGATTCGGCCTGTCGGGCGGCGCAGTCGGGCGGCTAGTCGGGGCTGGGGCGGGGCTGCGCCTGTGCGCTGCGGGGACGAGGTTGCCGGCCACCTCGGCTCGCAGCGGCACGAACCGCGGCCGCGGCAATCGCGATGCCATCGCGCTCCGGCTGGGGTCCGCAATCGCGGCTCGCGCCGCGCCTGCGGGGAGGCGACGGCCGCGCCGCTCAGGCCGCGCGGTTCTCGGCCGCCGGCTCACTGTCGAAATGCAGCCCGCATTCGCGCTTGAGACCGAAGAAGCGCGTGTCCTCCTCGCGCATTCCCGGCTCCAGCCGGCGGGTGGTGTGGACATCGCCGATGGATACATAGCCGTCGTGCCACAGCGGGTGGTAGGGCAGCTGGTTCGCTTCCAGGTAGCTCCACACATCGCGGTCGCTCCAGTCGGCCAGCGGATGCAGCTTCCAGCGCCCGTCCTTGATCTGCAGGAATTCGATGTGGGCGCGGCTGCCGGACTGGCTGCGGCGCAGGCCGGCGATCCAGGTGCGCACCCCCAGCTCCGACAGCGCGCGCTGCATCGGCTCGACCTTGCGCAGGCGGTTGTAGCGCTCGATGCCCTCCAAGCCCTGCTCCCACAGTTTGCCGAAGCGCGCCTCCATCCAGGCCACGCCGATCTGCGGGCGGTAGACCTTGAGGTTGAGCGCCAGCCGCTCGCCGAGTTCATCGATGAAGCGGTAGGTCTCCGGAAACAGATACCCGGTATCGACCACGATCACCGGGATCCGCGGCGCCTGTTGGGTGACCAGGTGCAGCGAGACCGCCGACTGCGCGCCGAAGCTGGAGGACAGCGCGTGCTCGCCGGCGGTGTTCTCCAGCGCCCAGGCCACGCGCTGCTGCGCGCTGCGGGTGCCCAGCCAGGCGTTGAGTTCGGCCAGCGCGCGCGGGGATTCGGCGGCGGTGACAGGATCGGTCGGAGCGCTCATGCGGAGGCCTCTTCAGCAACCAGGGCGAGGGGAATGCCGGTGGGGGTGGGGTAGGGCACGCTCACCAGCCGGCGGCGCAGCAGGAAGTCGCCGAAGCCCTCGCCGTCCTCGCGTTCGCCAGCGTAGGCGGCCAGCAACGGGTCCAGCGCGGCCAGGATCTCGGCCTCGGCGATGTTCTCGCGGTACAGCACGTTCAGGCGCTGGCCGCGGTGGTCGGCGCCGAGCATCAGGTTGTAGCGGCCCGGCGCCTTGCCGACCAGGGCGA
>CBIFVU010000270.1:0-5673 GCA_966185905.1 uncultured Lysobacter sp.
ATTCGGGATTCGGGATTCGGGATTCGGGATTCGGGATTGGGGATTGGGGATTGGGTGGCGGGCTCGGTCTGGGGCCGGGTGCGGCAGGTCTGCGGCATCAAGATAGGCGCGCGGTGAGGCGCGCGGCAACGGGCGCGCGGGCTTGCGCCCCCTGTGCGACAGGGGGCGGGGTTCGCAGGGACGCAGGGGCCGGTGTGCCGCGTGCGGGGCGGCGCCTTGGCCGGCGGCTAGCGGCGGTACAGCGAACGCAGGCTCAGCGAGCGGCGCAGGCTGTCCAGGTCGGCGGGCGAGGTCAGGCCGATCTCGACCGTCTCGCCGGGCAGCAGGGTCAAGGCGTTGTCGGCCAACGTCGCGTCGTGGTCGCCGAAGTCGATCCACACTGCGCGCGCCACGGCTGCGGCGCGCAGGCGCAAGCGGTAGCCCTGCCCTTCGCGGCGCAGTTGCGCGTCCAGTTTGGGGTCCTGCCAGGCCAGGGTCTTGGCGGGTCCGAAATACACCGTGTTGCGCGAGACCGTACGGCCCTGGACGATCCAGTCGAACACCGCCACGGTGCGCGCGGGATCGGCGCGGCCGAGCAGTTCGGCGTCGCTCCAGGCCCCCACGCGCTGGGCCGACAACGGCGCCACCTCGACCGCAACGCGCTCGTCGCGATGCACGCGGCCGTCGAAATCCATCACCCGCAACCGCCACTGGCCGGCCACCGCCTGCTGCCGGTCCGAGACCAGGGTCAGCTCGGTGCGTTGTTGCTTCGGCCGCCGCAGCGGCGCGATGGCGAGGTCGGCGAAGAAGCGCCGGGCGTGGAAATGCAGTGGCTTCCAGCGCCCGTAGTAGTCCAGGCTGGCCCAGGACGCGCCCGGCCAGACATCGTTCAATTGCCAGTACAGCGAGCCCATGGTGTGCGGGCGCGAGGCGCGATGGTGCAAGGCGGCCAGTTCGATGCCCTCGGCCTGGACCTGCTGGCTGAGGTAAACGAAGTCGGCGAAATCGCGCGGCGCGCCGTATTCGCCCTCCACGTACTTGAGCAAGCGGGTGTTGCCGTCGCCGGCGAGGAACTTCTGGTGGGCCCGGATCACCGGCGTATCGATGCCCTGCTCCTCGGGCTTGGCGAACGCGCCGATGGTGCGCAGCGACGGCCAGCCTTGCAGCCCGTACTCGGACATGAAGCGCGGGCGCTCGTCCAGATAGGCGGTGGCCGGCAGCGCCGGACCGCCCCACACGTCCCAGTAGTGCTTGTCGCCGTTGGCCGAATCGTTGGCCTTCTCGGCCAGATCGTTGCTGGGCGAGCTGGACCAATACGGCACGCCGGCGCCCTCTTCGGCCACCACCGCACGCAGATCCTGGCCGAACAAGGCGACATAGCCGTTCCACACTTTCTCGGCGAAGACCGGATCGGCCTGCTTGAGCTTGGTGCCGTGGCCCCAGTCCTTCCAGGCGGTCTCCTCCTCGTTGTTGCCGCACCACAGCACGATGCTGGGGTGGTTGCGCAGGCGGCGCACGTTGTCGCGCGCCTCGGCGACCACGCTGGCGCGGAACGCGGGGTCGTAGCCCGGGGGCATGCCGCCGCCGAACATGAAGTCCTGCCACACCATCAGGCCCAGTTCGTCGGCGATCTCGAAGAACGCGTCGGATTCGTAGTAGCCGCCGCCCCAGTTGCGGATCATGTTCATGTTGGCGTCGCGCGCCGATTGCAGGTCGCGGCGCAGCCGGGCGCGGTCCACCCGCGCCGGGAAGGCGTCGAAGGGGATGGCGTTGGCGCCCTTGGCGAAGACCTCGATACCGTTGATGAGGAATGCAAAGCCCTGGCCGTTGGCATCCTTTTCGCGCTTGAGCGCGACGCTGCGCAGGCCGGTGCGGCGTTGCGCGCTGGCCTGCTCGCCGTCGCCGTCGCGCACGCGCGCCTTGAAGGTGTACAGCGCCTGCTCGCCATAGCCCACCGGATACCACAGCCGCGGCCGTTCGATCCGCAGCGGCACGGCCACCGGGTTGTCGCCTGCACGCAACTGCACCGGCCGGCTCAGGGTGGTGGTTGCGCCGTCGGGGCCGGCGTATTCGATCTCGACCGTGGCGCTGCCGGCGGCCACGGCCTGGATCTGCAGTCGCACCTCGCCCTCGGCGCGCTCGCGCGCGACCGCACGCGGCTCCAGGTGCAGGTCGGCGATGCGCAGTCGGTCCCAGCTTTCCAGGCGTACGCCGCGCCACAGCCCGGCGCTGACATAGCGTGGGCCCCAGTCCCAGCCGTAGTGGTAGCCGGGCTTGCGCACGAAGTTGGCGGTCATCGCATCGCGCGGTTCGTCGCCATAGGGCGAGGGGTAATTGCCGGCGATCTTGTGCGGCATGGCCTGCACCTGCGGCAGCAGCTTGCGGATCGGCGAGGCGAACACCACCCGCAGCTCGTTGCCGCGCTCGCGCAGGCGGCCGCCGGCATCCACCCGCCACGTGCGGAAGGCATTGTCGGCGCGCAGCAACTCGCGGCCATTGAGATAGACCGTGGCGAAGGTGTCCAGGCCGTCGAACACCAACTCGTTGCGGGCGCGGCGCAGGGTGGCCGGGTCCAGATCGAAGACGGTGCGGTATTCCCACCCGGCCAGGCCGATCCATTGCAGGCCCGCTTCCGGCGCGCCGACATACGGGTCCGGGATCAGCCCGGCGGCGAACAGGTCGGTATGCACATGCCCGGGCACCTGCGCCGGGCGCCACTGGGTGGCGGCGGCGTGCTCGGCCGCCTGCGGATCGTCGGGCAGCAGGCGGAATTGCCAGCCTTGGTGCAACTCGCGCGCTTGCAGCGCCGCGGCCGCGACCGGGCCGCTCAGCCAGGCCAGCGCCAGCAGCGCGGCGGCGACAAGGCCGATGCGTGCCCGGGAGCGGCGGGGAGAAAAGCCAAGGCGGAAGGACCGGATGCGAACCATGCCATCACCTGATGCGGTCGGGGCGCCGGCGGGCGGCGCGGTTGCGGGTCGGGCGCCGGGCGGCGCGGGCCGGACGGCCCTGCGGGGAACGGCCGGCCAGGCAGCGACTGGCCAGGGAGCGGCTTGCCAGCAAGCGGCTGGTCGGGGAGCGGCTGGCCGAACAAGGGACGGCCGAATCATGGACAGCCGGGGCGGCCCGGACGGTCCGCGCGACAGCGGCCGTTCGCAGCACGCGGCGGCCTGCCAAGCGGCGAACCGGGAACGCGAACCGGAAGTATCCCACCGGGCGGCGGACTGCAGTGTCGGCATCGACAGCGCGCCGGGCGGCGGACCGCAGCATCGGCACGGACCACGCGGCGGCCGGCGGCAGCGAAAAAACGGGAGCGCGATCCCCGCGCTCCCGATCCGAGCTCCGGACAAACCTCACAGCGCGCATTCCGACGCGCTGGAGGGGTACACCGCCTTGCCCGGGAGGAACCGCCGCCAGGCCGGAGCCCGCCCTTGCGGGCGCGCGCCGGACCAGCGGCGGAGTGACGCCGCGCGCAGAGCCCCGGGCAGGCCCTGCGCGCGATACCGATGGATCGTACCGATGGGCCGCGCCGCCGCCGATCGCCGCTGGACGACCGCCGTGGCCCGACCGGCCCGGTTCAATCGAACTTGTAAACGAATTCGGCCGAGATTTCACGACCCACCCGCGAGAACACCCGCTCGTTGGCATAGGCGAAGAACATCTTGTAGGGATCCTTGTAGTCGGCCTCGTCGAACAGGTTGTCGATGTACAGGTTGACCCGGGCCTGCTCGGTCAACTGGTAACCAGCGGTCAGATTGAAATAGACCGGCGCCTTCAGCTTGCCGACCATGCGGCACTCGCCGGCCGGCTGGCCCGGCAGGATCGGCGCGCAACGGTTGTAGTTGTCGCCGTTGGTGTGGCCGATGCGGTTGGCGAACAGGGTCGCGCTCCAGGGACCGCGGTTCCAGCTGGCGCTGGCGCGGGCGAAGGTGCGGATCTCCGCGTCGCGGTTCTCCTGCATCGGCGCGCCGGGGTCGCGCTGCTCGTTGTTCTTGAGCTGGTTGGTGTAGTTCAGGGCGAAGCTGAAATCGCCCCAGCGGGTGGCCGGCAGCTTGTAGCGCGCGGAGACGTCGACGCCGGCGACCTCGCGGTAGGCGATGTTGATCGGACCGCTGCTGACCGAGACCACCTGCCCCAGCGGATAGTTGGCGTCGGCCACGCCGGCCTGGTTGGTGCCCGGCGCGCTGCGGCTCACCCGCGACTGGATGCTGGCGCAGGTGGCCGAGCCCGGGCTGACCTGCATGCGGTCCTCCGGACGGCGCGGCACGCCGTTGATGCACTGGCTCTCCAGTTCCAGGATGTCGGCGATGTTGAAATCGCGCACCTGGTTGTCGATGGTCATGCGCCAGTAGTCGGCGCTGAAGGACAGGTTCTCGGTCGCGTCCCAGACCAGGCCGGCGCTCCAGGACTTGCCGGTCTCGCTGTCGAGCTTGAGGTTGCCGGTGCGGCTGATCTCGTGGCGGTAGTACAGCGCCTGCGAGCCGCAGTTCGGGCCCAGGCCGCGGTTGATGCAGGTGGCCACGTCGGCGTCTTCCTGGGTGCCGGTGCCGCTGGTGGCGAACAGGTAGTGCATGTCCGGCGCGCGGAAGGTGGTGTTGTAGGCGCCGCGCACCAGCAGGCTCTGGATCGGCCGCCACTCCAGGCCGGCGTTCCAGGTGAAGTTGCTCTCCTTGCGCGCGTCGTCGTCGTAGCGGTCGAAACGGCCGGCGGTGGTCAGGTCCAGGGTCTGCAGCAGCGGCAGCTTGAACTCCACCCCGACGGCATAGCGCTTGCGGTCGCCGCCGCCCTGGTGGGTGCCGCCGGGCTGGTCGTACTGTTTGCCCGGGCCGAAGGTCAGCGGGTCGGGGCTGAGACGATAGCCCTGCGAGCCGGCCTCCAGCACGCCGGCGAAGCCGACCGGGCCGGCCGGCAGCTCGAACAGCTCGCCGCTGAGCGCGAACTGGGCCTGGTTCATCCACGACTTGGCGCTGCTGTGGCCGTGGGTGGTGAGCTGGCGGAAGCGATCCACGCTCATCGGGTTCCAGAACCGCTCCATGTCCAGGCGATACACCGGCAGTCCGCCGTTGGTGCCCAATTGCGGCCCCAGGAAATAGTCGTCGACCGCGCTCTGGAGCATCGCCGGGAAGCTGAAATCGACCTTGTATTCGGTGCGGCCGACGGTCAGGTCCCAGTCGAAGCGCTCGCCGAAGCGGCCGCGCAGGCCGCCGGCCAGGTCCCAGGAACGCTCGTTGGTATAGAACAGGAACGGATCGCGGCCGCCGGCCTCGGGCACGGTGAAGGCGCGCCGCGCCTGGTAGGTCTGGCCGGTGCCCTGGTCGTAGAACGCGCCGCCGCGGTTGAGCTCGAAGCGCAGCGCCTCGTCCTGGCGCGATTCGCCTTCGCTGTCCCAGACCGAGGCGCTGGCCCAGACCTGGATGCCGTTGTCCAGGTCGTAGCTGAAGTTGCCGAAGGCCGAGAGGTTGTTGGAGCCGTTGCGCAGGCTCCACAACGCATTGCCGCGGGCCTGGGTGCAGCTGTAGCCCGGGAACTCGGGCGCGTTGCCTTCATTGCCGAGGAAGTTGTGCAGCGGCAGGTCCTCGAAGCGCTCGCAGGCGCCGGCCGGCGGCGTCACCCGGCGGCGCGCGCCGGTGTCGATCAGTTCCACGCCCCAGACCCAGGGCCAGGGGTCGTTGACCAGCGGCTTGACCGTGGCCGCCG
>CBIFVU010000271.1:0-5642 GCA_966185905.1 uncultured Lysobacter sp.
TAATGGCCGCGCTATAGTGCATACGGCGTCGTACGTCGGGAGGGGTTTCCGGCGGCACAGGGCCTGGGCTCCATCGCTCCGTGCACACGGCCGAGTCAGACAAAAAATACTCCAACGGAGACTACACGCATGCAAGCCTCACACCGCTTCACCCGCCTGAGCGCGCTCGCGCTCGGTATCGCTGGCGTCATCAGCTTCGGCTCGGCCAGCGCCACCGGTTTCCAGATCCGCGAGAACAGCGTCAAGAACCAGGGTCGTGCGTTCGCCGGCAGTGCCGTCGCCGAGGGCGACGCGTCGGTCGTGTCGAACAACCCGGCGGCGATGGTGAACCTGGACACGACCACCATCCGTGGCGATGTGACCGCGATCGACCTGACCGCCAAGTTCCGCGGCGGCGGCAACGCTGCTGCCGGCACCCCGCTCTCGCGTCCGCTGACCGGCGGCAACGGCGGCGACCCGGGCGACATCACCCCGGTGCCGGCCTTCTCGGTCGTGGTGCCGCTGTCGGGCTCCTTCGAGAAGCTCACCCTCGGCGCCCAGCTCAGCGCGCCGTTCGGCCTGAAGACCGAGTACGACGATGGTTGGGTCGGCCGTTACCACGCGCTGGAGTCGGAGGTGAAGACCATCGACCTGACCCTGTCCGCCGCGGTGAAGGTGACCGATCGCTTCTCGGTCGGCGCCGGCTTCATCTACGAGCGCGCCGAAGCCACCCTGACCAACGCCGTGGACTTCGGTTCGGCCATCTGCCGCCTGTCGCCCGCCGCGTGCATGACCCCGAACACGCCGTTCGGTCCGCAGCGCAACGACGGTGCGGTCAAGGTCAAGGGCGACGACAACGGCATCGGCTGGATCCTCGGCTTCCAGTGGAAGCCCACCGACCGTCTGTCGATCGGCTACTCGCACCGTTCCGAGATCGACCACGAGCTGGAAGGCACCGTCACCTTCACCAAGCCCGCCGCGGTCGATGCGCTGCTGGCCGGCGCTCGCGTGACCCAGTACAACACCGGTCCGGGCGGCGCCAAGCTGACCACCCCGAGCACCGACACGCTGAGCATCTCCTACGCCTTCACCGACCAGTTCCGCATGATGTTCGATGCGCAGAAGACCGATTGGCATTCGCTGCAGTCGGTGGACATCGTCCGTTCCAACGGCACGCCGGTGGCCAGCGAGTCGTTCGAGTGGGAAGACACCATGATGTACGCGCTGGGCGCCGAGTACGATCTCAACGATCGTTTCACTCTCCGCGGCGGCATCGCTCTGGACGAGACCCCGACCAACGACACCCACCGCACCCCGCGCCTGCCCGACAACGACCGCACCCTGTACTCGCTGGGCCTGACCTGGAACGCCAGCCAGAACTGGAGCGTGGATGCGGCCTACACCCGCATCGCGATCGACAGCCCGGACGTGGACGTGGTGTCCACCAGCGGTTCGACCCTGGTCGGCAAGTTCAAGGGTCACGCCGACCTGTTCGGCATCGCCGCGCAGTACAAGTTCTGATCGCGCTCCTCCCGGCCGCTCCGGCGGCCGGGCCGGGTCCGCAAGCCAAGCCCCGCTCCGGCGGGGCTTTTCTTTTGCCCGGCTGCGCCGTGCGCCGCACACAGCGTTGCGCAGCCGAAGGCTTGACCTGATAGTTAGGACTCCTAACAATATGGTCGTGGCCGCCGACTTGCCATCGCTGCGACAGACCGCCCTGGGCATCGAGCGCCTGGCCGGGGTGCTGCGCGCCAGCCAGTGGCGCGATGGCGATCCGCACGGCCTGCATCCGGCCCAGCGCGCGATGCTGGAATTGCTGGGGCATCGGCGCCAGGGCTGGCGCGTGGGCGAGCTGGCCGAGCGCCTGGGCGTTTCGCCGGCCAGCGCCAGCGACACCCTGGCTGCGCTGGAGGCGCGCGCGCTGCTGCGCCGTGCGCGCGATCCCGACGATGGCCGCGCGGTCCGCATCCATCCCACCCGGCGCGGACTGGCCTGGCTGCGGCGCCAGCGCGCGCTCGGCGGCGCCGGCGAGCGCCTGCTGGCGGCCTTGCCCGCGCCCGACCTGGCCGCATTCGCGCGCAGCCTGCAATTGCTGATCCAGCAGGCCCAGGCCGAAGGCTTGGCCAGCGGCCTGCGCACTTGCGCCGGCTGCGAGTTCTTCCGCCCGTTCCAGGGCAGCGGCGAGCGGGTGCATTACTGCGCCTTCGTCGGCGCGCCCTTCGGCGATGGCCAACTGCGCGTGGACTGTCCCGAGCATCGTCCGCGCGGCGAAGCCGGCGCCATCGCCGCCGATGCCGTCGCATCGCGTTTCCGCCAGGGCGCCGCTGCACAGGCCGGCGCGGCGCCATCCCTTTCCCCTTCCCGCGGCGGCCGTGCGCCGCCGCGCCCGCATTCCGCGAAAGCGGAATAGGCGGGCGGCGCCCGACTGCCATCGGAACGCCGCCCTTCCTCTCACCACCCGTCAAGAGCAAGCAAGAGGAGTCTTCAGTATGCGTCAGAAAGCCGTGTTCTTTCATGCCGGTTGCCCGGTCTGCGTGGCCGCCGAACAGCAGGTCGCCGAAGCCATCGACCGCCAGCGCTTCGAGGTCGAGGTCGTGCACCTGGGCGAGGATCGCCGTCGGCTGGAGGAGGCCCGCGCCGCCGGCGTGGTCTCGGTGCCGGCGCTGGTGATCCAGGACCAAGCGTTCCACATCAACTTCGGTGCGGCTCTGTCCGACCTGGGTTGACGTCCCTGCCGGCCGCGCCCAGGCGCGGCCGGCGTCGTGCCGGAGGAACGCGCGTGCCATCGGATATCCACAACGGCGCCGGACGCGGCGTGGTCGTCGCCGCCGTGTTGCGCGGCCGCGCCCGCGCCTACACCCGCCCGGGCAGCGTCAGCGCCATCGCCAAGACGGCGTTCGCCGGGCCGGTGGCGATCGGCGAACTCGGCCTGGAGGGCGACGAGCAGGGCGACTTGCGCGTGCACGGTGGGCCGGACAAAGCCGTACACCACTACGCCTACGATCACTATGATTACTGGCGCGCGCAGGTGGGCGAGCGCGCGGCGCTGGCCGCGCCGGGCGGCTTCGGCGAGAACCTCAGCAGCAGCGGCCTGACCGAGGCCGGGGTCTGCCTGGGCGACCGCTACCGCTTCGGGACCGCCGTGCTCGAGGTCAGCCAGGGCCGGCAGCCCTGCTGGAAGCTCAACGATCGCTTCGGCGTCGCCGACATGGCGCGCAGGGTGCAGGCCACCGGCCGCACGGGGTGGTATTACCGCGTGCTCGAATCCGGCGTGGCCGCCGCGGGCGGCCGCCTGGTCTTGTTCGAGCGGCCTTGGCCGCAGTGGAGCCTGCAGCGGATCGGCACGATGCTCTACACCCGCACGCTGGATCGCGCCGAACTGGAGACCGCACTGGCCTTGCCGCTGGTGCCGTCCTGGCGCAAGCTGGTGGCGGCGCGACTGGCGCGCGGCCAGGTCGAGGACTGGAGCCGCCGCATCGACGGCCCGGCGATGGAGTGAGCCCGCGCCGCGGCCCCGGCGCGCCATTGGCGCGCGGACGCGGTGTCCGCCAGAGACGAGGCGAGATGGCGGCGATCCGGTTCGACCCCGAGGAAAAGGCGGTGCTGGCGGCCAAGCTGCAGCGCTATTTCAGCCAGGAACTCAAGCAGCAGATCGGCCGCTTCGATGCAGAATTCCTGATCGACTTCATTTCCCAAGAGCTGGGCGCTTACTACTACAACCGCGGCATCGCCGATGCCCAGGCGGTGCTGGCGGCCAAGGCCGGGGACTTGGCCGAGGCGGTGTGGTTGCTGGAGCAGCCGACCGAACTGAGGCGCTGAAGGGCGCTCCGGTGGTCCAGGCCGAAAGCCTCGGATCGCAAGGCGATGGCACGAGCGGCCCGGCTCGTGCGCTCGTGGAAGGGCCTTCAGTGCGGGGGGAGCTTGCGCCCGGAGCGCCTCACCGGTCCGATGCGCCGGTCCGATCATCGGCAGCGGCGAAGCACGCCCGTACCGGCGCGCTGACGATCAGCACCGCTTCCTGCTTGAAGCGCCGCTTGTACGCCTCGGCGATCTCGACTACGCGCTGGCGCGCCTGGGCGGTGTCGGCGTGGATCAGATCGAGGGCGCGCGCGTCCTCCTGTTCGACCTGGCCACTGTCGCCACGCCACTGTCCCTTGGCCGCGTAGACGGTCAGCCCGGCGGGGAAGCGCGGGGTGACCGTATCGGCCAGGAATGCCTGGAATTGCGCATCGCTGACCGGTCCGTCGGGGCTGTTCATGCCGAACAGCACGCGGTCCTGGCGGCGCTCGGCGCAAGCGCTGGGATCGCCGGGCTTGACCGGCAGCGGCGCCAGCGAGGCGCAGGCGGCGAGCGCGCACAGTGCGGCGCAGAGCGCAGTGGTGCGGAGCATGGCGGTTCTCCCCTGGGGTGCGCGCAGGGTACTGCGGCGGGGGCGGGGGCGTGTTGCGACTGCGGTCGCAGGCTGGGGGGCGTGCGAGGCAATGGGCGTTGCGGCTCCGCTGGCAGAGGCGGGTCTTCAGCGGAGTGTCGCGGGCTGGCGGGTTTTCGTCGTGGTTGTTCTGGCGCAGTCGCGGCTTGCGCCGCTCCTACAGTCCGGAGCGCGGCTGCACGAAGACCGAGTGTAGGAGCGGCGCAAGCCGCGACCGCGACACCTCGCTTGCGTCGCAAGCAAGAAGTCGCGGCCGCGGCTCGCGCCGCTCGTGCGTGCAAGAACGCGAAGGCCGGCAGGCGCCGGCCCTCGCGAGCCGTCAGTCGCCCAGGGTCAGCAGCGAGGCGTTGCCGCCGGCCGCCGTAGTGTTGACGGTGATGGTCTTTTCGGTGGTGAAGCGCGGCAGGTAGTGCGGGCCGCCGGCCTTGGGGCCGGTGCCGGACAGGTTCTGGCCGCCGAAGGGCTGCACCCCGACCACCGCGCCGATCTGGTTGCGGTTGACGTAGCAGTTGCCGACCTTGACCCGGGCGCTGATGCGCTCGATGGTCTCGTCGATGCGCGAGTGGATGCCCAGAGTCAGGCCGTAGCCGGTGGCGTTGATCGCATCGATCACCGCGTCGAGCTGATCGGCCTTCCAGCGGATCACGTGCAGGACCGGGCCGAAGACTTCCTTGTGCAACTGGTCCAGCGACTTGAGCGCATAGGCACGCGGGGCGAAGAAACTGCCGTGCGCGGTCTCGGCGCCGAGCGCGACCTCGGCGATCTTGGCGGCCTCGGCATCCATGCGCTCGGCGTGTTCGCGCAGCATCTTCAGCGCGTCCTCGTCGATCACCGGACCCACGTCGGTGGACAGCAGGCCCGGATCGCCTACCTTCAGCTCGGCCATGGCGCCGCCGAGCATGTGGATCACCTTGTCGGCGATGTCGTCCTGGACGAACAGCACGCGCGCGGCCGAGCAGCGCTGGCCGGCGGAGGTGAAGGCCGAGCCGATGGCGTCCTTGACCAGTTGCTCGGGCAGCGAGGAGGAGTCGGCGATCAGCGCGTTCTGGCCGCCGGTCTCGGCGATCAGCACGCCGATGGCGGCGTCGCGCGCGGCCAGGGCGCGGTTGATCGCGCGGGCGGTGTCGGTCGAGCCGGTGAAGGCCACGCCGGCCACGCGCGGGTCGCGGGTCAGCGCCGCGCCGACGGTGGCGCCGTCGCCGGGCAGGAACTGCAGCACCGCCTCGGGGATGCCGGC
>CBIFVU010000272.1:0-5629 GCA_966185905.1 uncultured Lysobacter sp.
CTGCGCGGGCGCCGCCGCGCTCGGCGGGCGCCGCAGGCGAGGGCCGCGGCGAGCGCAGTTCCTCCGCGCGGCGCGGCCCCGGGGCTGGCTCGCGCCACGCGCCGGATTCGCCGCCGCGGCCGCGGCGCGAGGGCGATGAGGGGCCGCGGCCCGCGCGCCGCAACGATTCCTCTGCCGGCCCCGCCGGCCGCCGCGCCGGCGCGCCGGCATCGCGCTCGGCCGCGGGGCGGAACAGTGCTGGCCGTACCGGCCCGCGCGGCGCTGCGGCGAAGGCCGCCGCAGCGGCCAAGGCGCCGGCCGGCCGGACGTCCGCCGGCAAGCCTTCCACGCCCGCGTCGCCGGCGCTGCCGGTGTCCGACCACCCCGGCGCGCAAGTGCGTGCACTGGCCGCGCGCGTGCTCGATGCGGTGCTGCACGGCGGCCGCTCGCTGAAAGCCGAACTCGGCCAGGTGCTGCCGGTGCTGGCCGATCCGCGCGACCGCGCCTTGCTGGAGGCGATCTGTTTCGCCGTGCTGCGCCAGCCGCTGCGCTACGAGCGCGCGCTGGAGGCCTGGATGCCGCGACCGCTGTCGCGCCGCGACGGCCCGGTGCGCGCGCTGCTGCTGGCCGGGCTGGCCCAACTGGACCCGCTGCGCCTGCCCGAACACGCCGCTGTGGACGCAACCGTGGAAGCGGCGCGCGCGCTCGGCCACTCGCATCAGGCGGCCCTGGTCAATGCCTTGCTGCGCCGCGCCCAGCGCGACGGCCTGCCAGCCGTGGATCCGAGTCATTCGCACTGGCCGAGCTGGCTGCGCGGGCGCTTGCGCCGCGACTGGCCGGCGCATTACGCCGGGATCCTGGCCGAAAGCGCGCTGGCGCCGCCGATGTGGCTGCGGGTGCGCGGCGACCGCGAGGCCTATCGAGCGCGCCTGGCGGCGGCCGGGCTGGAGGCGCCGGTCGAGGACGAGGCGCCGCCGCAGGCGCTGCGCCTGGCCCAGGCGGTGCCGGTGGCCGGCCTGCCGGGCTTCGCCGAGGGCGAGGTCTCGGTGCAGGATGTTTCCGCGCAATGGGCGGTCCAGGCGCTGGCGCCGCCGCCCGGTGCGCGCGTGCTCGACGCCTGCGCCGCTCCCGGCGGCAAGACCGCGCACCTGCTGGAACGCGACCCGGCGGCGCAGGTGCTCGCTTTGGACCTGGACCCGGCGCGATTGCAGCGCGTGCGCGCCGGCCTGGTCCGGCTGGGCCTGGAGGCGCGCGCGGAACTGCGCGCCGCCGACGCCGCCGACCGGGACGCCTGGTGGGACGGCCGCCCGTTCGACGCGATCCTGCTGGATGCGCCGTGCTCGGCCACCGGCATCGTCCGGCGCCAGCCCGACGTGGTCCTGCACCGACGCGAATCCGACATCGCCGCGCTTAACCTCGTCCAGGCGCGATTGCTGGACGCGCTGTGGCCGACCCTGGCGCCCGGCGGCGCGCTGGTCTACGCGACCTGCTCGATCCTGCAGGACGAAAACGAGGCCCAGGTGCGCGCCTTCCTGGCGCGCACCCCGGACGCCGAGGCCGAGCCGCTGGACGCGCGCTACGGCCACGACCGCGGGGTCGGCCGCCAGCGCCTGCCCGGCGAGGCCGGCGGCGACGGCTTCTTCTATGCGCGCCTGCGCCGGCGTCCGGCAGCGGACGGCGCCGCGGCAAGCTGAACCGATGACCCGAAGGTGAGCGGGCGCGGTCCGGTCGCCGCCGCCCCCTCCACCCAGCCGCGCTGGCTGCGTATCATTTCCTGGATATTCAAGAGCCTGCGCATGTTCAAGACCGACCGCTCCCGCCACGCCTGGCTGTTCTGGATCGTCGCCTGGCTGGTGCTGGGCGCCGGCCTGGGCCTTCGGGATCCCTGGCCCGCAGATGAGCCGCGCTTCGCTCTGGTGGCCAAGCAGATGGTCGAGAGCGGGCAGTGGCTGTTCCCGCACCGCGGCATCGAGCTGTATTCGGACAAGCCGCCGTTGTTCATGTGGACCGAGGCGGTCGCCTACCTGGTCACCGGCAACTGGCGGGTGGCTTTCTTGCTGCCCTCGCTGCTGGCTGCCCTGGGCACGCTGTGGTGCGTGGTCGATCTTGGCCGGCGGCTGTGGACCCGCCGGGTCGGTTTCTATGCCGGCTGGGCGCTGCTGCTGACCCTGCACTTCGTCTACCAGGCCAAGAAGGCCCAGATCGACCCGTCGGTGGTGTTCTGGATCACCCTGGCCAATTACGGCCTGCTGCGCCACCTGCTGACCGGTCCGTCCTGGCGGTTCTGGATGCTGGGCTGGTTCGCCGCCGGCATCGGCACCATCACCAAGGGCGTGGGCGGCATCGCCCTGCTGATGCTGGCGCCGGTGGCGCTGGCGGCGGTGCTGCGGCCGCTGCAGGCCCGGCTTGCCGCGGGCCGGCCTGAGGGCCTGGGCGCGCGGCTGCTGGCGTGGACGCGCCTGCCGGTGCGCGCCGGCATCGGCAACCCGCGTTTCTGGCTGGGGCCGCTGGCGTTCGTGGTGGCGGTGTCGCTGTGGGTGGTGCCGATGGTGAGCGTCGCTCTGACCCACAGCGATCCCAGCTACCAGGCCTATCTCAACGACATTCTGTTCCGCCAGACCGCCGGCCGCTACGCCAAGTCCTGGGACCATCACCAGCCGGTCTGGTACCACCTCGGGGTGATGTTCTCGATGTGGCTGCCGTTGATGTTCGCGCTGCCGTGGGCGCTGTGCGCCTGGCGCCGCCGGCTCGGCCGCGCCGATGCGCGCTACCTGCTGCCGCTGGCGTGGTGGGCGCTGGTGATCGTGTTCTTCTCCATTCCCGACGGCAAGCGCGATGTCTACATCCTGCCGTCGCTGCCGATGGCCTGCCTGGCCTTCGCGCCCTTGCTGCCGGGCATCGTGCGCCGCGCGTGGCCGCGCCGGATCGCGTTCGGCTTCGCCCTGTTCCTGACCGTGGCCATGCTCGGCATCGGCCTGTCGATGTGGTGGGGCAATCCGGACTTCGAGGCCAAGCTGGTCCTGGAGCGCGGCTTCACCGACGGCGGCCGCGCGCTGGAGGCCGGACTGCTGGCGATCGGCGCCTGGGGCGCGGCCAGCCTGCTGTGGTTCGGCCGGCGCCGGCCGATGCAGGCGATGGCCGCGACCCTGTGCGGGCTGTGGGTGCTGTACGGGCTGCTGATCACGCCGGTGCTCAACGACTCCTCCTCTGCGCGCGGTGTGATGGAGCGCACCGCTGAGCGCATCGGCCCGGAGGCCGAGCTGGGCCTGGTGGCCTGGAAGGAGCAGAATCTGTTGATGGCGCCTGCCGGCACGACCACGTTCGGCTTCCGGCTGCGCTGGCAGAAGCAGCTCGAACGCGGCCTGGCCTGGCAGCGCCAGGCGCCGCAGCGGCGCTGGCTGTTCGTGCAGGAATCGGCGCTGCCGGCCTGCGTGGACCGCGACCAGTCCGAGCTGATCGGCCGCTCCAACCGGCGCAGTTGGTGGCTGGTGCCGTATGCGGCGCGCCTGGCCTGCCCGGACTCCCCGCCCCTGCTCCCGCACGAGGACGATCATCAATACGACGAGTTGGACTGAGGCGGTGGCCATGTCGCCCGATTTCCCCGCCAGTGGCCCGCAGGCGTCCGCGGGCCCGGCGCCGCGCGCGCGGCTGGCGCGGCGCGTGCTGGAGATCGGCCTGTTCTGCCTGCCGGCGACCCTGATCTCCACCCCGCTGGGGCTCAGCCCGTTCGTGGCCCTGGCCCTGATCGCGCTGGCGATCTCGCCCGGCCCGCTCGTCCACGGCTGGCGCCAGTGCCACGGCGCGCTGCGGCTGCTGTGGTGGAGCATGCTCGGCGTGGTGGTGGTGGTGCTGGTGTCCAAGTTCCATTTCGACGTGCGCTGGCGCGAAGTCGACAACCGCCTGCGGCTGCTGACCCTGCCGTTCTTCGCCCTGATGGTGGTGGCCTACCGGCCGGACCGGCGCTGGCTGTGGCGCGGCGCCCTGGTCGGGCTGGTCGGCGGTTTCGCGGTCGCGGCCTTCCAGGTCGGCAGCGGCATGGAGCGTGCCGCGGGCTGGACCGCCAACGCCATCGTCTTCGCCGATGCGCTGATCGCGCTGGTGGTGCTGGCAGTGTTCTGCCGGCCGCCGGGGGAATTGCTGTGGACCACCGTGGCCTGCGGTTTCGGCGTGGCCGCGGTGGCCCTGAGCGGCAGCCGCGGGGTCTGGCCGGGGCTGGGCATCGTGCTGATCGCGGCCTTGCTGGTCAGCGGCGGGCGCGCGCGGCGCCTGTCCTGGGCGATGCTGGCCCTGGCGGCGCTGGCCGTGGCGGCCAGCCTGTGGGTGGAGCCGCTGGCGCGGGCCACGCGCATCCAGGAATTGCGTTCGGACGTGCAGCGTCTGATGGACGGCGACGCCATGTCCTCGGTCGGCTCGCGCGTGACCCTGTACGAACTGGCCGGCCAGACCTTCGCCGACTACCCGCTGACCGGCATCGGCGTGGGCCGGTTCGAGCAAGTGGTGCTGAACTCGCCGCTGTGCGTGCCGCCGGCGCCGCGGGTGGAATTCTGCAAGCTCGGCCACGCCCACAACGACGCGGCCGAATGGGCCGCGACCATGGGCGTGCCCGGCTTGCTGGCCTTGCTCGCGGTGTACCTGGTGCCGCTGGGCCTGTTCGCGCTGTACCTGCGCCGCTTCGGCGAGGGCCGCGCGCGCAGCACTGCGCTGGCCGGGCTGGTGCTGGTGCTGGTCTACATGCTCAACGGCAGCAGCCAGTCGATCTTCGCTCACCAGTTGGTGGCCTCGTTCTATGCCGTGGCGATCGGCGTGCTGTACGGCTTCGTCCTGCTGGAAGCGCGCCCGCGCGAGCGCGCGGGCTGAACGGCCGGCTCAGTCGCGCGGCGGCGTGGCCACCGGCTGGCCGCGTTCGAGCAGCCACAGCATGATGGTCTTCTGGCGCACGTAGTTGGCGCGCACGTAGGCGTAGACCAGCCCGTGCCAGCCATCCAGGAAACCGCCGCGCAACAGGTAGCCGCGCCAGAACCGCCACGCCGGCGCCAGCACCAGCTTGGCCAGGCTGGCGCGCTTGCCGCGGGCGAACTCGTGCTCGGCCATCATCCGCGCGTAGCGTTCGGTCTTGGCCAACTGCTGTTGCAGCGAACGGTAGGGGTAATGGATCAGGTCGCCGCGCAGGGTGGCGACCGGGCCGTCCACGCTGGCGGCTTCGTGCACCTCGCGCTGGCCGCGCCAGCCGCCGCGGCGGCGGTCGAACAGGCGCAGCACTCGGTCCGGGTAGGCGTTGCCGTGGCGCAGGAACCGGCCGAAATAATCCGACAGGCGGGCGAAGCGATAGCCGGCGGCTTCGCCGAAGCCGCGGTCGCGCGCGGCCAGGATCGCCTCGCGCAGTTCCGGGCCGACCCGCTCGTCGGCGTCCAGGCACAGCACCCAGTCGTGCCTGGCTTGCTCGATCGCGAACTGTTTCTGGCTGCGGAAGCCGTCGAAGCGGCGTTGCAACACCCGCGCGCCTGCTTGCTGCGCCAGCGCCACGGTGGCGTCGCCCGAGTGCGAGTCCACCACCACCACCTCGTCGCAGAACGCCAGCGAGGCGATGCAATCGCCGATCCGGTCGGCCTCGTCGAAGGCGATGATGCAGGCCGAGAGGCGGGGGCGGTCC
>CBIFVU010000273.1:0-5617 GCA_966185905.1 uncultured Lysobacter sp.
GAACCGGCTCGGGCTGCCGAGCCGGAACGGGCTCGACCGGCGGCCGCGGAACCGGCACGGGGCGCGGGCGCGCCGGATAGCGCGTCGCGCGGCGGCAACGTGGGGCCGGACGGCACGTCGCGCGGCGGCAACGCGGGGCCGGACAGCACGTCGCGCGGCGGCAACGCGGGGCCGGACGGCACGTCGCGCTCGGGGGGCGGAGCAGCGGTTGGTGTCTCTTCCTCTTCGGTTGGCCTGATCCAGTCCGCCCCGGTACGCTCGGGACAGCAGATCTACGCCGACGGCCGCGACCTGACCGTGCTGACCACGGTCGGCGCCGGCGCCGAGGTCATCGCCGACGGTTCGGTCCACATCTACGGCCCGCTGCGCGGACGCGCGCTGGCGGGCGCCCAGGGCAACAACAAGGCGCGCATCTTCTGCCGCGAGTTCTACGCCGAGCTCGTCGCGATCGCGGGCCATTACAAGGTGCTTGAAGACATCCCGAAGGAGTTGCGCGGCAAGGCCGTGCAGGTCTGGCTGGAAGACGAGCAAATCAGAATTGCGGCGCTCGATTGACGCCGCACCATTGGAGGAACGTGTTTTGACCGAGATCATCGTAGTCACTTCGGGCAAGGGCGGCGTCGGCAAGACCACGACCAGCGCCAGCCTTTCCTGCGGGCTCGCCCGTCGCGGCCACAAGGTCGCCGTGATCGACTTCGACGTCGGTTTGCGCAACCTCGACCTGATCATGGGCTGCGAACGCCGGGTCGTGTACGACTTCGTCAACGTCGTCAACGGCGAAGCCAGCCTCAAGCAGGCCCTGATCAAGGACAAGCGCTTCGAGAACCTGTTCATCCTGGCCGCCTCGCAGACCCGCGACAAAGACGCGCTGACCAAGGAAGGCGTGCAGAAAGTGCTCGACGATCTGATCGCCGACGGCTTCGACTACATCGTCTGCGACTCGCCGGCCGGCATCGAAAAGGGCGCGTTCCTGGCCATGTCCGTCGCCGACCAGGCGTTGGTGGTGGTCAATCCGGAAGTCTCCTCGGTGCGCGACTCCGACCGCATCCTCGGCCTCCTCTCGTCCAAGACCCGCCGCGCCGAGAACGGCGAACGGGTCAAGGAGCACCTGCTGCTGACCCGCTACAGCCCGAAGCGGGTGGAAACCGGCGAGATGCTCAGCATCGGCGACGTCGAGGAAATCCTCGGCCTGAAGACGGTCGGCGTGATCCCCGAGTCCGGCGACGTGCTCAACGCCTCCAACAAGGGCGAGCCGGTGATCCTGGAAACCGAATCCGACGCGGCCCAGGCCTACGACGACGCGGTCGCCCGCCTGCTCGGCGACACCCGCCCGATGCGCTTCACCCAGGTGGAAAAGAAGGGCTTCTTCAGCAAGATCTTCGGAGGTTGAGCTCATGGGTCTGTTCGACTTCCTGCTGACCAAGAAGCAGACCGCCTCGGTCGCCAAGGACCGGCTGCGGATCATCGTCGCCCACGAGCGCGCCGGCCGCGGCGGCGCGGGCGGCCCCGACTATCTGCCGATGCTGCAGCGCGAACTGCTCGAAGTGATCCGCAAGTACGTCAGCGTCGATGCCGAGTCGGTCAAGGTGGACCTGATCGGCGAGGGCGACAACAAAGTGCTGGACATCTCGGTGGCCCTGCCCGACAGCCCGGGCTCGACTCCGGCCTGAGCCCTGCCCGGCGCCGGCGGCTGTCCGGCCCCGGCGCATGGCGCGAGTCGGCGGCGTGCGCGCTGCCGGCGGGCCGGGCGTCCGGGCCAGAGGCTTGCGTGACGGCTTGCATGACGGCTTGCATGACGGCTTGTGCGAGCGGCCTGTGTGGGCGGCTTGTAGGAGCGGCGTGGGTGGAAGGCTTGCGTTCGTCCGCCCGACGCTCGGGTGCACGTCTTCCCCAAGCCGCTGGCAACCGTTCGTCCGTGGCAGTTCGCCCGCACCGGCCGGGTTGTCTGTCCTGGCCCGGCGCGCTGGCCGCGCGCTGACGGCTCGCTCGCGCTGGCGGCTTCGGCCCCAGGCCCCAGCCCCCAGGGCCCAGGGTCCGCGCCGGCCGGCCGCCAGCAGCCGCATGCCGCTTCATCCGTCCGCGCTGCTCGCCCGCAGCGCGACCGTCTCCGCCTACCCCGCCTTGCCGCCCATGCTGACCCTGGACCACGTTGCCTTCGCCGATGTCGCCGCCCTGCTGGCACGCTACGACCTGCGCCTGGAAAAGGTCGGCGACGGCCAGGCCATCCCCGGCAGCTATTGGGGCGACAGCGAAGCCGGGCTGATCGGCAGTACCGTCTACGCCCGCGGCGACACGCCGCTGCATTCGTTGCTGCATGAAGCCGGCCACCTGATCGTGCTGCCGCCGGAACGGCGCGCGGCCGTGCACACCGACGCCACCGACTCGATCGCCGAAGAGGACGCGGTGTGCGTGCTGCAGACTCTGCTCGGCGACGCCATCCCCGGCGCCGGCCGCGACCGCATCCTGGCCGACATGGACGCCTGGGGCTACAGCTTCCGCCTGGGCTCGGCGCGGGCCTATGTCGAGCGCGACGCCGAAGACGCCTGGCAGTGGCTGGCCGAGCACGGCCTGGTGCGGCTGCCCGAGCGCACCTTGCTGCCCTGATCGCTCCCGGCGCGCGGCAGGCTGCGTGCTAGCCTTGCCGGGCCTCCCCTCGCGAAAGACGCGCATGGATCCCCTGGACGCACTGGCCGACTCGATCTCGCGCATGAGCGCGGCGCAAATCGCTTTCGGCGTGGCCGCACTGGTGATGTTTCTGGTGGGCTACAACGCCGCGGCCTATCTCAGCCTGCGCCGGCGCGGCCGCGGCCTGCACCAGTCCAGTCCGCTGGACGCGCTGCACTTCGACAAGCGCGAATGGGGCGTGCTGGCGCTGACCCTGGCGGCCGCCCTCGCCCTGGCCTGGGCGGCGTTGCGAGGAACGGCCTGAGCCTGGCCGGATCGGCTGCGCGTCCAGGCCGCGGGCCTCATCGACCGGCCGACCGAGGCACCGCCCCGGCGCCGGACACGAACCGGCGCCTACGCGGCGCTCCTCGCGGCTATGCCACGACCGCTCGCGCTCGCCTCTCCACTGGCCCCAGGCAACGGCGCACGCCGCACCGGCTCTGGCCGCCTCGGCGCTCGTCGCCCCAGGCCTGTCGGCCTCGATCTTGGCGCCCTCGATCTTGTCGCCCCTGGTCTTGCCGTCGCGCTCTGGCACCGCGCCCGACCGCCCGATCGCGGCCGACGACGCGCCATCCCTGGCGCCGAGGCCGCTGCTGCGCCGATGCCGGCCATCCCCATGGCCTCGATCACCGCGCGCGTGAGCGCCCCTGCCCTCCCTGCTGCGCCCGTAGGCGCCCTCCCCTGATCCTGTGTTCCTCGACACCGTGCCCAGCGCCCGCGCCGGCCCGCCGTGTCGCTGTCAGTCCCTGCCCACCAGGTCGGCACGCGCGATCCAGGCTGCGTCGGCGATCGGCCCGGCCGGCACGGCCTCGCCGACCGGTCGCGGCAAAGGCTGCACGCGCGGCCCCTGGTTCGGAACGGCGTCGGCCGGACCGTTCATCATCACGATCCCGACCACCGCCAGCGCCAGCAGGCCCAGCAATACCGCCCGGCCCAGGCTCATGCCGCGCAGGAAACGCTGCAGGCGGCCCTCGCGCCGCGACGGCGCCGGATCGGTGGCCCAACTCATGTCCGCCGCGAACAGCCGTTCGCCGCCGCGCTTGCTCGGGGGCAGCGGTGCCAGAGTCGCGGTATGCAGCTTGCCGCTCGCGGACGCAGTCCTGTGTTTCATGCCTGACTCACTTCGACCCAACCAATGCCCGCCCGGGCCTCCCCGCCCTGCGGACCCGCAGCCGATACACGGCTGCCGTTGGACGTCACTTTTTCCGTTTTGGCGTCACAAATCAAATGCTTTTCTGTGACAGACATCGATCCCGTGCCCCTCAGCGCTGTTGCGGAAACCTGAACGAAACCGCCATGCCGCCGATGTCCGTTGCGGAACCGACACTTGATTAACCAATAAATAACGTTCTAAACGTTTTCACATAACGACAATTTTACAAAAAGAATGTGAAACCCATCGCATTTCCAGATGAGCAACCGCCCGAATCGGCCAAATCGGGGCCTCCCCCATACCCGGATGTAAACGCTTCCACGGAGCGACTGTGCCGGATTTGCGCGAAACCCTCGCGCCGCCAGCACACTGGACGCGCCCGTCCGCTCCCCCGCCGACAGCGCGCCCACGCCCGTCTCGCGCCCACCCGCGACGCGCTTGCGCGCGGCCCGGGCCGCCTCTAGCCTTCCGCCTGCGCGCAACGCGCAGCATTTCGGAGAAAGCACACATGAAACCCGTCCGCGCCTTGCTGGCGCTCGGCATCGCTGCGGCCGTGATCGGCCTGGCCGGCTGCAAGAAGGATCCCGCCCCCGCTGCCACCGGCACCCCGACTCCCACCGCCGCGCCCGAGGGCGAGACCGCGGATCAGTTCATCGCGCGCGTCAACGACGAATACAAGAAGATGTACCCGGAGATGACCGCCGCGCAGTGGCTGTCCTCGACCTACATCAACGACGACAGCCAGCTGCTCTCGGCCAAGGCCAACGAGCGCTACCTCGGCCAGCTCAACAGCTGGATCGAGCAGTCGCGCAAGTTCGAAGGCCAGCCGATGTCGCCGGCCACCGCGCGCGCGATCCAGTTGCTCAAGATCGGCACCGCGATGCCGGCGCCCAAGGATCCGGCCAAGCTGGCCGAGCTGACCCAGATCGCCACCCGCATGGAAGGCATGTACGGCTCGGGCAGTTACTGCACCGGCCCTGGCGACACCGAATGCCGCCAACTCGGCGACCTGGAAGACGTGCTGCGCAGCAGCCGCGACTACGACGCCCAGCTCGATGCCTGGAAGGGCTGGCACACCATCTCCAAGCCGATGCGCAAGGACTACACGCGCTTCGTCGAACTGGTCAACGAAGGCTCGCGCGACCTGGGCTACGCCGACGCCGGCGAGCTGTGGCGCTCGGGCTACGACATGAGCCCGGCCGAACTGGCCGCCGAGACCGACCGCCTGTGGGGCCAGGTCAAGCCGCTGTACGAACAACTGCACTGCTATACCCGCTCGCGCCTGGAGAAGGAATACGGCAGCGACAAGGGGCAAGTGGCCGGCGGGCTGTTGCCGGCGCACCTGCTGGGCAATATGTGGCAGCAGGACTGGGGCAACGTCTGGGACCTGGTCGCGCCCTACAACGAGCAGCAGGCCGGCAGCCTGGACATCACCGGCGCTCTGGCGCGCATGAACCAGCGCAACCTCGACGGCCTGCGCGCCAAGAACGGCGGCGAGCTCGGCCCGGCCGACGAAGCGCAGCTGCAAGTCGACGCCAACCTCGCCACCGCCCGGCAGATGACCGAGCGCGCGCAAGACTTCTACGTGTCCCTGGGCATGCCCAAGCTGCCCGACAGCTACTGGAACAAGACCCAGTTCATCAAGCCGCGCGACCGCGACGTGGTCTGCCACGCCAGCGCCTGGGACATGAACATGTCCGGCGACGTGCGCACCAAGATGTGCATCAAGGCCAACGAGGAAGACTTCACCACCATCTACCACGAGCTCGGCCACGTCTATTACTACCTGGCCTACAACAA
>CBIFVU010000274.1:0-5612 GCA_966185905.1 uncultured Lysobacter sp.
ACCCGCGCGCGCGCCAGGGCGGCCTGGACGTGGCCTTCATGTCGATCTACACCTCGCCCGGCGAGGACGCCGCCGGCACCGCGGTGCAGTCGGCGCACCGCCAGATCGACGCGGTCGAAGCGATGGTCGGGCGCCGTCCCGGGCAGTTCGCCGTGCTGCGCTCGCCGCGCGAGCTCGAACGCCTGCACCAACGCGGCCAGCGCGTGCTGCTGGCGCTGGGCATGGAGAACGGCGCGCCCATCGGCGAGGACCTGTCCCGGCTCAAGCTGTTCCACCAGCGCGGCGTGCGCTACATCACCCTGGCCCACAGCGAGGACAATCGCATCAGCGATTCCTCCTACAGCCGCAAGCGCACCTGGAAGGGCCTGAGCCCGTTCGGCGAGCGCGTGGTGGATGAAATGAACCGGCTGGGCCTCATGGTCGATGTCTCGCACTTGTCCGACGACGCGGTGCGCGCGGTGCTGGCGCGCAGCAAGGCGCCGGTGATCGCCAGCCATTCGGGCCTGCGCCACTTCACCCCCGGCTTCGAGCGCAACCTCAGCGACGAACTGGCCAAGGCCATCGCCGCCAAGGGCGGCGTGGTCCAGGTCGTGTTCGGCAACGCCTTCGTCGATCCGGCGTCCGCCGCCGACACCCAGGCCTATTTCGAGGCCTCCGCCCGGTTCGAGAAGGAACAGGCCGCCGCGCGCGCCGCCGGCCGGCCGGTGCGCTCGCAAGAGGCCTTCGACAAGCAATGGGAGGCCGAGCACCCGCCGCGCACGGTCAAGATCGACGCGGTGCTGGACCAGATCGACTACGCCATCGAACTGCTCGGCGCCGATCATGTCGGCATCGGCTCGGACTTCGATGGCGTCGGCGGCGCCTTGCCGGAAGGGCTCAAGTCGGTCGCCGACTATCCCAACCTGATCGAAGGCCTCAAGGCGCGCGGCCATTCGGAAGCGACTTTGCGCAAGGTGCTCGGCGGCAACCTGTTGCGGGTCTGGGGCCAGGTCGAAGCCCTGGCGCAAACGCCATGAGCGCGCCGCCGCTGCCGGCCTGCCCCGGCAATCCAGGCCGCTTCGCCCACGGCCTGCTCAACCAGCTCGACGCCGACGGCGAGGTGACCGCGCAGACGCCGTTCGACTTGGTGCTCAGTGCCGCTGAAGTGTTGCGCGCACAGGGCCTGCGGGTGGAGATCCTCGGCAGCGCCGACGAGGACGGCGAGGACCACGACGAGAACAACCAGGACGATGAGGGCCGGGCCGATGAGGGCCCAACCGATAAGAGCCGGACCGATGAGACCCTGTCCGGCGGCGACAGCGAGCGCAGCGACGACGGAGGCGACGCCCCCGCGCCCGCCCGCTACTACCTGCGCCTGCCCGACTTCGGCTGGTCGCTGTGGCCGGCGCTGGTGTCCTTCGAGGAACGCGACGGCGGCGGCTTCAGGACCGCCACCACGATGCAGAGCCACCACCCGGCGCTGCGGCCGCAGGGCCTGTTCGAGTACCAGTATTCGCTGGGCGAGGACTTCCAGCGCTCGGTCGCCTTCGGCTTCGAGCAATGGGCCGGCGGCGACCTGCGCGCCCTGCTCGACGCTACCCGCGACAGCGCCGAGGACTGCATGGCGATGGAGATGAGCATCCCCGCCGACGAACACGGGCCGGCGCGGCGCCGGCGCATCCTGCTCGGCCCGGTCAACCACTACCGCAGCCAGCCGCGCGAGGCCGCGGATGCGGATGCGGATGCCGACGGTCACGACGACTTCTGCCCCTGCTGCTTGTTCACCCAGTCGCTGGCCGCCTTCGAGCCGCTGTTGCGGCAGGCCGATACCCACGCCCTGCGCCTGTTCGCCGCGCGCGGCGAGGAAGGCGAGCTGTCGGCCGATTGCCGCCTCAACGGCGAGGAATGGCCGTTGGGCGAACCGGCCTTGCGCGACTACGCCGCCGGCTGGCCCGGCCAGGGCATGGAGTTCCGCAAGCAGTACGTGGTGTTGCAGACCTTGCTCGACTGAGGCGCGTCCACCGCAGTGGCCTGCGCGGCCTGGCCGGCACGGCGGCAGCCCCACCCGGCGCCGGCCCGCCGCCCGCCACAAACGAAAAGCCCCGCCGAGGGCGGGGCTTTCGCTGCCGTCCGGACAGGCCGGACGAGGGCCGGGCGAGCGGCTTACTCCTTGGCGGCCTTCTTGGCCACGACCTTCTTGGCCGGCGCCTTGGCGGCGGTCTTGGCGGCCTTCTTGGCCACCGGCGCGGCGGCGGTGCCGGCCGTCTTGGTCACGGCCTTGCTGCGGGCGTTGCCGTAGCTGGAGTTGTAGCGCTTGCCCTTGGCGGTCTTGCGGTCGCCCTTACCCATGGTCGTGCTCCTGATAGAAAAAGACGTGGTGCGTCGAATCGAATGAGGGCCCGGCCGGGCCGCAAAGCGGCGCGCCCCGGGGAGCGGACCCAGTGTGCCGGCGCGGCCCGGGGGCCGCGCGCGAGGCTGCGAAGCCTAGCACAAGCGCCGCCGCCCGGCGTTCCCGCCACGCCGGCGCAGGCAGGCCGCGGGGGTCAGTGGGCGCAGCTGGCGTCGTGGACGTGGCCGTGGTTCAGGCGCAGGTTGGCCAGGTGGGCCAGGCCGACCAGGGTGCCGCCGAAGGTCATGGCGATGGCGTGCGGCAGCAGCGAGGCGTGCAGCGGCGGGTACAACACCCCCGCCCACAGCACCAGCAGGCCGGGGACCAGCAACGACAACGCGCGCACGGCGTGGTGGCGGCGATAGCCCCAGACCACGCTGAAGCCGCCCAGCAGGGTGGCGAAGATGACGAAGGCGAACTCGAAACGATCGTCGAACCAGCCGGCCACCCCCAGCGAGGGCAACACGGCCACCGCCACCGGCAGCAGCGCGCAATGCGCCGCGCACAGCAGCGAGCCAAGGGCGCCGATTCGGTCGATCAGGCTGCGGGGACGCAAGTCGGACATGCGGTGGGGAAGCTCGGGGCCGGCCAGGGAGCGGCCGGCACAGGTTACGGAAATTTAAGAATGACTTCTGGGAGGGGTCAGGCGACGGTTATAGTATAACATTCCACGCTTCCCCGCCCATCACTTTACTCCAAAGCCATGCCCAAGCGCCCCCTCCCCCGGCTGCTGCCGCTCGTCCTTTCGCTGAACCTCGCGCTGCCGCTGCTCGTCCACGCCCAGCAGGCCGCCCCGCACGCAGCCGGCGACCGCCACGATCCCACCGACCTGGCCGCCATCGAGGTCAAGGCCACGCCGCTGCCGGGCAGCGCCGAGGACCTCAGCCGTCCGGTGGAGGTGCTGGCCGGCGAGCGCCTGGACCGGGCCAAGGCCAATTCGCTCGGCGAGACCGTGTCCAAGCTGCCGGGCGTGCAGAGCTCCTACTTCGGCCCCGGCGTGGGCCGGCCGATCGTGCGCGGCTTCGACGGCGCGCGCGTGCAGGTGCTCAGCGACGGCCTGGGCTCGGGCGACGTGTCCACTGTCAGCGTCGATCATGCGGTCTCCATCGAGCCGTTCCTGGCCGACCAGATCGAAGTGCTCAAGGGTCCGGCCACCCTGCTCTACGGCAGCGGCGCGATCGGCGGCGCGGTCAACGTGGTCGACGGGCGCATTCCGGAGCAGGCCACCGAGCAGCCGCTGCAAGGCCGGGCCGAACTGCGCGGCAACAGCGTCAACGACGAGAAGACCGGCATGGTCCGCCTGGACGGCACCTCGGCCTCGGGCAAGGTGGTCTTCCACTTCGACGCCCTGCACCGCGAGACCGGCGACTACGACATCCCCGGCTATGCCGAAAGCGCGGCCCACCGCGCCGAAGCCGGCGAGATCGCCGACCCGGCCGACAAGGGCGTGCTGCGCAACAGCGCGGTGCGTACCGACGCCGGCGCGCTGGGCATTTCCTGGGTCGGCGAGCGCGGCTTCCTCGGCGCCAGCTACAGCCTGTTCAACACCCGCTACGGCGTGCCCGGACACGAGCACGGCGGCGAGGAGAACCACGGCCACGACGATCACGACGACCACGGCCACGGCGAGGAAGGCGAAGAAGGCGCGGTCCGCATCGTCATGGACCAGCGCCGCAGCGAACTGCGCGGCGGCCTGAACGATGTCGGCCCCTTCGCTTCGATCCGGGCCAAGCTGGCGCGCACCGAATACACCCACACCGAATACGAAGGCAGCGAAGTGGGCACGGTGTTCGACAACACCAGCACCGAGGGCCGGGTGGAACTGGTGCACAACCCCTGGGCCGGCTGGAACGGCGCCTTCGGCCTGCAATACGGCAAGCGCGATTTCCGCGCCATCGGCGCGGAGGCCTTTGTGCCGGCCTCGCAATCGCGCGACGGCGGCGTGTTCTGGATCGGCGAACGCGAGTTCGGCCCGGTCAAGCTGGAACTGGGCGCGCGCCACGACCGCAACAAGATCGACGTCGCCGACGGCGCGATCGGCCCGGACCGCGATTTCAGCACCACCAGCGCCTCGGCCTCGGCGCGCTGGAACTTCGGCGAGGACTTCCACCTCTCCTTCGGCCTGGACCGCGCCCAGCGCTCGCCCACCGCCGAGGAGTTGTATTCCAGCGGCGTGCACGTGGCCACCGCGAGCATCGAGCTGGGCAGCCCGCAGTTGAAGGAAGAAACCGCCAACCGCGCCGAGATCGGCCTGCACTGGCACAACGGCCCGCTCAAGCTCAGCGCCTCGCTCTACCACGTGCGCTACGACGACTTCATCTACCTGGCCGACACCGGGGTGGAGGAGCACGACGGCCCGGTGCGGCTGTGGACCCAGGGCGATGCGCGCTTCAGCGGCGCCGAGGCCGAGGCCGACTGGACCTTCCTGGACAACGACAGCGGCGCCTGGGCGCTGCGCGTGTTCGGCGATGTGGTGCGCGGCAAGCTCGACGGCAGCGGCAGCCGCGAGGTCGCCTTCGCCGTGCCGCACGGCGACCACAGCCACGATTACACCGCCGACCTGGCCCAGGGCGGCAACCTGCCGCGGATCGCGCCCTGGCGCGTGGGCGGCGAGCTGCGCTGGAGCCGCGGCCCGCTGCGCGCCTCGTTGGGCGCAGTGCGCTACGCACGCCAGGACCGGGTGGCCGAGCACGAGAGCCAGACCCCGGGCTACACCTTGGTGGACGCGCACCTGTCCTGGCACGCCGACACCGCCGCCGGCAACGCCTGGGAAGTGTTCCTGGACGGCAGCAACCTGCTGGACAAGGAAGCGCGCGCGCACACCTCCTTCCTCAAGGACGTGGCGCCGCTGCCGGGCCGCGGCGTGGCCTTCGGCGTGCGCATGTTCTTCTGAGCCCGGTCTTGTAAGTCCGCTCTTGTGGGCGGGCTCTCGCGAGCGGGCGCTTCTGAGCCCGCTCTTGTGGGCCCGCTCTTGTGGCCTGCTCTTCTGGGCCTGATCTTCTGGGCCTGATCTTCTGGGCCTGATCTTCTGAGCATGTTGGTTCTGAGCATGTTGGTTCTGAGCCCGCTGTTCCGAGCGTGCTTCTCCGAGCAGGCGCCGGGCCGGCAACACAGCGCCGCCGAACCGCGGCGGCGCGTGTCGGGCGCACCGCGGCCCCGCCCCCCCTCGGAATCCTGCCCCCGCGTTCCGCCTGGCCGCGCTCCCAGGCCCGCCGCGCCGGCCCTCGCGGCCGGGGTTTGCGGC
>CBIFVU010000275.1:0-5605 GCA_966185905.1 uncultured Lysobacter sp.
GGGCATGAGGTTGTCTCTTGGGGCGGGAGTCGGGAGTCGGGAGTCGGGAATGGGGAGCCGGGAATGGGGAATGGTCAGAAGCAAAAGCACGAAGCAGGAGCCGCCACCGCAGCCCCTGCCTTCGCCGTCGATCTTGCCTTTGCCAATCCCGAATCCCGAATCCCCAATCCCCGCCTCAAGACGTCATCCGATCCCAGAACCCCCGCACGCCGTCGAGGAAGGTGGACGAACGCGGGGAATGCTTGCGCGCGCCTTCGCCGACGAAGGTCGCCTCGAACTTCTCCAGCAGATCGCGTTGCTCGGCGGTGAGGTTGACCGGGGTCTCGACCACCACCCGGCAATACAGGTCGCCCGGCTTGCGGCTGCGCACGGACTTGACGCCCTTGTCGCGCAGGCGGAACAGCTTGCCGCTCTGGGTCTCGGCGGGAATGCGCAGCTCTACTTCGCCGCCCAGGGTCGGCACCCGCACGATGTCGCCGAGCGCGGCCTGGGAAATGCGCACCGGCACCTCGCAGTGCAGGTCGTCGCCGTCGCGCTGGAAGATCTCGTGCTCGCGCACGCGCACTTCCACGTACAGATCGCCCGGGGGCGATCCGGCCGGGCCGGCCTCGCCTTCGCCGGTCAGGCGGATGCGGTCGCCGTTGTCCACGCCGGCGGGGATCTTGACCTGCAGGGTCTTGGTCCGCTCCACCCGGCCCTGGCCGTGGCAGTCGCCGCAGGGGTTGGCGATGGTCTGGCCGCGCCCGTTGCAATGCGGGCAGGCCTGCTGCATCGAGAAAATGCCGCGCTGGAACCGCACTTGGCCGCGGCCGTTGCAGGTGGTGCAGGTCTCGATCTTGCCGTCGGCCGAGCCCGAGCCTTTGCAGGTCTCGCACTCGTCCAGGGTCGGGATCTCGATCTGCTTCTCGATCCCGCCGACGGCTTCCTCCAGCGACAGCTCCATCACATAGCCGATGTCGGCGCCGCGGCGCGGGCCGCGGCCACCGCCGCCCCCGCCGAAGATGTTGCCGAAGATATCGCCGAAGATATCGCCCATGTCGGCGAAGCCCGGCCCGCCGGCGCCGCCGCCGCCCATGCCATGCTCGAAAGCAGCATGCCCGTGCTGGTCGTAGGCGCGGCGCTTGTTCGCATCCGACAAGACCTCGTAGGCCTCCTTGCACTCCTTGAACGAAGCCTCGGCGGCCTTGTCGCCCGGATTGCGGTCGGGATGGAACTTCATCGCGCAGCGGCGATAGGCCTTCTTCAGGTCGTCGTCGCTGGCGTTGCGCGCAACGCCCAGCACTTCGTAGTAGTCGCGTTTGCTCATCGGCGGGGAGTCGGGATTCGGGATTGGGGATTCGTGAAAGCTGAGAGGTCAGATCGGAAAAGGGATCCGGAATCGAAAGCAGCGCTTTCCAATCCCGAATCCCTGATCCCGAATCCCCGCTTACTTCTTCTCGTCCTTGACCTCAGTGAACTCGGCATCGACCACGTCGTCGGCCTTGGCCGAGGCGCCGCTGTCGCCGGCCGGGGCGTCCTCGCCGGGCTGGCCGGCGGCGGCGGCCGCGAACAGCGACTGCGCGGCTTCTTCCAGCGCGCGCGACTTGGCCTCGATCTGGCCCTTGTCGTCGCCCTTCATCGCCGTCTCCAGTTCGGCGATGGCCGACTCGGCGCGGCCGATCGCCTCGCCCGGCAGCTTCTCGCCGTGCTCCTTGATCGCGCTGCGGGCGCTGTGGATCAGCGCGTCGGCGTGGTTGCGGGCCTGCACCAGTTCCTGGAACTTCTGGTCTTCCTCGCGGTTGGCCTCGGCGTCGGCGACCATCTTGGCGATCTCCTCCTCCGACAGGCCCGAACCGGCCTTGATCTCGACCTTCTGTTCCTTGTTGGTCTTCTTGTCCTTGGCGCTGACGTGCAGGATGCCGTTGGCGTCGATGTCGAAGGACACCTCCACCTGCGGCATGCCGCGCGGCGCCGGCTCGATGCCGGACAGGTCGAAGCGGGCCAGCGACTTGTTGTAGCGGGCCTGCTCGCGCTCGCCTTGCAGCACGTGCACGGTCACGGCCGACTGGTTGTCCTCGGCGGTGGAGAAGGTCTGCGAGGCCTTGGTCGGGATGGTGGTGTTCTTCTCGATGATCTTGGTGAACACGCCGCCCAGGGTCTCGATGCCCAGGCTCAGCGGGGTCACGTCCAGCAGCAGCACGTCCTTGACGTCGCCGGCCAGCACGCCGCCCTGGATCGCCGCGCCGATGGCCACGGCCTCGTCCGGGTTGACGTCCTTGCGCGGCTCCTTGCCGAAGAACTCGGCCACGGCCTGGCCGACCTTGGGCATGCGGGTCTGGCCGCCGACCAGGATCACCTCGCTGATGTCGCTGGCGCGCAGGCCGGCGTCGTTCAGGGCGATGCGGCAGGGCTCGATGGTCTTCTTGACCAGGTCCTCGACCAGCGATTCCAGCTTGGCCCGGGTGACCTTGATGTTCAGGTGCTTGGGACCGCTGGCGTCGGCGGTGACGTAGGGCAGGTTGACCTCGGTCTGCTGCGAGGAGGACAGCTCGATCTTGGCGCGCTCGGCCGCATCCTTCAGGCGCTGCAGGGCCAGCGGGTCCTTGCGCAGGTCGATGCCCTGGTCCTTCTGGAATTCCTCCACCAAGTAGTCGATGACGCGCTTGTCGAAGTCTTCGCCGCCCAGGAAGGTGTCGCCGTTGGTGGACAGCACCTCGACCTGCATTTCGCCGTCGACCGAGGCGATCTCGATGATCGACACGTCGAAGGTGCCGCCGCCCAGGTCGTACACGGCCACCTTGCGGTCGCCGCCCTTCTTGTCCATGCCGTAGGCCAGCGCGGCCGCGGTCGGCTCGTTGATGATGCGCTTGACTTCCAGGCCGGCGATCTTGCCGGCGTCCTTGGTCGCCTGGCGCTGGCTGTCGTTGAAGTAGGCCGGAACGGTGATCACCGCCTCGGTGACCGGCTCGCCCAGGTAGGCCTCGGCGGTCTTCTTCATCTTGCCCAGGACCTCGGCGGAGATCTGCTGGGGCGCCATCTTCTTGCCTTCGGCGGTGGCCACCCAGGCGTCGCCGTTGTCGTGCGGGACGATCGCGTAGGGCACCAGGCCCAGGTCCTTCTGCACTTCGGCGTCGGTCATCTTGCGGCCGATCAGGCGCTTGACCGCGTAGAAGGTGTTCTTCGGGTTGGTCACCGCCTGGCGCTTGGCCGAGGCGCCGACCAGGACTTCGCTGTCCTTGGTGAAGGCGACGATGGACGGGGTGGTGCGGTCGCCCTCGGAGTTCTCGATGACCTTGGCCTTGCCGCCTTCCATCACGGCGACGCAGGAATTGGTGGTGCCCAGGTCGATGCCGATGATCTTGCCCATGAGTGTTGCTCCCTCTCTCAATGCTGGAATGTTGGGGGCGGCGCGCAAACCTGACGGCCGCCGATGCTCGCTATCTGGGGCCCGGTGCCGGGCAGTTCAAGCGCCCGTGCCCTGCCCCTTCGGGTTCTGGATGGGTCGCCGGCGGCGCTCGCCCGCGGCCCCTCGCCGGCGGGCGCGCCCCGTTGGGGGCTCAGGCGTCCTGCGCGACCACGACCAGAGCCGGGCGCAGCAGACGCTCGTTGAGCAGCCAGCCCTTCTGGTAGACCTGGACCACGTGGTTGGGCGCGACCTGGGCCGAGGGCACCATGCTCATGGCCTGGTGGTGCTCGGGATTGAACGGCTGGCCGGCCGGATCGACCGCGACCAGGCCGTTGTCGGCGGCGACCTTGAGCAATTGCTTGAGGGTCAGCTCCAGGCCCTCGCGCAGGGCGCCGGCATCGCCGCCGGCGGCGGCCAGGCCGGCCTCCAGGCTGTCGATCACCGGCAGCAGCTCGCCGAGCAGGCGCTCGTTGGCGAACTTGCGCGCCATCTCGATATCGCGGGCCACGCGCTTGCGCTGGTTGTCCAGTTCGGCGCGCTCGCGCAGCGAGTCCTCGCGCAGGCGCGACAGCTCGGCGCGCAGCGCCTCCAGCTCGCTCGGCGCGGCGGCGGCCGCGTCCCGGGCATCGAGGTTGAGGTCGGCGTGGGGGTCGGGATGAGGGTCGTTTTGGTTCATGCTGGTTCCTTGCGGTGGTCCGCGACAGGGCCAGCTATGGGGCCGGGCCGGGGCCATTCAAGTGCCGGGAACTGCGCCGATCGGCTTCGATCGGCCTGCATCGGCCTCGATAGGCCTCGGCAGGCCGGGATCGATCCGGATCCGTCCGCCTCCGGGCCCAGCGGCCGGGTTGCGCGACGGTTTTGGGACAATCCCCGAGGCCGGCCGAGTCCGTCGGCGCTGGACCAGCCGGCGCCATGCCAGGCTGCCGCCACGGCCCGCACTCAGGCCAGCGCCGCTGCGCCCTCGCCTCACTCGCCCTGGTTGGGCTGGAAAGCCTCGCCGAGCGCATCGGCGGCAGCCTGCACCATCGGGATCACCCGGTCGCAAGCCATCCGGGCCGGCCCGATCACCCCCCAGCGCGCCGAGCACGCCCGCCCTCAGGCCAGCGCTGCCGCGCCGGCCCGCCCTCGCCTCACTCGCCCTCGTTGGGCTGGAACGCATCGCCGAGCGCATCGGCGGCGGCCTGCACCACCGGAATCACCCGGTCGTAGGCCATCCGGGTCGGCCCGATCACCCCCAGCACACCGAGCACGCGCCCGCCGGCGGTATAGGGCGCGGTCACCAGCGACACCCCCTCCAGCGGCGCCAGCCCGGTTTCCTCGCCGATGAAGATGCGCACGCCCGGCGCGCGCACGGTGCGCTCGAGCAATTGCAGGATCTCGCGCTTGCGGGCGAAGGCCTCGAACAGCTCGCGCAGGCGGTCCAGGTCGGCCAGCTCTTGCACCCCCATCAGCCGGGTCTGTCCGGCCAGGACCATGTCGTCGCCGTCCGGCGCCAGCACCTGCTCGGCCAACTCCACCGACTGCGCCAGCAGCGCCTGCATCTCCGACTGGGCATTGCGCAGTTCCAGCAACAACGTAGCGCGGATCTCGGCCACCGGCCGCCCGGCGAAATGGGCGTTGAGGTAATTGCCCACCCGCTCCAGCTCGCCGGCCTCGTAAGGCCGGCGGGTCTGGATGATGCGGTTCTGCACGTCCTGATCGGCGAAGACCAGGATCGCCAGCACCCGCTGCGCGTCCAGCGGCACGAAATCGATGCGCCGGAACGCGAATTGCTCGCGCTTGGGCACACTGACCACGCCGACGAAGTGGGTCATCGCCGACAGCAGCTCCGAGGCGCTGCCCAGCAGGGCCTGGGTGCCCGAACCGGAAGGCAGCTCGTTGCGCAGCCGCGCCACCTCCCCGTCCGGCAGCGGCCGCACCTGGAGCAGCGAATCCACGAACAGGCGGTAGCCCTGGGCGGTGGGGATGCGCCCGGCCGAGGTATGCGGCGCACTCAGCAGGCCCGCCTCCTCCAGGTCGGCCAAGATATTGCGGATGGTCGCCGCGCTCACGTCCAGCCCGGCGTGCTTGGCCAGGGTCTGGGAACCCACCGGCTCGCCGCTGTGGATATAGCGGCCGATCAGCGTGCGCAACAGCTGGCGCGCGCGGGGGTCCAGGCTGGGGTCGGGGGTTCGGCGGCTCATGGAGTGGATATAGGTGTGCGGGCGGGTTGGTGCAAGC
>CBIFVU010000276.1:0-5597 GCA_966185905.1 uncultured Lysobacter sp.
TAGGCCGGATCGTCGATGCCGTCGAGCACGCCGCCGGCCAGGGCATAGGCGCGGCGCGCGCCTTCCAGGTCGCCGGCGATGAGCAGGCGCTGCTGGCCGAGGGTGAGCAGCAGTTCGGTCTCGTCCAGGCGCATGGCCTGGGCGCCGTGGCGGTCCGGATCGGCCAGCTTGGACACGGTGTCCTCGATCAGCGCCGCGCGCTGGCCGATGCCGTGCAGTTCGTCGCGGACCACGCGGTTGGTGCTGTCGGCCTGGGCGATGCGGCGGTTCTGCGCGTCCTGGTTGGTGCGCAGCGTGTCCAGGCGCTGCTCCAGCGCTTCCAGGCGCTGGCCTGCATCGCTGGCGGCGGCGCGCTCGCTCGCCTCGCGCTGCTGCCATTCGCGCCAGCCGTACCAACCGCCGCCGCCGGCCAGCAGCAACGCGAGCAGCAGCCACAGCCAGCCTTTGGAGCCGCGCCGCGGCGCGGAAGGGGATGCCGGAGGGGAGGTGGACACGTCGTCGAAGGGGGTGCTCATGACCCGTCCATGCTACCGGATCGCGCAATCAAGACCGTCTTGACGCAGCCCGCCGGCGGGTCGGCCGCGGCGCCCGGGCCGGGTGCGGGCTCAGGCCGGGCCGCTGCCGGCGAAGGCCCGCTCCAGTCCGGCCAACAATTGCGCGGCGGCGGGCCCGGCGGCTTGTTCGACCTGGGCGAAGCCGGCCTCGCGCGCCAACTCGGCCAGGCGCGCGCTGGCCGCGCGCACCCGCGCCTGCAGCAGCCGCGCGCGCGCCTGCGGCGGCAAGGCCTCCAGCACCCGTTGCAGCGCCTCGGCGCTGGACAGGGCCAGCACCGCCGGCGCGTCCAGCGCTTGCAGGCGGGCGATCTCGGAGGGCGCCAGCGCCGTCGGCACGCGCTCGTACAGGTCCGCGCGCAACACCCGGGCGCCGCGTTCGCCCAGCGCCGGCGCGATCAGGCCGCGCCCGCCGGGCGCGGTCAGCAGGCCCAGCGTGGTGCCGGGGGCGAAGGCTTGCAGCCCGGGCAGGGCGAGCAGGCCTTCGCTGTCCATGCGCGCCGGCCATCGCACCGGCGCGACGCCGATGGCCTGCAAGGCCTCGGCGGTGCCGGCGCCGACGGCGTACCAGGATTGGCCCGGACGCGGCAGGCTCGGTGCGGCGCCGCCGCCCGCGCCGCGCAGTTCGGCCAGCGCGCGCGCGACCGCAGGGCTGGTGGCGACCACCACCGGCGCCTCCAGCGCGGCGTCCAGCGCGGCGAGGGTGGCCGGGTCGTCGCGGGTGCGGATCGACCAGGGCGACAGCGCGATCAGCCCGCCGCCGCTGCGCGCGGCGAGTTCGCGCAGGGCCTGGTGTTCGTCGCTGGGTCGCAGCGAGATCGCGTACCAGCGCGGTGGGGCGAGAGGCGAGGCATCCATGCGGCCAGCTTGGCACAGCGGGCCCTGCCGCGGCAGGCCGATGCCGCGCCTGGGGCCTGGCGCAGCCGCCGAGGCAGGCGCGCTGGCGAGGTGTGCGCAAAGCCGCGGCAACGCCCGCGCTGCGGGCATCGGCGCGATGGCGAGGCAAACATAACTCGCCGTATGCAACATCGGCATGGTAAATGCTCGCCCCTCTTCCTCGATCTCTACCGTGCCGATGACCGCCGAAGACGCGTTGCAACGCCTCCACCAGCATTACCAGTCGATGCCGCCGGTCGCGGCCATGCAAGTGACCGTGGCCGGCTATGACGGCCACCGCCTCAGCCTGCACGCGCCGCTGTCGCACCACGTCAACGACAAGGGCTGCGCCTTCGGCGGCAGCCTCGCCTCGATGATGACCCTGGCCTCGTGGGGCGTGGTCTCGGTGGGACTGGAGCAAGCCGGCCTGCGCGCGGAGGTGTTCGTCGCCGACAGCCAGATCCGCTACCTGGCGCCGTTGTTCGCCGATCTGGACGTGCACGCCGAACTGGCGCCGGGCTCGGACTGGGGCAGCTTCGTGTCTACCCTGCGCGAGCGCCGTCGCGCCCGCACCGGCCTGGTCGCGCGGGCGCTGCTGCCCGACGGCGGGGTCGCCACCGAGTTCACCGCGCGTTATGTAGCCATCGCGAAGCCCTGACCGGGCAGGGTAGGATGCTGGCCGACCAACCGCGTCCGGAGTCCGCAATGCGCCTGCTGAAGATCCTCCTGCCGTGCCTGTTCCTGCTGGCGCTGGCCGGCTGCCAGACCCAGGGCACCCAGAGCAACAAGCTGTCCGAGGTCCAGTACGCCTATTCGGCGGCGATCCGCTGGGGCGACTTCGAGGGCGCGGCCAACCTGATCGAGCCGGAGCTGCGCAAAGAGCGCGCGCCGACCGAGCTGCAACTGGAACGCTACAAGCAGATCCAGGTGTCCTACTACCGCGACATGGGCACCGAGATGAGCAAGGCCGACGGCACCGCGGCGCGGGTGATCGAGATCGGGGTGATCAACCGCCACACCCTGGCCGAGCGCAGCGTGCGCTACACCGAGGCCTGGAGCTGGGATCCGGAAGCGAAGACCTGGTGGCTGGTCAGCGGCCTGCCGGACTTCTGGGCCGGCCAGTGAGCCGGCGCTGACCCCGCCGGCGGCCGGCTTTTGCGCCGCCGCCCGCGCTGGGCGACAATCGCCGCCCCGTCCGGGGCCGCCGCGGCCCCCTGGGCGCCGATCTTCCCGCCGCCCTGCCAAGAGTCGCCTTCCAAGAGTCGCCCCTGTGAATCTCGATGAACTGCTGGCGTTCGCCGGCCGCCACCTGTACCTCTCGCTCGGCCTGGTCGGCCTGACCCTGGCCCTGGTCTACACCGAGGTCGCCCGCTTGTTCCGCGGCTACAAGGCCCTGCGCCCGGCCCAGCTGACCCAGCTGATCAACGCCGAAAACGCCCTGGTGGTGGACCTGTCGGCCAGCAACGACTACGAAAAGGGCCACATCCCGGGCAGCCGCTCGGTCCAGCCCAGCCAGTTCGACCCGGAAAGCAAGCTGCTGGCCAATGCCAAGGCGCTGCCAGTGGTCACCGTCTGCCGCACCGGCCAGGCCTCGGCCGATGCGGCCAAGCGCCTGAAGAAGGCCGGTTTCGAGAAGGTCTATTGGCTCGAAGGCGGCATCGCCGCCTGGCAGCAGGCCGAACTGCCCCTGGTCAAGGGCCGCAACTGAGCCGTCGCCTGGCGCTCGCCGGCCGGACCGGCCGCGCTGCGCTCGCCGGCGCCGCGCTTGCGTGACCGCGGTCGGCAAGTCGCCGGCCGCGCGCTGGCCGGGGCTTGATTGGCCGCGATCCGCCTCAATGCCTTGAACCGGCGCCAGGCGATGGTTTGGCCCGGCCCGCACGAGCGGGCATAATCGACCTCTTACTCTATTTCCGCACTATTGCGCTGGGGGAACCACCCGATGTCCGAAGAAAACGTCAACGGCGCTGCCGCGCCGGCCGAAGCCGCAACCGGCCCCGCGTTCACCGTCGAGAAGATCTACGTCAAGGACGTCTCCTTCGAGGTTCCCGGCGCGCCGGCGGTGTTCGCCGAGCAGGCCCAGCCGCAGTTGCAGCTGAACCTGTCGCAGAACGTGCAGCAGGTCGGCGAGAACGCCTTCGAGGTCACCCTCGGCGTCACCCTGACCTGCAACGCCGACGACAAGACCCTGTACCTGGCCGAGGTCAAGCAGGCCGGCGTGTTCGGCCTGGCCGGCTTCGACCCGCAGACCCTGGACGCGATGCTCGGCACGCACTGTCCGAACGTGCTGTATCCCTACGCCCGCCAGCTGATCAGCGACCTGATCCAGGCCGGCGGCTTCCCGCCGTTCTTCCTCCAGCCGATCAACTTCGACGCGCTCTACGCCGAAGGCCTGCGCCAGCGCGCCCAGCAGGGGCAGGGCGGCCTGGCCGATGCGGAAACCGCCGGCAACGCCTGATCCGCCGCACGCAGGACGCGCCCGCGCATGACCACTGAGTCGAGCAGCAACGCCGTCTCCGCGCCCAAGCCCCGCGTCGCGGTGCTGGGCGCGGGTTCCTGGGGCACGGCGCTGGCCGCGCTGATCGCCCGGCACGGCCATCCCACCGTGTTGTGGGGCCGCAACGGCGAGATCGCCGCGGCCATCCACGCGCGCCACGAAAACCCGCGCTACCTGCCGGGCATCGCCCTGCCCGACAGCCTGCGCGCGACCACCGACCTGGCCGCCGCCCTGTCCGGCTGCGACCTGGTGCTGGTGGTGGTGCCCTCGCACGCCTTCGCCGAAACCCTGCGCGCGCTCGCCCCGCACCGCCCGGCCGCGGCCGGCGTGGCCTGGGCGACCAAGGGCTTCGAGCCCGGCAGCGGCCGCTTCCTGCACGAGGTCGCCGGCGAGGTGCTCGGCGACGCGGTGCCGCTGGCGGTGGTCACCGGCCCCTCTTTCGCCAAGGAAGTGGCGCAGGGCCTGCCGACCGCGCTGACCGTGCATTCCGACGATGCCGGCTTCGCCCAGTCGGTGGCCGATGCCCTGCACGGCCCGGCCTTTCGCGCCTACACCGGCGACGACATGCTCGGCGCCGAGCTCGGCGGCGCGATGAAGAACGTGCTCGCCGTGGCCACCGGCGTGGCCGATGGCATGCAGCTCGGCCTCAACGCCCGTGCTGGCCTGATCACCCGCGGCCTCAACGAGATGCTGCGGCTCAACCAGGCCATCGGCGGCCAGCCGGAGACCCTGATGGGCCTGGCCGGCCTGGGCGACCTGGTGCTGACCTGCACCGGCGACCTGTCGCGCAACCGCCGCCTGGGCCTGGCCCTGGGCCGCGGCCAGTCGATCGAGGATGCGGTGCGCGAGATCGGCCAGGTGGTCGAATCGGTGCAGACCGCGGACGAGGTCATGCGCCAGGCCGAGCGCCATGGCATCGAGCTGCCGATCTCCAGCGCGGTGCGCGCGGTCCTGCACGGCCGCATCACCCCGCCGGACGGCCTGCGCCAGCTGCTCGCCCGCGAGCAGAAGCCCGAATACCCGGACGACCTGTTCGGCTGAGCGCCCGGCCGGGCCCCGCGGCGGCGCGGACTTCGCCGCTTGGGCCCATACTGCGGGCTCCGACCCGCATCGCGGGCACGCAAGGAGCGCGCCATGACCCGCCCGAAGACCGTCCTGGTCTTGCTGTTGTCCGCGTTGCTGCCCACCGCGCCGGCGTGCAGCGGCCCGGCCGCGCCGGCGTACTCGCGCCAAGCGGTGCAGCCGGTGCAGTTGGTGCAGCGTGGCGACGGCCGCTGGTCCCTGTCGTACCAGATCCCGCCGGAGACGATGTTCCATTCCCCCGGCGTGGACTACGCGCAGCGCGGGCAGACCCTGGAAGTGGTGATCGTGCGTTGCGGGCTCAGGCAGACCTGCCGGCCGATGGCTTCCAACCTGCGCCCGCCCGGCAAAGATTGGCGCGCCGAAGTGCTGCTGCCCAACAACGGCGGGGAAGTGGTGTTGGTCCACGCTGACGGACGCCAGACGCTCTCGCCCTGAGCGCAGATCGCGCCCGCGCCTCGGCGCCGGACGTTGCGCCTTGGCCGGCTGCGCGGTCGCAGCTTGCGCAACTCCTACAGTCCGATCGCGCAGCCACGGAACCCCCTGTAGGAGCGGCGCAAGCCGCGACCGCGACACTGCAGCCACGACGAAACCCA
>CBIFVU010000277.1:0-5507 GCA_966185905.1 uncultured Lysobacter sp.
CGACCGGCGCGCCGGTGTACATCAAGGTCGAGGGCCGCCTGTACCCGCTCGGCAACACCGGCCTGCCTCCGGGCATGGTCAAGAAGATCGCCTACTCGCTGATGGACGAGGGCCAGGTTCCGCAGTTCGAGCGCGACCTGGAGCTGAACATGGCCCTGGCCCTGCCCGACGCCGGCCGTTTCCGCATCAACGTGTTCAAGCAGCGCGGCGAGGTCGGCATGGTGATCCGCGCCATCCGCAGCGTGATCCCCAGCATCGAGGAGCTGCAACTGCCGCAGGTGCTCAAGAGCATCATCATGGCCCCGCGCGGGCTGGTGCTGATCGTCGGCTCCACCGGCTCGGGCAAGTCCACCACCCTGGCCTCGATGATCGACTACCGCAACAGCCACACCGCCGGCCACATCCTCACCATCGAAGATCCGATCGAATACCTGCACAAGCACAAGAAATCGATCGTCAACCAGCGCGAGGTCGGCCTGGACACCCATGCCTTCCACAACGCGCTCAAGAACGCCATGCGCGAAGCGCCGGACGTGATCCTGATCGGCGAAATCCTGGATGCGACCACGATGGAGGCGGCCATCGCCTTCGCCGAGACCGGCCACCTGTGCCTGGCCACGCTGCATTCCAACAACGCCGACCAGACCCTGGAGCGCATCCTCAATTTCTTCCCCGAGGCTGCGCACAAGAACGTGCTGATGAACCTGGCGCTCAACCTCCGGGCGGTGGTGTCCCAGCGCCTGGTGGTCGGCGTGGACGGGCGCCGGATGCCGGCGGCCGAGGTGCTGATCAACACCCCGCACATCCGCGATCTGATGCGCCGCGGCCAGGTCCACGAGATCAAGCAGGCGATGGAGGAGTCGCTGGAGCAGGGCATGGAGTCCTTCGACCAGTGCCTGTTCCGCCTGTACAAGGAAGGCAAGATCGAGATGGAGGAGGCGCTCAAGGCGGCCGACTCGCGCGATGGCCTGGCACTGAAGTTCCGCCTGTCCGAGGGCGGCACGGGCGAGCACGATCCCTACGCCGACATCTACGACGCCTCGGCGACGCACTGAGGGTCCCTCGCCCGGCCCCCTCGCCAGTCAGGGAGCGGGCAGGCCTGCCGGCACCCAGCCGGGCCGTCTATCGCGGCCCGGCACCGACAGCCATTCGGCCGCGGTGCCTGACCGGGTCTTGATCGCTGGATCAGCGCCGAACGCCGGTCGCTAGCCCGTCTGCCGACTGGGCGCGGGCGGCCGGGCCGGCATTCGCCCTGACCGTGCGCAGAGGGCCGGTCCCCGGCCCGGTGGCCGGACCCAACGCTGATTGCACGGTGCCGGCCGGGCCGCGCGATGGCCGCGTCTGGCCAAGAGCCGCCGCGCAGCCGCCGCCGCCGTCCCGGCGCTTCCCACCTGGAGGCCTCGCGCCAATGGAGTCCCGGCCCAGCCGGGCCTTGGCCGGCCTCAGCCCGGGCGGTCGGGCTGGTTTTCCGGCCGGGCGCGGTCGAAGGCCGGCAGCGCCAGGCAGGCCTGTTCGATCCGCAGCAAGGTCGGGAAGGCGTCCAGCGGCACGCCGAAGCGGCGCGCGTTGTACAACTGCGGCACCAGGCAGCAATCGGCCAGGCCCGGGGCATCGCCATGGCAGAACTCGCCAGTGGCCGGGTCGGCGGCCAGCCGCGCCTCAAGCGCAGCGAAGCCCTCCAGGATCCAGTGCTTGATCCACTCGTCGCGCTCGGGCTGGGGCACGTTCCAGGTGCCGTCCAGGTACTGCAGCACGCGCAGGTTGTTGAGCGGATGGATTTCGCAGGCGATGGTCTGGGCGATGGCGCGCACGCGGTGGCGCTCGCCCGCACTGGCCGGCAGCAGGCTGGGGCTGGGCCAGGTTTCTTCCAGGTATTCCAGGATGGCGATCGACTGGTTCAGCGCGTGGCCGGCGTGTTCCAGCACCGGCACCAGGCCCTGCGGGTTGAGCGCGCGGTACTCCGGGCGGTGTTGCTCGCCGCCGTCGCGGACCAGGTGCACCGGCACGGTGTCGTAGTCCAGGCCCTTGAGGTTCAGGCCGATGCGCACGCGGTAGGAGGCGCTGGAGCGCCAGTACGTGTGCAGACGCAATTGATCGTTCACCGGACTGCCTTGGCTGATCGAACGGAAAGAGAGTAGCGGCCAGCGGCGCGCGCCGGGCCGGCGTGTGCCGCATCTGCGACCGCCGGCCGCACTGGGCTGCGGCCGCCGTCGCGCACCTTAGCCGGGCCGGGGCCGCGGCGGTTCGCCGTTCGTCCAGCGCGCCGCGCCGTCAGGCGGCTGGCGCGCGCGGGCGCAAGCCTCGCCCGTCGCGCGCGCCGGCTCAGGCTTTCTCGATGCGCTGCTCGATCGCGCCGAAGAGGCTGGCGCCCTGCGCGTCGAGCATCTCGATGCGCACGGTGTCGCCGAACTTCATGAACGGGGTCTGCGGCTTGCCGGTCTCCAGTGTCTCCACGGTGCGCTTTTCGGCGAAGCACGAAGCGCCCAGCGAAGTGTCCTCGTTGGCGACCGTGCCGGAGCCGACGATGGTGCCGGCCGACAGTGGGCGGGTCTTGGCTGCATGGGCGACCAACTGGGCGAAGCTGAACTGCATGTCCACCCCGGCTTCCGGCGCGCCGAACCACTCGCCGTTGATGTGGGTGAGCAGCGGGCGGTGCACCTTGCTGTCGATCCAGGCCGGACCGAGCTCGTCGGGAGTGGCGAACACCGGACTCAGCGCCGAACGCGGCTTGGACTGCAGGAAGCCGAAGCCCTTGGCCAGCTCGTCGGGGATCAGGTTGCGCAGCGACACGTCGTTGACCAGGCCGATCAACTGGATGTGGCCGGCCGCCTCGGCGGCGGAGACCGCCATCGGCACGTCGTCAGTGACCACCACCACCTCGGCCTCCAGGTCGATGCCGTAGGCCTCGTCGGGCACGCGCACCGCGTCGCGCGGGCCGTAGAAGCCGGCGCTGACGGCCTGGTACATCAGCGGATCGACATAGAAGCTCTCCGGCACCTGCGCGCCGCGCGCGCGGCGCACCCGCTCCACGTGCGGCAGGTAGGCGCTGCCGTCGACGAATTCGTAGGCACGCGGCAGCGGCGCGGCGAGGTCAGCGGGATCCAGGTCGAAGGCGCCGTCGGCCTGGCCGGCGTTGAGCGCGTCGGACAGCGCGTTCAGCCGCGGCGCGGCGTTGGACCAGTCCTCCAGCGCGCGCTGCAGGGTGTCGGCGATGCCGGTGGCGCGCACGGCGCGGGCCAGGTCGCGCGAGACGACGATCAGCGTGCCGTCGCGGCCGCCTTCCTTCAGGGATCCGAGTTTCATCCAAGCCTCTGATGCAGGGGCGCCGCAGCGCGATGGTTTCAATTGTAACCGATGCGGCGCAGGGCCGGACCGACGGCGAATGCTAACCCGGCCTCACCGAGGCCCGGCATCCGGCGACGCCGCGCGGGCTAGCCTCGGGCCTGACGGGCGGCCGGGCCGGGCCGGGCGGACCGTCAGGGGCGTGGCCTGGTGGCGCCTGCCAGCCTGTCCTCGCGCGGCCGCCAGCGGCCAGACCGCGCGCATCCGCGCCGGCCGCCGCCGGCTACAGTGACTGCGCCGTCCCGCCTGATCCGAAGCCATGCCCGCCCCGCCCTCGCCGCTTCCACCGCCTTCGCTCCGCCCGTTGCAGCCCAGCGACCGGACCGCCGCCGCCGACTTCCTGCGCCAGCGCTGGGGCACGCCGATCATCCAGCTCGACGGCCGCGCCATCGACGCCTCCGCCCTGCCCGGCTTCATCGCCTGCGCCCAGGACGCCATCGCCGGCTTGGTCACCTTGCTGGATGAGGCGGCGCAGTGCGAGATCGTCACCCTCGACGCCGTCGCGCCCGGCGCCGGCCTGGGCAGCGCCTTGGTCGAATGCGCGGCCGAACGCGCCCGCCGTCTCGGCCTGCCGCGGCTGCTGACCCGCACCACCAACGACAACCTCGACGCCCTGCGCTTCTACCAACGCCGCGGCTTCCGCCTGCACCGGCTGGTTGCAGGCGCGATCGACCTGGAGCGCGAAACCGATCCCTCCATCCCCACCCTCGGCCGCCACGGCATCCCCCTGCGCGACGAAATCAGCCTGGTCCGCCCGCTCGATTGACGGCCCGCCTACCCCGCCCTGCGCAGGAGCGGCGCACGCCGCACCCCCGAGCACAGCGGAGACCTGGAAAGCCGCTGCGCGGCCGCACTCGATGCCTGAAGCGTCGATGGCCGCTCGCAGCGGACAGGGACCGGCGCCGAATCGGGAATGAAGGCGCCGGGTGCGCGATCGCGGCTTGCGACGCTAACGCTGGGGCGATGGTCGCATGGGCGCATGGGCGCATGGGCGACCGCAGGTTCGTCGCGCCCCACTGTACCGGGCATCGCGGAAAACCGCGGCGCGGCGCAACTCAGTTCCGAGTTGCGCCAGCGGCCGCTCGCGGCGAGCGGCAGCGAGCGGCGAAGCGGGGGTGAGGGAATCGTATGACGCGATAGCGGCTGGCGCTGCGCCTACCGGGGCGATGGCCGGCCCATGGGCGACCGCCCGTACGCTGCTGGAGCAGCGCAAACCGCGATACGCCCACACCGGCTCCGCGGAAACCCGCGCCGGCGCGGAAAACGAAAAACCCGCCTTGCGGCGGGTTTTTCGTGCAGGTCCGACCTTGCGGTCGTCGATGCGTATTTGGCAGCCCCGGATGGATTCGAACCACCGAATGTCTGAGTCAGAGTCAGATGCCTTACCGCTTGGCGACGGGGCTATGGAACGGATTCTAGCGCAAAATCCCGCGACTGCAAAAGCGATTTGTAGCCGCGGAACCTTCGCCTTGCCCAGATTAACGCTTGGAGAACTGGGTGGCGCGGCGGGCCTTGTGCAGGCCGACCTTCTTGCGCTCGACCTCGCGGGCGTCGCGGGTCATGAAGCCGGCCTTGCGCAGCTCGGACTTCAGCGACTCGTCGTACTCCACCAGCGCGCGGGCGATGCCCAGGCGGATGGCGCCGGCCTGGCCGGTGATGCCGCCGCCGGAGACGGTGACGTTGACGTCGAACTTGTCGGTCGACTGGGTCAGCTCGAGCGGCTGGCGCACGATCATGCGCGCAGTCTCGCGGCCGAAGAAATCTTCGATCGAACGCTGGTTGATGGTGATCTTGCCCTCGCCCTTGCGCAGGAACACGCGAGCGGTGGAGGACTTGCGGCGACCGGTGCCGTAATTCTGCTGGATGGCCATGTCTTTACCTTAGAGGTCCAGGGGCTGCGGCTGCTGGGCGGCGTGCGGATGCTCGGAGCCCTTGTAGACCTTGAGCTTGCGGTACATGGCGCGGCCGAGCGGGTTCTTCGGCAGCATGCCCTTGACGCCGATCTCGATCACGCGCTCGGGGTGGCGCTCCAGCGCCTGGCCCAGGGTCTCGCTCTTGAGGTTGCCGATGTAGCCGGTGAACCGGTGGTACATCTTGTCCTGCAGCTTGTTGCCGGTGACCGCGATCTTCTCGGCGTTGATCACCACCAGGTAATCGCCGGTATC
>CBIFVU010000278.1:0-5451 GCA_966185905.1 uncultured Lysobacter sp.
GGCGCGCGGGCGCGCGCCCGGCGCTGCCGCATCGCTGGGCAACCCGCGGCGGCGGGGGCCGAATCGGAGCAGCATGAGCGCCCTGCCCGTCTCGATCGCCATCCGCCCCTATCGCCTGAGCGACTGGCCGCGGCTGTGCGAAATCCACGATCGCGCGCGCCTGGACGAGCTGCAACGCAGCGCCGGGGTGGCCGCCTTCCGCAACCTGGCGCGCACCGCGCACAGCGAGGGCCTGTTCGATCACCGCCTCGACGTGGCCGAACTCGACGGCGTGGTGCGCGGCTTCGTCGCCTTCCAGCGGGTCTCCTTGAACTGGCTCTACGTCGATCCGGGCTGCTACCGCCAGGGCGTCGGCCGCGCGCTGCTGCGGCATGCGCTGTGCTTCGCCGGGCCGGTGTTCGCCACCCTGGCGCTGGCCGGCAACGAACCCGCGCTGCGCCTGTATCGGTCGGAAGGGTTCGTGGAGATCGAGCGGCGGATGGGGCGGTTGGCCGGCAGCGACGAGTTTCCGGCGTTGGGGGTCAGGCTGGAACGGCGGGCGTGAGCGCTGGAGGCTCGAAGCGTTCCAGGGCCGCGGCGGCGCGCCGGGTTGGGCGCCTCGGGCGCGCGCACGCGGTTTGCGATGCGGCCGGTGGCGCCGGGGTTGGGGCGCGCGGGCCAGGATGAGCGAAGGCGGCTCGGTTCGGGGAAGGCGGTAGTGGGGCGTTGCCGCTTCGGGTTGCGGCGGCGGAGCTACGTGGCTGCGGTTGGCTTCAACACCATCAACCAGAAAATCGCGATCACGCTCAGGAACGCCGGCCACCCCAGCCAGAACCACCAGAACATCGTGCGGTGGTAGCTCGCCGGCAAGGGCGAGCCGCTGGCCGCGGCTTCGGCCGCCAGCCGCCGCGCGCGCGCCTGCAGCCACAACACCGGCAGCCAGCAGGCGCCGACCACGAAGAACAGCACCAGCGCGCTCTTGAGCCAGAACACCGACCACGGGATGCCCAACTGCAAGGCCAGCCACACGCCGGTGCCGAATTGCACCAGCACCGCCGGCGCGGTGAAGCAGGCGTCGGCGATGACCACGGTGCGCGCGGTCTCGGCGATGACCTTGGGGTCGCCGCGCCTGTGCGCGATCCAGAAGAAGAAGGCGATGCCCAGGCCCGTGCCGAACAGCAGGGTCGAGGACAGCACATGGATCCATTTCACCCACAGATAGGCCATCGCCTCACCTCCGATCCGCCAACACCCACGCTACCGCCAGCGCGGGCAGCACCACCAGGTTCTTGGCCAGCCCACCGAGCGGATCCAGCCATTGCCCCGGCAGCAACAGGCCGAAGGCCAGGGTGTAGGCCAGCACGCTCGCGCCCATCCATCCGAGCATCCAGCGCGGCCGCCAGCCCAGCAGCAGGCCCAGCGCCAGCAACGCGTCCAGACCGCCTGTCGCGCGCGCCAGCGCCACCGGCTGCCACTCGGCCAAGGGTGTGCCGGCCGTCAGCGCCTGGATCGTCGCCGCCGGGGTCAGCCAACCGGCCACTGCCGACAGCAGCCACAGCGCCACGATCGCCAGGCGCAGGGCCGGCGCGAGGAAGTACAGCTGCGCCTGCCAACGGTCCTGCACCTGGCTGGGCGCCAGCGCCAGCACCTCGGGCAGGTCGCGCGGCACGTGGCCGAAATCGGCTTGCAGGCGCGCGGGCGCATCGGCGGCGGCGACATTGCCGCGCCGGAGCATGCGCCACATGGTCTCGCCGACCGGGCCGCGCCCCAGGCGCTCGCCCACCGCGACCTGCAGGCCGATCCACCACTCCGGGAACGCCACCGCGCCCTCGCCGGGGACTCGCAACCAGCGACGCCAGGCGGCCTGGTACTGGCGCAAGCTCATCGGACGCGGGCCGCCGATCTCGTAGATCCCGGCCTGGGTCCCGGCAGCGGCGCGCGCGGCGAGCTCGCCCAGATCCTCGGCGGCGACCGGCTGCACCGGCCAGCGGCCATCGCCGGGCAACAGATGGCGGCCGGGGAACGCGGCCAGTGCCCGCAGCAGCGAGGTGCCGCCGTAGGAACCGGACACGGCATAGACCACCGAGGGGCGCAGCACCACCGCGCGCAGCGGCAGCGCCAGCAGCGCCGCGTCGAAGCGGTGCTTGGAGGCGATGAACTCGCCGTCGGCCGGTTCGCCCAAGGCCGAGACCTGCACGAAACGCTGCACGCCGGCCTCGACGCAGGCCTGGGCCAGCGCGAGCGGACCATCGACATGGATGGCCTGGAACGTCTGCGCGCCGGTTTCGCGCAGGATGCCGGCGACGTTGACCACCGCATCCACGCCTTGCAGCGCCTGGCGCCAGTGTCGTGGAGCGGTCATGCGCGCCAGGTCGGCGTGGCGTTCGTCCTCGCGCAGGGCGCCGCCGGCGCGCACGCCGCGCAGCACGCGCCAGCCGTGGCGGCGCAAGGCGGCGATCAGATAGCCGGCAAGGAAGCCGTTGGCGCCGAGGACCAGCGCGGTCCGGGGCGTAGCTGCGTCGATCCGTGGCGCGGTGCGGGAAGCGGGGTCGTCCATGGGGCGACACGGTAGCAGAGCGTGTGGGGCGCGGGTGCGGTGCGGCCCTCACCCCAACCCTCTCCCGCGCCGCGGGAGAGGGGGCGCTGGCGTCGCAGGCGGGGTGTCGCAGGCCTGGCTATGCGAGCGCGGGGGGCGCAGGCTTTGCTATGCAGGCGGAGGGGCACAAGAGGGGCGTTGCAATGCAGGCGGGGCATCGTCGGGTTGCGATGCAAGCGGGCCATCGCGGGCGTTGCGATGCAGGCAAGGCATCGCAGACGCTGCGATACCAGCGGGCAGCGTAAGCGTTGCGGTGCGGGCGCGGGGCGTTGCGGTGCAGGCGCGGAGGCATCGCGGTGCCGACAGGGCGTGCAGGCGAATGGATCGGACCGTGAGTCGTGCTCACTCGCGTTGCCGGGGAAGAACGCGGGCATCGCGGGTGCAGCTGGGCGAGCGGCGAGCAGACAGCCGACATCGCCTGCCCGCGGCTTGCCCCTCTCTCACGCACTGAATCCTTCCCACACGGCGAATCCTTCCGCCCCACGCAGCGGCCCCTCTCCCGCAGCGCGGGAGAGGGTTGGGGTGAGGGCGCGCACCCTCGCCCGCGATTACAGGAAGTACCGGCTCAGGCGCGGTCCACCGCATCGGTGGAAAAGCGCAGCTCCACGCCCTCGGCCCTGAGCAACTCCACCTACCGCGGCGCCCCCTCTCCCGCAACGCGGGAGAGGGTTGGGGTGAGGGCGCGCCCCCTCGCCCGCGATTACAGGATGTACCGGCTCAGGCGCGGTCCACCGCATCGGTGGAAAAGCGCAGCTCCACGTCCTCGGCCCTGAGCAACTCCACCTACCGCGGCACCCCCTCTCCCGCAGCGCGGGAGAGGGTCGGGGTGAGGGCGCGCGCCCTCGCCCGCGATTACAGGATGTACCGGCTCAGATCCGGATCCTGCACCAACTCGCCCAGGTGCTGGTCCACGTACGCCCGGTCGATGGTCACTGCCTGCCCATCGCGGTCGGGCGCCTCATAGCTGAGCGTATCCAGCAAACGCTCCAGCACCGTGTGCAGGCGCCGGGCACCGATGTTCTCCTGGCGCTCGTTGACCTGGGCCGCGATCTCGGCCAGGCGGTCCACCGCGTCGGTGGAAAAGCGCAGCTCCACGCCCTCGGTCTTGAGCAATTCCACATACTGGGTGGTCAAGGCCGCCTTGGGTTCGGTCAGGATGCGCACGAAATCTTCCTTGCTCAGCGCGCCCAGCTCGACCCGGATCGGGAAGCGGCCCTGCAGCTCCGGGATCAGGTCGCTGGGCTTGGCCAGGTGGAAGGCGCCGGACGCGATGAACAGGATGTGGTCGGTCTTGACCGCGCCGTACTTGGTGCTGACGGTGGAGCCTTCCACCAGCGGCAACAGGTCGCGCTGCACGCCTTCGCGGCTGACATCGCCGCCGCTCATGCCGGCTTCGCTGCGCTTGGCGACCTTGTCGATTTCGTCGATGAACACGATGCCGTGCTGTTCGCAGGCTTCGATCGCGGCCTGGCGCACGTCGTCCTCGTTGACCAGCTTGGCCGCCTCCTCCTCGATCAGCTGCGGCCGCGCCGCCTTGATCGCCAGGTGCTTCTTGTGGGTCTTGCCGCCGGAGACCTGGGAGAACATCTGCCGCAGTTGCTGGCCCATTTCCTCCATGCCCGGCGGGGCCATGATGTCCACCCCGCCCAGGTTGACCGCGGTCTCGATCTCGATTTCGCGTTCGTCCAGCTCGCCGGCGCGCAACTGCTTGCGCAACTTGGCGCGGGTGTCGCTGTCGGGCGCGCTGTGATCCTGCGCCGGCTGCTCGGCGCCGAAGCCGAAACCGCCGGGCACGCGCTTGGGCAGCAACGCATCGAGGATGCGGTCCTCGGCGCGGTCCTCGGCCTGGGTGCGCACGCGCACCTTGGCCTGTTCCCGGTACAGCTTGACCGCGGTATCGGCCAGGTCGCGCACGATCTGCTCCACGTCCTTGCCGACATAGCCGACCTCGGTGAAGCGAGTGGCCTCGACCTTGACGAACGGCGCGTTGGCCAGGGTCGCCAGGCGCCGCGCGATCTCGGTCTTGCCCACGCCGGTGGGGCCGATCATGAGGATGTTCTTGGGCATGACCTCGTTGCGCAACTCGGCGGGCAACTGCATCCGGCGCCAGCGATTGCGCAGCGCGATGGCGACCGCGCGCTTGGCCGAATGCTGGCCGACGATGTGGCGGTCCAGTTCCTGCACGATCTCGCGCGGGGTCATGGTGGCGTGGCTGTTGTCGGGTTTCATTGGGCGGGGATTCGGGATTGGGGATTCGGGATTAGGAAGGGCTCGAAGCGGGTGTGGGCGAGCCGGGCGGAGATCGCTTTGCCAATCCCCGATCCCGAATCCCCAATGCCCGCCTCAAAGCTCCTCGACCACCACATTGCGATTGGTATAGATGCACACGTCGCCGGCGATGCCGATGGACTCGGTGGCGATGGTGCGGGCGTCGAGCTGGGTGTGGGCCAGCAACGCGCGGGCCGCGGACAGGGCGTACATGCCGCCCGAGCCGATGGCGATGATGCCGTCTTCCGGTTCGATCACGTCGCCGGTGCCGCTGATGATCAGCGAGGTTTCCTTGTCGGCCACGGCCAGCAGCGCTTCGAGCTTGCCCAGGCGGCGCTCGGTGCGCCAGTCCTTGGCCAACTCCACCGCGGCGCGGGTGAGCTGGCCGTGTTTGTCCAGCTTGGCCTCGAACAGTTCGAACAAGGTGAACGCATCGGCGGCGGCGCCGGCGAAACCGGCCAGCACCTGGCCTTCGCGGCCGAGGCGGCGGACTTTGCGCGCGTTGCCTTTCATGACGGTGTGGCCCAGCGTCACTTGGCCGTCGCCGGCGACGGCGACGCGGCCGTCGCGGCGCACGGACACGATGGTGGTGGCGTGGAACGTAGTGG
>CBIFVU010000279.1:0-5350 GCA_966185905.1 uncultured Lysobacter sp.
CATCTGGCTAGTCTTCCTCGCCCTGGGCGCCGTCGCCGGCGTACTCGCAGGCTTGCTCGGCATCGGCGGCGGGCTGGTGTTGGTGGCTGCGCTGGCCTGGATCGCGCCGGCGGTCGGCATCCCGCAGGAGGCGGCGATGCACACCGCCCTGGCCAGTTCCCTGGCCAGCATCGTGCTGACTGCGGCCGCTTCGGCGCGCGCGCACGCCCAGCGCGGCAGCGTGCTGTGGCCGACGGTGCGCTGGATGGTGCCGGGGTTGTTGCTCGGCGGTTGGTTGGGCAGCTTCGTCGCGGTGCGCGTGGACGGGGATTGGCTGCGCTGGATCGTGGCCGGCTATTGCCTGCTGGCCGCGGCGCAACTGGTGTTCGGCAAGAGCCGCGCCGCGCTTGGCGCCGAGGCGCCGCCGCCGCAGGGAGCGGGAATGTCGGCGGCGGGAGTCGGCATCGGCGCGGTCTCGGCGGTGGTCGGCATCGGCGGCGGCAGCATGACCGTGCCCTTGCTGGTCTGGCGCGGCGTCGCGCCGGTGCGCGCGGTCGGCACCTCTTCGGCCTGCGGCGTGGCCATCGGCCTGGCCAGCGCGGTGGGCTATGCGCTCAACGCGCCGCCGGGCGCCTTGCCGCAGCATGCCATCGGCTATGTCTACCTGCCCGCGGCCATCGGCGTGGCGCTGGCCTCGGTGGTGGCCGCGCCGTATGGCACGCGCCTGGCCCACCGCCTACACGGCGATACGCTCAAGCGTGTGTTCGCAGTGTTCCTGGTGATGGTCGCACTGAGCTTGCTGCTGGGCGCCTGAGCCGGGCGGCCCGACTCGACCCGCTCGGCCCAGCTCGGGGCGGCCAACGCGCTGCGGTTCGCTCGCGCCGGCTCGCCTTGAGGGCGCCTTTGAGCGGGCTGTCCGTGCAGGCGCGCCTGCGGTCGGCTCTGAGCGGGCCGGTGCTAGCGAGCAAGTCGAGCGGACAGGGCCGAGCGGGCGTGCCCGGGGGATCCGTCGGCCCGCGCGCGCCCGCGAGCGCCGGCCCGCGCGCCAGGCACACTTCCTCGTCGAGATCGTTCGCTGGCGTCCGCACGCCGGCGTGTGGTCGCGCCCGCGCGCGCGCCTGAACCGGCGGTGCGATCTGTCCGAATGGGGCCGATCGGCGCGACCGCGGCGACGGCCAATCAAAACTGAGACCGGCTTGGCAAGTAGCCCCATTTTGCGCCTTGTGGCGGATTCACGGATTGTTTACAACCTCATGGATGCCGATCCGCGATGGATCGGCCGTGAACTGGCCAGCAGAGCCAAGACCACCCCTAGGGAGAGAGAGTCGATGAAAGCCTCGCGTCGCCATGCCCTGGCGAAAGCCATCCAGTTGTCCCTGCTGGTCGCCCTGCCGGGCTTCGCAGCCGCGCAGGAGGCCGCACCGTCCCGGGATGCCACCACCCTGGACACCGTGCAAGTCACCGGCACCCGCATCAAGAAAGCCGAGATCGAAAGCCAAGTCCCGGTGCAGACGCTCAGCCGCGAGGACATCGAGCGCACTGGCCTGACCTCCATCGGCGACATCGTGCAGGAGCTCACCGGCGCCGGCTCGGCGCTCAACACCAAGTTCAACTCCTCCGGCAACTTCGGCTTCTCGCCCAATGGCGACGGCATCGGCGCCGGCTCGGCCCAGGTCGATCTGCGCCACCTCGGGCCCAAGCGGGTGCTGGTGCTGGTGGACGGCATGCGCTGGGTCAACGAGTCCTCCGCCTCCGGCGTGGGCGCGGCGACCGACCTCAACACCATCCCGCTGGCCATCGTCGAGCGCATCGAAGTGCTCGAGGACGGCGCGTCCTCGCTGTACGGCTCCGACGCCATCGCCGGCGTGGTCAACATCATCACCCGCCGCAACTACGACGGCGGCCAGATCAGCCTGAACTACGGCCAGTACGGCAAGGGCGACGGCGAACTGCAAGGCGTGGATCTGGCCTGGGGCCTGAACACCGACCGCGCCAACCTGTTCCTGGGCCTGAGCTACGTGGACCAGGATCCGGTGTTCTCGCGCGACCGCAAGATCGCGCGCGTGCCGGTGCCCGGCCTGGGCGTGGAGACCGGCAGCTCGGCCACGCCGAACGGCCGCTTCATCTTCACCGATCCCAGCTGCCCGGCCGTCGATCACGACGACGACCCGAGCACGCCGGCGATCAACATGTGCAACATCACCACGCCCAACGGCAGCAGCTTCCCCAACGGCGTGCGCTACCCGCAGGACTTCATCCCCTTCGGCGGCGCCAACCGCTACAACTTCGCCCAGGAGAACATGCTGCTGACGCCGTCCAAGCGCACCGGCGCGTTCGGCCAGTTCCGCTACCACTTCAACGACAACGTGCAGGGCTACGTCAAGGCGCTGTACAACCGCCGCGAGTCGGTCAACCAGGCCGCGCCCGAGCCGATCTTCCTCGGCCTGGACGCGGGCACGGCCAATCCCTGGTCCGAGCGCATCACCATCTCGCGCCTGAACCCGTACAACCCCTTCGGCATCGACCTGACCTCCGAGGGCGCCAACCCGAACCTGATCACCCTGGCGCGCCGGCCGGTCGAGGGCGGGCCGCGCATCTTCGAGCAGGAAGTCGACACCCAGTACGTCGCCGCCGGGCTGGAAGGCAGCTTCAACGCCGGCGACCGCACGTTCTTCTGGGACGTCAACGCCGCCTACAGCAAGAACGAGGCCGACCAGACCAACCGCGGCAGCTACAACATCCGCAACATCAACATCGCCCTGGGCGATCCGGCGGTGTGCGCCGCGACGCCGGGCTGCGTGCCGCTGAACCTGTTCGGCGGCCCGGGCACGATCACCCCGCAAATGCTGCAGTGGATCAGCCCGATCGTGCGCGACCGCAGCGAGCAGAAGCTGAGCACTTTCACCGCCAACCTCTCCGGCGACCTGTTCGAGCTGTGGGCCGGCCCGCTGTCCTTCGCCGCCGGCTATGAATACCGCAAGTACGAAGGCGCCTATTCGCCCGATCCGATCACCGTGGCGGGCTACTACAACGGCACCCAGTCGCTGCCGACCAAGGGCGAGTACGACGTCAACGAGGCCTATGTCGAGCTGAACCTGCCGCTGATCAAGGAGGGCGCTTTCGGCAAGAGCCTGGACCTGAGCCTGGCCGGCCGCTATTCGGACTACTCGACCTTCGGCGGCCAGTTCACGCCCAAGTACGGCCTGCGCTGGCAAGTGGCCGACGAGTTCCTGCTGCGCACCACCTACGCCGAGGGCTTCCGCGCGCCGTCGATCGGCGAGCTGTACGGCTCGGCCAGCCGCGCCGACTTGCAGCTGAGCGATCCCTGCCTGATCTCCATCACCGGTTCGCCGCCGACCGGCAACCGCGCCAACTGCGCCGCGCTCGGCGTGCCGGCCGGCGCGGCCCAGGCCAACAGCCAGATCTCGGTGCAGACCGGCGGCAATCCGGACCTGGAGCCGGAGACCGCGCGCAGCTTCACCGCCGGCTTCGTCTACAGCCCGGCCTGGGCCAGCGGCGCGTCGTGGTCGGACAAGTTCGACTTCGAGGTCACCTACTACCGCCACTCGCTGGAAGGCGCGGTGCAGGCGATCGACGCGCAGACCCAGCTCAACCTGTGCGTGGACACGCTCGATCCGCTGTACTGCAACGGCATCACCCGTTCCTCGGTGGGCGGCATCGCCTCCTTCGAGAACAAGCTGACCAACCTGGGTTCGATCAAGACCTCCGGCTGGGACGTGGACTTCTTCTGGACGCTGCCGGAAACCGATTGGGGCCAGTTCAAGCTGAGCTGGCAGAACACCTTCGTCACCCAGTACGACGCGGTCGGCGCGGCCGGGCAGTTGCAGCCGCGCAAGCCGGGCGTGGAAGTCAACGACAGCGCCATCCCGGAGTGGAGCTCCAACGCCAGCCTGTCGTGGAAGCGCAACCGCTGGGATGCGTCGTGGACCATCCGCCACATCTCCGAGCTGGACGAAATCTGCCAGGCCTCGGCGCTGGAATCGCCGTACTGCGACAACTCGGTCACCGGCGCCAACAAGCTCAAGGCCACGACCTACCACGACCTGCAGCTGGGCTACCGGTTCGAAGTGCTCAAGGGCCTGCAAGTCACCGGCGGCGTGAACAACGTGTTCGACAAGGAACCGCCGGTGTGCCTGTCGTGCTCGCTCAACGGCTACGACGCGTCCACCTACGACATCCCGGGCGGCCGCTTCTTCTACATGCGCGCGGACCTGCGGTTCTGAGCAGGGCGTAGAAGCAGGGATCGATGCACGGCCGGCGCCGCGAGGCGCCGGCCGTTTTCGTTGGTGCGCCGGCGATCGCATGCCCCGCGCCTGCGGCACCGCCCCTGTAGGGGCGGCGCACGCCGCGCGATCAACCGCGACCCTTGCGGCGAATGGGCACAGGGGCTGCTGCGGCGATTCCGGCCAGTGCGCGGGCCATCGATTGGATCGCGGCGCGGCGATCGGGCCGGTGGACGACCGCGGTGCGCGGCTGGGCCGGGCTCAGCGCAGCGCCTGGTCGGGGACGTCGAGTTCCAGCGACAGCGCCAGGTGGTCCGACTGCGCCGCCGGCAAGGCCTTGGCGCCGACGAAGGACAGGCCGTCGCCCAGCAGAATATGGTCGATGGCGCGTTGCGGCCGCCAGCTCGGGAAGGTGGGCATGACGTCGGTCGGCGGCTGCAAGCGCGTGTTGCGGAACAGCGCCTGCATCTCCGGGCGGTCGGCCGAGCAGTTGAAATCGCCCATGAGCACCGCGTGCGGGTGGTCGTGCAGCAACTCGGCGATGAAGGCCAGTTGCGAGGCGCGCGAACCCGATCCCAGCGACAGGTGCGCCACCGCCACGGTCAGGCCGTCGTCGCCGCTGCCGTAGTGGGCGATCAGCACGCCGCGGCCGGAGATGCGGCCGGGCAAGGGATGGTCGACCACCTCGCGCGGTTCCAGCCGGCTCAACAGGCCGTTGGCGCTGGAGGCGACATTGCCCACGCGCCGGTTCGGCTGGTGGGTCCAGTAGTCGAAGCCCGCGCGCTGGGCGAGGTAGTGGGTCTGGTTGGTGAAGCCCGAGCGCAGGCTGCCCGGGTCGCTCTCGTTGAGGCCGACGATGTCGTGCTCGCCGGCCAACTGGGCGATCGCGTCGAGGCTGCCGCGCTTGTTGCCGGCGGGCAGCACGTGCGACCAGCTGCGCGTCGCGTAATCGCTGTAGCGACGCGTGCTGGAGCCGGCCTGGATGTTCGCGCTGAGCAGGCGCAGCCGGCGTGTGGTCATGCCAGGTCCCTGGGGTGCGGGCCGATCAGCCCTGGGCCGGAGCCGCCGGGGCGGCGGCCGGGGCCGGAGCGGCGGCGCCATCGGCCGGGGCGGCCGGCGCGGCGGCC
>CBIFVU010000280.1:0-5341 GCA_966185905.1 uncultured Lysobacter sp.
CGGGGCCGGGCCCGGCCAGACCGACGCCGCCCTCAGCCAGCTCGGCGCCCGGCCGTTCGAGACGGCCGAGCTGGCCCTGAAGGCCGCCTGCCCACCGTCGGAGCTGCCGGGCGTCCTGGCCGAGCTGGTGACCGGCCACGCCGTCCGGCGCGCCCCGGCCCAGGGCCGACGAGCGCGCAGGCCCGCCGCGAGCGCCCGTCCAGGGCCGCGGCCGCGGCCACCACAGCGCGGCCGCCCGGCCCCGGGCCGCTATAATTCCCGCGCCCTTCCGCAGCCCCCTCCCCGCATGAACGCCCAACACCCGACCGGCCAACCGGTCACCCTGCGCCGCGCCCTGCTGTCGGTCTCCGACAAGACCGGCCTGCTCGACCTGGCCCGCGCCCTGTCCGCGCGCGGCATCGAACTGCTGTCCACCGGCGGCACCGCCAAGGCCCTGCGCGAGGCTGGCCTGCCGGTGCGCGACGTAGCCGAAGCCACCGGTTTCCCGGAAATGATGGACGGCCGGGTCAAGACCTTGCATCCGGTGGTGCACGGCGGCCTGCTCGGGCGCGCCGGCGTGGACGAGGCGGTGATGGCCGAACACGGCATCGCCCCGATCGACTTGCTGGTGCTCAACCTGTATCCGTTCGAGCAAGTTTCGGCCGACCCGGCCAGCCGCTTCGAGGACATCATCGAGAACATCGACATCGGCGGCCCGGCCATGCTGCGTTCGGCGGCCAAGAACTTCGCCCGCGTCGCCGTCGCCACCGACCCGGCCCAGTACCCGGCCCTGATCGCCGAACTGCAGGCCAACGACGGCGCGCTCTCGGCCGCCACCCGCTTCGCCCTGTCGGTGGCCGCGTTCAACCGCGTGGCCCAGTACGACGCGGCGATCAGCAACCACCTCTCGGCCCTGGCCGCCGACGGCAGCAAGCTGGAATTCCCGGCCCAGCACAACGCCAGCTTCGTCAAGGTCATGGACCTGCGCTACGGCGAGAACCCGCACCAGAGCGGCGCGTTCTACCGCGACCTGCATCCCGCCCCCGGCACCCTGGCCACCTTCGTCCAGTTGCAAGGCAAGGAACTGAGCTTCAACAACCTCGCCGACGCCGACGCGGCCTGGGAATGCGTGCGCCAGTTCGAGCGCCCGGCCTGCGTGATCGTCAAGCACGCCAACCCTTGCGGCGTGGCCGAAGGCGTGGCCTGCGGGGACGCCTACGAACTGGCCTACGCCACCGATCCCACCTCGGCCTTCGGCGGCATCATCGCCTTCAACAGCAAGCTCGACGCGGCCACCGCCAAGGCCATCCTGGACCGCCAGTTCGTCGAGGTGCTGATCGCGCCCGACTACGAAGACGCCGCGGTCGAATACGCCAAGAAAAAGGCCAACGTGCGCGTGCTGCGCATCCCCGCCGGCGCCGGCCGCAACAGCCAGGACGCCAAGCGCATCGGCTCGGGCCTGCTGGTGCAGAGCGCGGACCTGCGCGAAGTCGGCCGCGACGAGCTGAAGATCGTCAGCAAGCTGGCGCCGACCGATGCTCAACTGGCCGACCTGCTGTTCGCCTGGCGCGTGGCCAAGTTCGTCAAGTCCAACGCCATCGTCTACGCTCGCGACCACCGCAGCATCGGCATCGGCGCGGGGCAAATGAGCCGCGTGGTCAGCGCCAAGATCGCCGCGCTCAAGGCCGAGGAAGCCGGCCTGGTGGTGCCGGGCTCGGTGATGGCCTCCGATGCCTTCTTCCCGTTCCGCGACGGCATCGACGCCGCCGCCGCCGCCGGGATCAAGGCGGTGATCCAGCCGGGCGGTTCGATGCGCGACGCCGAGGTCATCGCCGCCGCCGACGAGCACGGCCTGGCGATGGTGTTCACCGGCGTGCGCCACTTCCGCCACTGAGCGCCGACGCAGCGGGCGCCGCGCGCGCCCGCTGCGCATGCCGATGCCCGCGCTCAAACCCCATCCGCTGCCCCGGCCGCCGTTCGGTCCCGGCCTGGTGCGCTCGCTCAAGCGCAAGCTGCTGGTGCTGGCGGCGCTGGCGCTGGTCATGGCGCTGTGGGCGGGCTGGCAGTACTCGCGCCGCCAGGGCGTGGACAGCCAGACGCTGGGCGACTACCGCATCGACGGCCGCGCCGCGACCGTGCTGCTGGACCCGCCCGAAGTGGTCCTGGAGATCGGCGCCGGCCTGCGCCGCGACCACACCGCGCGGCTGGCGCGGGCGCTGGCCCAGCGCCTGGAGCGGCAAGGCTTCCAGGTGTCGCAGTTGGCCGCGCGCAGCGACCCGGAGCGTTTCGGCCAGACCTCGCGCCTGGACGACCGCCACGCCAGCCAGGAATTCCAGGCCCAGACCCTGGAGCGCATCCGCCAGACCGGCGCGCCGGTGCTGCGGGTGGCGCTGGACGGGCTGGAGCAGGACGGCCACCGCATCAGCGAACAGCGCTATCGAATCGAGCTGCTCGACCCCGAGGGCCTGCAACCGTCCTGGCGCGCCGTGCTGACCTGGCGCGAAGGCCGTTATCAATCGCTGGCCCTGCTCTGGCACCTGCGCCAGAACCGCCTGCCGCCGCCGCTGTGGGACAGCCTGGCCGACCTGGCGCTGGAACGCCTGCGCGAAGACGGCAAGCTCGACCCCGCCCCTGCCGCCACGCCCTGAACCGGGGACCTGGGCCGCCGCTGCCGCTGCCCCCTGCGTCTCGGTCCGCCGCGAGCCCGCGCGCGCGAGCGACTGTCCGCCGCTCCACCTTCCAAGCGCCGCCTTCCAGCCGAGCGCTGTCCGAGCCACCCGAGCCGCAACAGCCACCCTGCGCCCACCGCCGCCACGGCGCATACTGCGCGCCGAGCCTTGGATTACAGGACGCTTCCATGCCGCTGACCCGCCCCGCCCTGCCTGCGCTGCTGGCCTGCGCGCTGTCGGCGCTGCCCACGGCGGCCCTGGCCTTGAGTCCGCTGCCGGCCCAGCGCATCGCCGATGCCGAAGCCGCCGCCGTGCTGGGCCAGGCCTACGCCGAGAGCGTGCGCCTGGACCGGGCCGGCTGGCCGGGCCGGGCCGCTCCGGGCCAAGCGCCGGTGCGCCGCCGCATCTGCGAGGACAGCGGCCCGGAACGCTACGGAGCGCGCAGCCTGGCGGTGTGCAACAGCGACGGCAGCGCCGACCTGTGGATCCTGCAGGACGGCCGCGGCAGCCAGGGCCGGGCGCGGGTGTGGGCCAGCCAGCGCGGCCTGCGCACCTCGGGCGAACGGCCGGTGGAACGGCTGCGCGTGGGCTCCGGCCGCGAGGCCTTCCTGGTCCGCGGCAGCGCGCCGGAGCGCAATGGCCGCCACAACCTGTCGTTGTGGTATGCCGAATACTTCGGCGAGTTCGAGCGGTTGCTGGCCATCGGCACCCGCGCCGGCAAGGGCGCGGCCGCACTGGAGTGCCGCCTGCGCCTGGACGAGTCGCAATACGAGCTGGGCTACTACGGCCTGGTCGTGGAGGTCCGCGACGGCAAGGGCGCCGTCCGCGACTTGCCGGTGCCCTACCACCATGGCCGCTACCGCGTGCCGGAGGCCGATTTGCAGCGATACGGTTGCGACCGGCCAGCCAGCAGCCCGGACTGAAACGCGAAGCCGCGGCGGCCGCGGCGCCGACGGCCCGAGCGCAGCGCGCCACCGGGCCCGCGCGCTAGCCGGGGTGGGCCGCGACGGCGCGCTCGCCCGCGCCTTACCCCGCGCGCGGATCGCGCTCCTTCCAGATCTCGTGGTCCACCCCGTCGCCCAGTTCGGGGTACTGGCCGATGTGGAACTCCGGCGAGCGGCCTGCATCGAGCTGGCGGTCGTAATCGCGGGTGAGCTTGACCACCACCCCCGACAACAACACGATCGCCACCAGGTTGATCGAGGCCATCAGCGCCATCGCCGCATCGGCCGCGCTCCACACCAGCTCGACCTTGGAATACACGCCCCACACGATCACCGCCAGCGCGGCCACGCGCAGCACGAACAGCGACTTGGCGCCGCCGCCCAGGTAGATCAGGTTGCTCTCGGCGTAGGAGTAATTGCCGATGATGGTGGTGAAGGCGAAGAAGAACAGGGCGATGGCGACGAAATAGGTGCCCCAGCCGCCGAAGAACACCGTCATCGCCGCCTGGGTGATCTGCACCCCGTCGCCGCCCTGGCCGAGCACGCCCGACAGCAGGATCACGAACCCGGTGGCGCTGCAGATCATCAAGGTGTCGATGAACACGCCCAACGACTGCACCAGGCCCTGGCTGGCGGGATGGTGCGGCACCGGCGTGGCCGCTGCGGCCACGTTCGGCGCGCTGCCCATGCCGGCCTCGTTGGAATACAGGCCGCGCTTGACCCCTTGCAGCATCGCCACCGCCAGCGCGCCCAACATGCCGCCGGCGGCTGCGTCCAGGCCGAAGGCGCTGCGCAGGATCAGCGACAGCACCTCGGGCACCTGCGGAAGATGAGTCAGCACCACCCAGGCGGCCAAGCCCAGGTAAGCCACCGACATGAACGGCACCACCCACTCGGCGAAGCGCGCGATCGTGCGCAGCCCGCCAAAGATGATCACCGCCGTCAGCAACACCAGCCCGATCGCGATCTGCGCCCGGCCCAGGCCGAAGGCGGTGGACAGCGATTGCGCCATGGCATTGGCGTGCACGCTGCTGAACACCAGGCCGTAGGTCAGCAACAGGCACAGCGCGAAAGCCACCGCCATCCAACGCTGCTTGAGCCCGCGCGCCATGTAGTAGGACGGCCCGCCGCGGTACTGGCCGCGCTCGTCGCGCACCTTGTACAACTGCGCCAGCGCGCTCTCGGCATAGGCCGTGGCCATGCCCAGCACCGCCGTGCACCACATCCAGAACAGGGCGCCCGGGCCGCCCACGCTCAACGCGATCGCCACCCCGGCCAGGTTGCCCGTGCCCACCCGCGAAGCCAGCGAGGTGCACAACGCCTGGAACGGCGAGATGCCCGAGCGGTCGCCGTCGGTGCCGCGGCCGATCACATGCAACATGTGCGGGAACCGGCGCACCTGCAGGAACCGCAGCCGCACGGTGAAGTACAGGCCGACCAGCAGCAGGCCATAGATCAGGAAGTATTCCCACAGCACCAGGTTGATCGCCGCGACGACCGGGGACAGGGCTCGTTCGATCTGCTGCAGCAACCAATCCATGCGGGGCTTCCGATAAGGCGGGGACGAGGCGGGGCCGCAGGGGCCGCCCCGGGTCCGGGCGGACGGGGCGCGAGGCCGTCCTGGCTGGAGCGCGCGAACCCCGGCCAAGCGGTCCGCGGCGCCGTCCCTTGGCCGCAAAGCCTGCCGATGGTAGCAGCCGGTCGCCCCGCCCCGCCCAGCCGCCGTGGTTCCACGGGCCGACCACCAGG
>CBIFVU010000281.1:0-5327 GCA_966185905.1 uncultured Lysobacter sp.
TCAATGACCCCACTGCGCATCGCCACCCGCAAAAGTCCGCTCGCCCTATGGCAGAGCGAGCACGTCGCGCAGTGCTTGCGCGCTGCGCATCCGGGGCTGGCGGTGACGCTGGTGCCGATGAGCACGCGCGGGGACGAGGTGCTGGACCGGTCGCTGGCGGCGATCGGGGGCAAGGGGCTGTTCCTGAAGGAGCTGGAACTGGCGATGCAGCGCGGGCAAGCCGATTGTGCGGTGCATTCGCTCAAGGACGTGCCGATGGAGCTGGACCCGGGCTTCGCCCTGCCGGCGATCCTGGCGCGGGCCGACTATGCCGATGCCTTCGTCAGCAACGCCTTCGACGGCATCGATTCGCTGCCGCCGGGCGCGCGCGTGGGCACGTCCTCGCTACGGCGGCAGGCGCAGCTGCGCGCGCTGCGCCCCGACCTGGAATTGGCCGACCTGCGCGGCAACGTCAACACCCGGTTGGCGCGTTTGGACGCGGGCGAATACGCCGCCATCGTGCTGGCCTGCGCGGGCCTGCAACGGCTGGGCCTGCAGGCGCGGATCCGGGCGCGGCTGGAATCGCCGTACTGGCTGCCGGCGCCGGCGCAGGGCGCGATCGCGGTGGAATGCCGCGAGGACGACCTGGCCACGCGCGCGCTGTGCGCCGCGCTGGACGATGCGCCCACGCGCACCTGCGTGGAGGCCGAGCGGGCCATGAACCGCGCGCTGCACGGCAGTTGCCATGTGCCGGTGGCGGCCTATGCGCGCCTGGAAGGCGAACGGCTGCGCCTGGACGGGCAGGTCGGCAGCGCCCGCGATGGACGCGCGGTGCGCGCGCACGGCGAGGGCCGCGGCGATGCGCCCGAATGCCTCGGCATCGAAGTGGCGCAGGCCTTGCTGGCGCAGGGCGCCGGCGACTTCATCGCCGATTCGCTCGGCCACGGCGGCAGCGGGGACTGAGCGGCGCGGGCTGGGCGGCGCGCCCGGCCGCGAGGGCTCGGTGCGGCGCGCGCCCGGCCCGGGAGCGCCTCAAAACCGCCGGATCAGCTCGATCTTGCTCTCGGCGCTCTCGCTGCCGCCGCCGCCGTTGGAGTCGTGGCGGATGGCGAAGTCGGTTTCCAGCTTCCAGTTGCGCCACACGTCCACGTCCAGGCGCACGGACTGCTTGACGAAGGTTTCCCCGCCGCCGCTCTCGAACTGCACCCGCTGGTTCCAGCGCGCGCGTTCGCCCAGTCGCTGGCCGATGCTCAATTCGCCCCGGAACACCGCGCCGGGGCGGTTGATGCCGTCGTCGTACAGCGGCGCCAGGCGGTAGCCGGCGCCGAAGCTCAGGCCGATCTGGGTCGGTCCGTCGCGCAGCGCCTGCACGCCGTAGCGGGTGCCGATGCGGTAGTCGTTGGAATACATCGCGCGCGATTCGCGCGAGGTGGCCGGCGCGCTGACTCCGCCGATGTGGCGCTGCTGCCCGGGCAGCACCACCGGACGCAGCGGCGGCAGGTCGGCCGGGTCGATCTCGGGCAGGCGCGGGCCGGCCGGCGCCATCGCCAGCCGCCATTCCTCGTCGCCGCAGCGGGTGGAAAAGCAGTACAGGCGCATCTGCGCCGGATCGCTGGCGATCGCGATCAGCGTCGGGTCGCCGCCGAAGGCAGGCGTGGGCAATGTCACCAGGGGCGCGCCGAGCAGGGCGAGCCCGATCGAGCCGAGCATCGTCGGGAATGGGGCCGGTGGACGAAACAGGATGATGCCATGAAATCGGTTACACGGCAGCGACCGGCCGGGCCGCCGGACAGCCCCGGTGCAGGTGCTGGATCATCGGCAAGATCGATCGAATCCGGCGAACTCGATCTTCCGGATCAATAATACAGCGTGACCAAGTGGCGGGCCTGGGCGAAGAACAGCCAACGCTCGACCCCGGTGCCCAGCAACACCGCCAGCGCCGCGGCCGGCCACAGCGCCGGCGCGGCCGCCGGCCAGGCCAGCACGGCCAGGGCCAGCAGCGCCGGCACGGCGGCGAACAGCAGCAGGGCGAGCCGGCGCAGGGCGCGCGCGTGCTTGCGCGCCAGCACATAGCCCATTTCCCGGGTGAGGTAGTTGTCCTGGGTGTGCGGGCGCTCGAACACGCCGACCTGCCGCTGCGGCAGGCCGACCGCGTCGCCACGGGTCTGGGGCAGGCCCGCACCGTCGATGCCGCGCCAATACGCCAGCTTGAGCGCCCCGGCGGCCAGCGCCAGCGGCGCCACCGTCCAGCCTGCCGCGCGTCCGGCGGCGAGGGCGCCGGGCAGGCAGGCCAGCAACACCGAACCGCCGAGCAGGGCGAACAGGTAGTAGCCCGGCACCACCAGCGGGTGGCGCCAGGCGGGGATGGGGATCAGCGAGGCGTAGATCATCGCCGTGCAGCCCACCGTGAGCAGGGCGCCCAGCGCCAGCGCGGCCCCGGCCAGGGCCGGCCAGGCCGCCTGCGGCTGGCCCAGCAGCAGCCACGCGGCCAACGCCGCTACCGGCGCATAGGTCGCCACCGCCAGCACGCCCTCGCGCGAGAGCCAGGAGCTGCGCCACTGCGAGAACGCGCGCCAGGCGCGCAGCGGCTTGCCCAGGTGGAGCAGCGAACTGAGCAGGCCGATGCTGACCAGCGCAGTGGCCAACGCCAGGCCCAGTGCGAAGGCCAGCGGCGTGGGCGCGGCGTCGTCCAGCCCGAACAGCGACTGTCCGAGCGCCAGCGCGCCGAGCCAGGCCATCAGGCCGTAGCCGGCGCCGGACAGGGTGGTGAAGAAAATGACCGAGAACGCGGGATGCATCAGGCGATTCCGTGCAGCGAAGCGGCGCGGGCGCGGCGCGCGCGCTGGGCCGCCGGGGATGGCAGCGGCGGGGCGGGGCGCGCTGGCGTGGGCGGACAGGCGTTCATCGCGACAGCACCCGGTCGAGCCAGCGCAGCACCGGCGGCAGCGCCTGCGGGTCGAGGGTTTCTTCGGCCGGCGCCGCATCGGTTTCGGCCGTACCGGCGCGGCGCGGCCGCGGCGGCAAGTAGCGATTGGTCGGGCGGTAGCCGAGTTCGCCCATCAGGTCCACGCCGCCGCGCTCGGCCACCAGCCGCGAGACGTCCGAATCCGGGTCGCCCAGGTCGCCGAAATGACGCGCGCGGGTGGGGCAGGCCTGCACGCAGGCCGGCTGGCGCTCGGCTTCGTCCAGGTTCTGGTTGTAGATGCGGTCGATGCACAGGGTGCATTTCTTCATCACCCCCTCCACCGCGCTGTACTCGCGCGCGCCGTAGGGGCAGGCCCAGGAGCACAGCTTGCAGCCGATGCACTTGTCCTCGTCCACCAGCACGATGCCGTCCTCGGCGCGCTTGTAGCTGGCGCCGGTCGGACACACGGTGACGCAGGCGGGCTGTTCGCAATGCAGGCACGAGCGCGGGAAGTGCAAGGTCATGGCCGGTTGCGGCGCCGCGACCGCCGCCGCGCCGCCGCAACCGCCGGCGGCCGCGCGCGGCGCCGGGTCGGCCAGCGGACGGGCCCGGACTTCGTAGCTGTGCACGCGGTTGAACCACACCCCCGACGGGTCCTTGCCGTAGGGGCGTTCGTCGGTCAGCGGCGCAGCGAAGCCGCCGGCGTTCCATTCCTTGCAACTGACCGCGCAGGCGTGACAGCCCACGCAGGTGTCCAGGTCGATCACCAGGCCGAGTTTCTTCTTCGACGGCGGCGGCAGGTCGGTCATCGCGGAGTCCTGTGGAAGATCAGCCACAGGCCCAGGGCGACAGCGCCCAGGCCCGCGGCCATGCCGGGCAGCGAGGCCGCCAGCGCCGGCGCCGACACGGCGACGCGGTGGCCGCCGATATCGGCGAAGGGGTCCAGGCCGAGCGCGAACAACGCGCACAGGCCGAGCCCGGCGAGCAGGCACAGCAAGCCGGCGAGGATGCGCACCGGCCTCATGCGCGCGCTCCGGGAACGGCGCGGGCGTCAGGCGGCGTCATCGTCGCGTCCGGTGCGTCCTTCGCGGCGCGCGCGGAAGCCGGCGCCGTAGCGCAGCGGCGCATCGCCGGCCGGCGCGAACGGCAACGGCGCGAACTGCGGTTGCGACAGCCCATCGGCGCCGGCCGTGGCGCCGGCCGCGGCCTTGCGGATCGACACGCGCAGGTCGAACCAGGCCGCCTGCCCGGTGACCGGGTCGGCGTTGGCGTAGTCGCCGCGCGGGGTGAGGTCGCTGATCAGGTGGTTGAGCAGGAAGCCCTGGCGGCCTTCCGGCGCGTCCTTGTCCAGGCGCCAGGCGCCGCGGCGCTTGCCGATCGCGTTCCAGGTCCAGACCGTGTCGGGCTGGACGTTGGCGGCCAGCCGCGCCTGCACGCGGATGCGGCCGTGGTGCGAGGCCACCTCGATCCAGTCCTCGTCGGCGATGCCGTGGCGCGCGCCGGTGTCCGGGTGCAGGTAGAGGTAGTTGCGCGCGCTGATCTGGCGCAGCCAGGCGTTCTGCGAACCCCAGGCGTGGTACATGAACATCGGCCGCTGGGTCACTGCGCTGAGCGGGAAGCGCTCGGCGCCGTCGGCGGTCTGCGCGCCCTCGAAGGGTTCGTACCAGATCGGCAGCGGATCGAAGTACGTCGCCACGCGCTGGCGATGCGCGTCCGGCGGCTGGTGCGGGCCGTGGCCCTGCGCGGCCAGGCGGAACTTCTGCAAGGTCTCCGAATACACCTGCAACGCGATGGGTTCGGCGTGGCCGAGGAAGCCCATCTTCTGCGCCCAGTCCAGATAGGCGCGGTTGCTCATCTTGTAGTAACGCGCCGCCTCGGGCACTTCGCCGCGCCAGAACCCGCCGTGCTCGATGTAGCGCTGCAACTGTTGCGGATTGGGCGGGCCCTTGGCGTCCAGCTCGCCGTGCTCGCCGCGCCAGCCGGCCAGCAGGCCCACGCCGGGCGCACGCTCGTGGCGGACGATGTAGTCGGCATAGTCGCGATAGCGCGGCCGGCCGGCGTCGTCGACCAGTCCGGGCAGGCCCAGGCGCGCGCCCAGTTCCAGCAGCACCGACTGGAAACCGCGCACGTCGCGGCCGGGATCGTGGCGGGCCGGATCGACGATGGGATGGCGGATCGCGTCGCAGGCCGAGTCGGCGTCGGAAATGGGGCGGTCGAGCAGGCTGATCGCGTCGAAGCGCTCCAGGTAGGTCGTGTCCGGCAGCACCAGGTCGGCGTAGGCGGTCATCTCCGAGGCATAGGCGTCGGCGTAGATGATGTGCGGAATGCGGTAGTCGCCGGCCGGGTCCTTGTCGGTGAGCCAGCCGATGGTCTGGCCGGTGTTCATCGCCGAGTTCCAGCTCATGTTGGCCATGAACATCATCAGCGTGTCGATCTTGTACGG
>CBIFVU010000282.1:0-5302 GCA_966185905.1 uncultured Lysobacter sp.
GCTCCGCGGCGCGGGGGCGCCATCGGGGCCGGGATTGCGTCTGCGGCTCAGGGCGGCAGGCGCGTACATTCGGCGATCACTCGCGCCATGGCCGTGTCCCAGGCCTCGTAGCGCAGTTGCCGCAGGCCGGCGCGGCGCTGCTCCAGCAGCGTGCGGTCGGCGTCGATGCGCAGCAGTTCGCGCGCCAGCGCGGCGCCGTCGCCGTACTGGCTGAGGAAGCAGGCCTGGGCCTGCTCGAACGGTGCGGAGGTGTCCAGGCCGGGGTTGGTGACGAAGGGGATCTCCAGGGCGGCGCAATCGAACCACTTGTTCGGCTCGGCCAGGCGGTTGATCTCCAGCGCCGGATCGTAAAAGGCCAACACCAGGTCGGCGCCCAGCAGCAGCGCCAGCGCCTCCTCGTTGCCGACGATGCCGCGATAGTTGCGGCCCATGGCCGTGGCCAGTTGCTGCGCGTCCTCGCCCAGCAAGCGCCCGGCGCCGACGAACTCGACCCGGCCGGCACAGGCCTGGACCGCTTCGCGCATCATCCGCGCGCCGCGCTCGGGCGAGATCAGCCCGCTGATCAGCACGCGCAGGCGGCCATCGCGCGGCGGCATCGCCGCGACCATCTTGCGCGCGTGGGCGATCACTTCGCTGTGCGGCGTATTGCGCACGATGCGCAGGTTCTGGCCGCCGTCGCCGCTGGCGCGCGAGGCGCCGGGCACTACGTGCAGCGCCGCGCGGCGGGCGACGAAGCGCTCGGCCAGTTCGATCGCGCGCTTGACCGGACCCGGCCAGGCATAGCTCTTGGACAGCTTGTCGCGATCCAGGAACACGAAGCGGCAGCGACGCACCGAGGCGACCAGGGCGCAGGGCAGGGCGGCGTCCAGGCGCGAGCAGAAATACACCCCGGCGCGCGGGCGCAGGAACACCCGCAGGGTCAGCAGCATCGCCCACAGCGCATAGCCCAGCGCATTGACCGCGCCGCCGCCCCAGGACCCGAAGCTCAGCAGGACCTTGACCTTGGGCAGGTCGCGAGCCTGCGCGTCGCGGCTCCAGATCCAGAATTCATAGGGCACGCGGGCGGCTTCGAGCACCTTGGACAGCTTGCTCAGGTAGGGGTTCTTCAGGTACGGATTGCCCTGGCCGAGAATGATCGCGTTCATGCCAGCGCCCCTCGCCAGCGCACCGGCCGGTTGCCCAGCCAGGCCACCGCCGACAACAGCAACAAGGTGATGAAGTAACGGCTCCAGCCGCCGAGCAGTTCCATGTAGAGGAATCCGGAAGAGAACATGAAGATGGAGAAGCTGTAGACCACCACGCCGACCGGAGTGACCTCGCGCCGGCGCGCGTAGACGTTGCGGATGCCGGCCAGGCAGGCGCCGTTGACCAGGCCGAACAGGATCAGCCCGGGCAGGCCGAAGTTCATGTAGCCCTCGGTGGGCAGGCCGGTGGTGTAGGAGGTCAGCTTCTCGCCGTCGAGGGTGTAGCTGCCCGGATAGATCATGTTGCGCAGCGCCGGGCCGCCGCCGAAGGGCTTGTCCGGCCACAGCGCGCGCGGCACCGGGTTGACCGCGGCGGCGAACACGGTCTCGCCGTAGACCAGGTTCCAGGCCGATTCGTTCTGCGCCAGCCAGACCAGGTTCTCGGCATTGCCGAAGGCGCCGTTGAGGCCGTAGACCAACAGCTGGGTGGCGCCCTCGCTGGCGACCGAAGAGGCATCGGCACTGTCCAGGGTGGTGCGGATCTTGGCCCAGGCCGACAGGCCCAGCGCCAGCGCCAGCAACACGGGCGCCAGCAGCAGGGCGCGGCCGAGCCGGCCGGGGTAGATCGACAGCGCCGCCAACAGCAGGATCGCGATCAGGATGAAGACGAAATTGCGGTTGCCCATCGCGACGAAGGCGACCGCGACCAGCAGTACCACCGCGCCGATCGGCAGCAGGCGCCAGCGCCCGAGCGCCGCGCCGGGCGTGCGCCGCGCGGCCAGGAAGTTGGTCACCAGGATGGCGCTGTAGCAGATCGCCGCGAACGCCAGCACCACCGCCGGGCCCATGCCGCGGCGGATCATGATGCGGTCCTTCATGTAGTCGGCCAGGTCGTAGGCCGAGACCGTGCGCGCCAGGTACAGCACCGCGCACATCGCCGGCACGCCGACCAGCACCAGCACCCGGCGGCGCTCGCGCAGGCTCAGCGGACGCACCGCCGGCAAGGCCGGGCGCGAGAGCCCGCCGGCGAACGCGTAGCCGCCGATGCCGGCCAGGCAGAACAATAGCGAGAACAGCAAGGCGCCGAGCTTGGCGTCGATGGCGTAATAGAAGGGATAGGTCTGAACGTCGTAGAGCTCCTTCAGCCACGGGATGAAGCCGTAGATGAACCCCACCGACAGCACGAACACCAGGATGGGGTTGGCGAACAGCCGGTCCAGCCGCCCGCCGATGCGGGTGAAGGCCAGGATCGTCAGGCTGAGGAAGAACACGAAGTAGAGCGCGGCCATGTCAGCGCGGCTCCGTGTGCGCCGCATCGGCGGCGGCGGGTGCGGCAGGCAGACCGGAAGGGAGCGGGGAGGGCGAGGCGAAGGAAGACCTCAGGTCGCCGCCACCGGAAGCGGGCGCACCCGTGGCCGCGCTCGGCTGCGCGGCGCCGATCCCGGTTTCGTCCTGGACCTCGCGCCGGAAGATCTCCCGCGCCGGGTTGCCGGCATAGACGGCGAAATCCGGCACGTCCTCGGCCAGCACCGCGCCGGCGCCGACCACCGCGCCGCGGCCGATCCGGCGCACCCGAGGCAGCACGATGGCGCCGGCGCCGACCCAGGCGAAATCCTCGATCCGCAGCGGCGAGAACTCGATGGGGTTGTGGTGCCAGTTGGCGTGGCCGCGGCGCACCACGTGGTTGTGGGTAAAAATCTTGGCGCCTTCGGAAATGGCCACGTGATCGCCGATGGCCACGCCGCCGGAATAGTCCAGGTAGGCGTCGGCCCCCAGTTCCACTCCGCGGCCGAAGGCGATCCCCGCGCTCGGGCTGCGGTGCGCGGCCACCACCATGACCCGGTCGGAGACGCTCATGCCGGCCGCGCGGAAATGCCAGCGGTATACGCGCGTGCGCAGCCCGCGCAAGCCCGGCAGGCCGAACGCCGACAGGGTGCGGGCAAGCACGTAGCAGGTCTTGGACAGGGCCGACATGGGCTGCCTCAACCCGCCCGCATCCGCTCGGGATAGAGCTTGCCGACGTAGTCGGAGACCGATCCGACCACCTGGCCCGGGCTGCCGACCACGATGCTCAGCGGCGGGATCCGCCCGCGCACCACGCTGCCGGCGCCGATGATCGAGCCAGCGCCGATGTCGGCGCCGGGCATGATGATCGAGCCGGTGCCGACGAAGCTGTAGCGGCCGATGGAGACCGGCTTGACCCGGATCTCCGGCGGATCGAAGCGCAGGCCCAGTTCCTTGGCGGCGGTGTTGATCGCCGCATCGTGGGTCAGGATGCGCACATTGCTGGAGATGGTGCAGCCCTCGCCGAGGCGGATCAGCGAGTAGTCGGTGCCGTCGAACCAGATCTTGGCCGACAGGTAGTTGGGCATGCCGTCGATCTGCGCGCCCTCGGACTTGAGATACCAAGTGAACAGGCGCGTCACCAGGCCGGGCTTGATCAGCCAGCCGATGCGGATCGCACCGAGGACGAAGGTTTTCTTCAGCAAGCGCAGGATTCTCATGGATTGCTCCGGGCCAGCGCCTTCCAGCGCAGCTCGTTCCGGTTGAACACGATGAAGGTCGCCAGCTGGGCCAGCGAGGCGACGAAAAAGGCCAGGGCCAGGCCGGTGGCGCCGCCGTGCAGGCGCAGGGCCAGCGCGGCGACGGACAGCAGCGCGGCGCAGAACACCGCGTTGCCGGCCAGCAATACGCTGGGGCGGCCGTCGGAGGTGGCCTTGCGCATCAGCAGGGTGGTCGGCGCGGTCGCCACCACCGAGGCCAGCAGCCAGTACAGCGGCGCCAGCGAGCCGGCGTAGGCCGGCGCCAGCGCATGCACCAGCGGCGGCGCGGCCAGCCCTGCGAGCGCGGCGACGCCGCCCACCGCGACCAGCACCAAGGCCATGGAGTGGCGCAGCACCGCACGCTCGCCGTGGCGGTCGCCCTGGGCGCGGGCCGAGGACAGCATCGGCAGGGCCGCGTTGGCGATCACGCCGGTGGCGAACAGCAAGATCGAGCGGGCCTGGTTGCCGAGGGCGAAATGGCCCAGCTCGACCGCACCGTCGGCGGTGTGCGAGAGCATCACCATCACCAGCCACATCGCCGGCACGGTCAGCAGCCCGGCCAGCGAGGACGGCAGGCCCAGCCGCCACAGCACGCTCCAGTCGGCGCGCTCGGTGGCGCGCAGCGACAGCGACAGGCCGCGCTCGCGGCGGTGCCGGCGCAGGCTGTGCTCCTGGCCGAGCACGATCAGCACCTGCGCGGCGATGTAGCCGTACACCGCCCAGGCCAAGTCGCGCTGCCAGGCCGCCAACGCCATCGCTGCGAACGCCAGCGGCGCGGTGAGCAGGTTGGCCAGCGCCTGCTCCTTGACCCGGCCGATCGCCAGGGCGACGCCGTTCTGCACCGCGGCCAGGAAGCCGGTCAGCACCAGCAGACCGGCGGCGGCATAGACCGGCGTGAGCGCGGCCGAATGCCCGACCGCCCGCGCCAGCAGCGGCGAGAGCGCCACGATCAGCAGCGCGAAGGCCAGCGAGATCAGCATCGCCGAGCCATAGGACACCGACAACGCGGTGGCCAGCCGCGCCGGCGGGCCGGCGACGGCTTCGGCCACCACCTTGGTCGCCATCTGGCCCAGGCTGAGCGCGCAGAACGTGGTGAACAGCAGCGCGGTGGTCTGCACCAGCGCGAACTGCCCGAACGCCTGCGGGCCCAGGCAATAGGCCACCAGCAGCACGCCGGCGAAGATCGCCCCGCGCGAGGCCATCGCGCTGAGGGCCGACAGGCTGGCGGTGGTGACCAATCGCCGGATCATGCTGCGCGCTCCTGGCCGCGGCGGCTCAGGCCCAGATCCCCTTGGTGTCGACCAGGCGCAGGTGGGTCGGCGCGGCCTGTTCGCGGAAGGGCTTGTGGTCGACCAGCAGCAGGCCGATGTCGGCCTTGGCGCTGGCGGTGGGGAAGTCGACCAGATCCACGTTGGCCGCCTGCAGTTGCTTGGGCAGGGCGTCGATGTAGGGCTCCACCGCCAGCACCCGGCCCGGATGGCGCGCGGCCAGCTCGACGGCGATGTCCAACGCCGGGCTCTCGCGCAGGTCGTCGATGTCGGGCTTGAACGACAGGCCGAACACGGCGATGGTCAG
>CBIFVU010000283.1:0-5232 GCA_966185905.1 uncultured Lysobacter sp.
GCGCGGCCCGCCTGCGGCCGCCGTGCCGGAATCCTCCCTCCGCCGGCGCGCGTTCGCGCGCCCGGCTCGCAAAAACGCCGCCGCCCGCGCAAGCGGACGACGGCGTCGCGCGACGCGGCTGCGCCGGGTCAGACCCGGCGGGCCAGCATCAGCTTCTTGATCTCGCCGATGGCCTGGGCCGGGTTCAAGCCCTTCGGGCAGGTCCGCGCGCAGTTCATGATGGTGTGGCAGCGATACAGCTTGAACGGGTCTTCCAGATCGTCCAGGCGCGCGCCGGTGTCCTCATCGCGCGAGTCGATGATCCAGCGATAGGCCTGCAGCAGGATCGCCGGGCCGAGGTAGCGGTCGCCGTTCCACCAGTAGCTCGGGCAACTGGTCGAACAGCAGGCGCACAGGATGCACTCGTACAGGCCGTCGAGCTTCTTGCGGTCCTCCGGCGACTGCAGGCGCTCGCGGTCGGACGGGGTCGCGCTCTGGGTGCGCAGCCACGGCCGGATCGAGGCGTACTGGGCGTAGAAGTGGGTCAGGTCCGGCACCAGGTCCTTGACCACGGCCATGTGCGGCAACGGGTAGATCGGCACCTCGCTCTTGGCGTCGCCGCAGTCGGCGATGGCGCGGGTGCAGGCCAGGGTGTTGGTGCCGTCGATGTTCATCGCGCACGAGCCGCAGATGCCCTCGCGGCAGGAGCGGCGGAAGGTCAGGGTCGGGTCGATCTCGTTCTTGATCTTGATCAGCGCGTCCAGGACCATGGGGCCGCAATTGGCCAGGTCGACCTCGTAGGTGTCCACGCGCGGGTTCATCCCGTCGTCGGGGTTCCAGCGATAGACCTTGAAGGTGCGCGGCTGCTTGGCGCCGGCGGCCGGCCAGTGGCGGCCCTTCTGGATCTGCGAATTCTTGGGTAGGGCAAACTCAGCCATGGGGATCTCTCGCGGTCACGCGCGCGCGGCGCCGCCGGCCTGGGCCGGGGCGCGCCGAGCGGCGTAGTGATAGAGCACAACCACCAGGAAGACCGGCACCGGCATGAGCACGCTCAGCACCGTCCCGGCCGCGCGCGCCAGCGGCGCGACCTCGGCCAGGATCGCCCAGGCGCGCCAGCCGCACAGCAGCAGGAAGGCCGGGATCAGGACATAAGCGAGCGTCATCGTGGGTCTCCTGGAAGGATGCCTGCGCAACTCAGTACTTGCGTTCCTTGGGCGGCACGTAGGCCACGTCGTCGGTCAGCGTGTAGTTGTGGACCGGGCGGTAGTCGATCCGGGTCTGCCCGTCCTCGCCGACCCAGCACAAGGTGTGCTTCTGCCAGTTCTCGTCGTCGCGCTTGGGGAAGTCCTCGCGGGCGTGGGCGCCGCGCGACTCGGTGCGGTTCTCCGCCGAGACGATGGTCGCCAGCGCTTGGCCCAGCAGGTTGGACAGCTCGTAGGTCTCGATCAGGTCCGAGTTCCAGATCAGCGAGCGGTCGCTGACCTTGACGTCGGCGAAGGAGGCGTGGATCTCGCGGATCTTGCGCACGCCGTCGCTGAGCGACTCGCCGGTGCGGAACACCGCCGCGTCGGCCTGCATGGTGCGCTGCATCTTGTCGCGGATGACCGCGGTCGAAGTGCCGCCGCTGGCGTTGCGCAGCTTGTCCAGGCGCGCCAGGGCCGGGTCGCAGGCGTCGCCGGCGAGCTTGGGCAGCGGCGCGCCGGGCGCGACCGTCTCGGCGCAACGGTTGGCGACCGCGCGGCCGAACACGACCAGATCGAGCAGCGAGTTGGAGCCCAGGCGGTTGGCGCCGTGCACCGACACGCAGGCGGCCTCGCCGATGGCGTACAGGCCCGGCACCACCGCATCGGGGTCGCCGTTGCGCAACTGCACCACTTCGCCGTGGTAGTTGGTCGGGATGCCGCCCATGTTGTAGTGCACGGTCGGGATGACCGGGATCGGCTCTTTCTCCACGTCCACGTTGGCGAAGATGCGGGCCGATTCGGCGATGCCCGGCAGCTTCTCGTGGATGACTTCCGGGCCCAGGTGGGTCAGGTCGAGCAGGATGTGGTCCTTGTGCTCGCCCACGCCGCGGCCTTCGCGGATCTCGATGGTCATCGAGCGGCTGACCATGTCGCGCGGAGCCAGGTCCTTCACGCTCGGCGCGTAGCGCTCCATGAATCGCTCGCCGTTGCTGTTGCGCAGGATGCCGCCTTCGCCGCGCACGCCCTCGGTGATCAGGCAACCGGCGCCGTAGATGCCGGTCGGATGGAACTGCACGAACTCCATGTCCTGCAGGCCCAGGCCCGCGCGCAGGGCCATGCCGCCGCCGTCGCCGGTGCAGGTGTGGGCCGAGGTCGCGGAGAAATAGGCGCGGCCGTAGCCGCCGGTGGCCAGCACCGTGCCCTGGGCGCGGAACAGGTGCAGCGTGCCCTCGGCCAGGTCCAGGGCGAGCACGCCGCGGCAGGCGCCGGTCTCGTCCATGATCAGGTCGAGCGCGAAGTATTCGATGAAGAACTGCGCGTCGTGGGCTAGCGACTGCTGGTAGAGCGTGTGCAGGATCGCATGGCCGGTGCGGTCGGCGGCCGCGCAGGTGCGCTGGGCCGGCGGGCCTTCGCCGTACTTGGTGGTCATGCCGCCGAACGGGCGCTGGTAGATCTTGCCCTCCTCGGTGCGCGAGAACGGCACACCCTGGTGCTCGAGCTCGATGATGGCCGGGATGGCCTCCTTGCACATGTATTCGATCGCGTCCTGGTCGCCCAGCCAGTCCGAGCCCTTGACGGTATCGAAGAAGTGGTAGCGCCAGTCGTCCTCGCCCATGTTGGCCAGGGCCGCGGAGATGCCGCCCTGGGCGGCGACGGTGTGCGAACGGGTCGGGAAGACCTTGGTGATGCAGGCGGTCTTGAGCCCCTTCTGGGCCAGGCCGAAGGTGGCGCGCAGCCCGGCGCCGCCGGCGCCGACCACGATCATGTCGAACTTGTGCTCTTGGATCTTGTAAGCGGATGCCACGGCTCAGGCTCCCAGCGCGATGCGGATGATGGCGAGCACGCTGGCCAGGGCCGCGAGTGCGCAAACGAAAACGACGGCGATCTGCGAGGCGATCGCCAGGCCCGGGGTGTGGACGTAGTCCTCGATGATCACCTGGATGCCGAGCTTGGCGTGCCAGAACATGGCGATCACGAAGGCGCTCAGCAGCACCGCGTTGCAGGGATTGGCGACGCTGGCGCGGACCGCGGCGTAGTCGGCGCCGATCCAGGACACGATCAGGCCCAGCGCGTACAGGGTCAGGGCGACCAGGGCGATGGCGGTGACCCGCTGGACCACGAAGTGGTGGGTGCCGTCCTTCGCCGAGCCCAGGCCGCGGGCGGTCTTGAGCGGGTTGCGCAGGCGCTTGTTGGATGCGGTGCTCATGCGCCACCCCGCGACAGGATGGCCACGATCCAGATCAGCGCGGTCAGCACCAGGCTGCCGATGATGCTGACCCAGCTGTTGCGGACGAAGGAGGCGATCTTGTAGCCGTAGCCCGCGTCCTGGACCAGGTGGCGCACGCCGTTGAGCAGGTGGTAGGCGAAGGCCCAGGTCCAGCCGAACAGGACGATGAAGCCCAGCGGCGAGCGCGCGCAGGCGATGAAGCGCGCCCACGATTCCGGCCCGCCGGCCAGGGCCACCAGGCCCCAGGCGACCAGCAGGGCGCCGGCGGAAAGGACGATACCGGTGGCCCGGTGCAGGATTGAGGTCACCATCTGGACCTGCCAGCGGTAGACCTGCAGGTGGGGTGACAAAGGTCGTTCGCGGTTCGCCATGAGCGTATGGCAATCTCGGCTGGGCGGCGGCGCCGCGTGGCGGGGAAGCGTGGGGACGCTGGCTGTGGGGGTGTGCTTGAAAAGCGGACGGTCGGGCCCGAGATCCGGCGCAGCGGCTAGAAATCGATGCAACGGCCGTTCTTTTCCCAGTCGCCGTAGCGGGTCGGCTCGGGACCCTCGCGACCACCGTGCTCCTTGGGAGCGTCCTTGGCGGAAGGCGATTGGCCTCCCGTGTCGGTAACGGGAGTCGCCGGGGTCTCGGACGCGTGGTCCGAACGTGCTTCCGGGGTGGTTTCGCCTATCATCACAGCGTTAAATAATAGTTCCCGCCCCCCATGCCTGACAACCCGCAAGCCTTGCCCGGACAGGCCTTCGCCCTGCCCGGCCAGTGTCTGGTCTCCCTGGAGGGCCGCGACGCGGCCGCTTTCGCCCAGGCCCAGTTCATGAACGACCTCAAACCGCTGGCCGACGGCCACTGGCAATGGAGCGGCTGGCTCACCCCCAAGGGCCGGGTAGTGGCCCTGTTCGCGCTGCTGCGGCGCTCGGCCGAGCAGGTCTGGCTGCTGCTGCCCGACGCCGACGGCGCGGCGCTGGCCGAGGCGCTCAAGCGCTTCGTGTTCCGCAGCAAGGTGAGCATCGCCCTGCGCCCGGACTGGGCGCTGGAAGGCCGCTTCGCGCTGCCGGCCACGGCCGTGGGCGCGGCGTTGGCCGGATCGGAAGCCGAAGGTCTGGAACTGGACCTGAGCGGCGCCGGCGGGCCGCGCTGCCTGCGGGTGGTGGCGGCCGAGCGCGCCGCGCCGGCCGACCCCGCCCTGGCGCAAGCCTGGGCCCTGGCCGACCTGCGCCACGGCCTGCCGCGCTTGCCGGCGGGCCAGGCCGAGCACTGGACCCCGCAGCAGTTGTCGCTGGACCGGTTGCAGGCCTTCAGCGTCAAGAAGGGCTGCTATCCCGGCCAGGAAATCGTCGCGCGCACCCATTTCCTGGGCAAAGCCAAGCGTGGGCTGGCGTTGCTGCAAAGCGCCGCAGCGATGGCGGCCGGCGCGGACGTGCGCGGCCCGAGCGCGGCGCTGGGCACGGTGGCGGCGAGCGCCAGCGCCGGCGCGATGCACTTGGCGTTGGCGGTCCTGCCGCTGGAGCGCGGAGAAGCGGCGGTGTCGGCCGATGGCCAGCCGGTCGAAGAAGTCGCATTGCTGGACGGCCTGGCCCGCTGATCCCGGGTCCGCGTGCTGTAGGAGCGGCGCGAGCCACGAACCGCGCCCCGCATAAACCTGCTACGTCCTCTCGCGCGGCCGATGCGGGAGGGATGGATTCGCCGTTGGCCCAGCGGCCTGGTCGCGGCTCGCGCCGCTCCTACAGGCGGGGCGCCAGGCACGTTGGCTCCGAAAGCACAGGCTGTAGGAGCGGCGCGAGCCGCGAACCGCGCCGGCACAAGCCCGCGACGTTCTCTCGCGCGGCCGAGAAGGGAGGGATG
>CBIFVU010000284.1:0-5223 GCA_966185905.1 uncultured Lysobacter sp.
GGCGGGTCCAGCGGAGGCGGTGGCGCCTCGGGGAGTTGGTGATGCGGTGGCTGCGGCACTGGATGGCGCCTTCGGCGCAGCGCGTGTTCCCCGAGGCCAGCCTGGAGCGCATCGCCGCGGCCATCGCCGCCAGCGAGGCGGGCCATCGCGGCCAGATCTGCTTCGCGGTGGAATCGCGCCTGTCGCTGACGGACTTGCTGGCCGAGCGCGATCCGCGCGACGCCGCGCGCGAAGCCTTCGCCCGGCTGCGAGTGTGGGACACCGCAGCCAACAGCGGCGTGCTGTTGTACCTGTTGCTGGCCGACCATCGCATCGAGATCGTCGCCGACCGCGGCTACGGCGCGCAGGTCGGCGCCGAGCGTTGGCGGTCGGTGTGCGAGCTGGCCCAGCGCGCGCTCGCCGAAGGCCGCGCCGAACAAGCGGTGCTGGGCGCCATCGCCGCTCTGTCGCAGATCGCCGAGGAATGTTTTCCGCGCGCTGGAGGCGCAGACGAAGGCAACGAGCTGCCCGATCGCCCGGCCCGGTTGTAGGGCTGCGCCGCGAGCGCCGGATGCGCATCGGCGCGCGGCAAGGGCCTCGGCGTTGCCGGCCTTTGCGCGGTCGGCCGCGAGCGTCCGGCCGCAGCAGTCATTCGCCCGGTCCGGCTCCCCTAGGGCACAATACCGCCACCGCCCGCCCCCGAGCGTTCGCCGCCGCATGAGCATCCTGCACCAGATCGACCCCATCGCGATCCGCCTGGGCCCGCTGCAGGTCCACTGGTACGGGATCATGTACCTGCTGGGCTTCGTCGCGGCCTGGTGGCTCGGCCGGCGCCGGGTGCGCGCCGGGCGCCTGCCGGGGGTGAGCGAGCAGGCCTACGGCGATCTGCTGTTCTACGCCATGCTCGGCGTGGTGCTCGGCGGCCGCATCGGCTACGTGTTCTTCTACAACTTCGCCGAGCTGCTGCAGGACCCGGCCATGCTGTTCCGCATCTGGGAAGGCGGCATGAGCTTCCACGGCGGTCTGATCGGGGTGATGGCCGCGGTGCTGTGGTGGTGCCGGCGCCATCGCACGCATTTCTTCGATGCGATGGACTTCGTCGCGCCGCTAGTGCCGCCGGGGCTGGGCTTCGGGCGCATCGGCAATTACATCGGCGGCGAGTTGTGGGGCAAGTTCACCGAGGCCGGATGGGGCGTGGTGTTTCCGCGCGCGCCGGAGTTCGCCGACTGGAGCGCGCAGCAGTTGCAGACCCAGTTCGCCGCCGGCGCGCTGGAGCGCTATGCGCGCCATCCCTCCCAGCTCTACCAGGCCGCGCTGGAAGGCTTGGCGATGTTCGTGCTGCTGTGGTGGTTCTCCAGCAAGCCTCGGCCGCGCTACGCGGTCTCCGGGCTGTTCGCGCTGCTGTACGGTTGTTTCCGCTTCCTGGTCGAGTTCGTGCGCGTGCCCGACCAGCAGATCGGCGATCACGGTTACCTGGCCTTCGGCTGGCTGACCATGGGCCAGGCCTTGAGCACGCCGCTGATCCTGCTCGGCCTGTTCTGGCTGTGGCTGTCCACCCGCTCGCCGACGCTGCAGCCGCAGCCGCCGGCGTCCGAACCGGCCAAGGGCTGAGCCATGCGCGCCTACCTGGACCTGCTGCGCCACGTGCTCGACCACGGCGCCGAGAAGTCCGACCGCACCGGCACCGGCACGCGCAGCGTGTTCGGCTGGCAGATGCGTTTCGACTTGAACGACGGCTTCCCGCTGGTCACCACCAAGAAGCTGCACCTGCGCTCGATCGTGCACGAGCTGCTGTGGTTCCTGCAGGGCGATACCAACATCGCCTACCTCAAGCAGAACAAGGTCAGCATCTGGGACGAGTGGGCCGATGCGCAGGGCGAACTGGGGCCGGTGTACGGCAAGCAATGGCGGCGCTGGTCCGGCGCCGACGGCGCGGAGATCGACCAGATCCGCTGGGTGGTCGAGGAGATCCAGCGCAATCCCGACTCGCGCCGCTTGATCGTCAGCGCCTGGAACGTGGCCGACCTGCCGCGGATGGCGCTGATGCCCTGCCACGCGCTGTTCCAGTTCTATGTCGTCGACGGCAAGCTGAGTTGCCAGCTCTACCAGCGCAGCGGCGACATCTTCCTCGGCGTGCCGTTCAACATCGCCAGCTATGCCTTGTTGACCCACATGATCGCCCAGGTCTGCGGGCTGGGCGTGGGCGACTTCGTCCACACCCTGGGCGATGCGCATCTGTACAGCAACCATTTCGAGCAGGCGCGCGAGCAATTGGCGCGCACGCCGCGCGCGCTGCCGCGGCTGCGCTTGAACCCAGCGGTGCAGGACCTGTTCGCCTTCGGTTACCAGGACATCGCCATCGAAGACTACGACCCGTGGCCGGCGATCAAGGCGCCGGTGGCGGTGTGAGCCGCCTCGCGCCGGGGCTGTGGGCCGGCTCGGCCGCGAGCCTGCTGGCCGCTGCCTGCGCATCCTCGCCGGCGGCCGCGCCAGCCGCGGCGTTCCCGGGCGAGGCCGGGATCGAGGTTGCGGCCGAGTCGCGCGCGCACGCCCCAGGGCCCAGCCAGGCCCCGACGCAGGCGCAGGCCGACCCGGTGCCCGCAGCCAGCGTGGCCTACGCCGATGCCGCCAGCGCCGCTGCGGCCTTCTACCGCCTGCACGTGAACGAAGGCGTCGGCGGCGTGCCCACCGGCGCGGCCCTGCTGCGTTACCGGCCGTTGCTCACCCAACGCTTGCTCCAGGCGTTGGAAGCGGCCGGCCGCGCCCACGATGCCGCTGTCGCCGCCGACCCCGGCAGCAAACCGCCGTTCGCCGACGGCGATGTGTTCAGCAGTCTGTTCGAGGGCCCCGATGGCTTCGACCTCGGCCAGGCACTCGCGCTGGGCGAGGACGCCGCGCGCATCGTCGTGCGCCTGCGCCACGGCGAGGGCGCCGACGCTGCGCACTGGAAGGACGTGGCGGTGATGCGGCGCGAAGACGGCGGCTGGAAGCTGGACGACATCGAATTCGGCGGCCGATGGGACTTCGCCCAGGGCGGTACGCTGCTGGAGCATCTGCGCGAAGGATCGTGAACCCCGCGCCGCCGCGCGGCGCGATACGCCATCGGGAGCCCGCCGCATGAATCAGGCAGACACGACCCCAGCCCGTCCTACTTCATCGAGCGCCGGCCAGCCCGGTGCAGAGCGCGCAAGCGCAGCGTCCACGGCCGCCGTGCAGGCCAGCGCGGGCGGGCCGCAGGCGGCGACGGCGCAGGCCGGGTCCTCGCCAGCGCCGCGCCTGCTCGCGCCCGATGCGGTGCGGCTGGTGCTGATCGCCGCGCTCGACCGCGACCACGCCATCGGTCGCGACAATGCCCTGCCGTGGCGGCTGTCCGACGATCTCAAGCGGTTCAAGGCGTTGACCCTGGGCAAGCCGCTGCTGATGGGCCGCAAGACCGCGCAATCCCTGGGCCGCGCGCTGCCGGGCCGGCGCAACCTGGTGCTGACCCGGTCCGGCCAGGCGCCGTGGCCGGGCATGGAAGCGGTGGGCTCGATCGCGCAGGCGCTGGAACGCGCTGCCGACGACGGTGCCGAGGCGTTGTGCGTGATCGGCGGCGGCGAGGTCTACGCCCTGTGCCTGCCCGCGGCCACGCGCCTGCACCTGACCTGGGTGGACACCCGCATCGAAGGCGCCGACGCTCACTTCCCGCGCTTCGACCCGGCGCAGTGGCGCGAGACCGCGCGCGAGCGGCACCCCGCCGACGCGCGCAACGAGCACGCTTTCCAGTTCGTCGATTACCTGCGTCTGGGCATGGATTGACCTCGCGCGCATCCCGCGGGAGCGGTGCAGGAGCGGCGCCAGCCGCGATCCGCGCTGCTCCGAACGATCGCGCCAGCGGCGGCGCGCGCAACCGCGATGCGCCCTGGCTGAGGCGCGGCCAGCGCAAGGCGGCGCATTCGCGTTCGGGCTTGCGCCGCTGCTACGGGGGCGGGGACTCGGCGGCGGCCAGCGCCGGACGATAGCGCCCGGTGATCGCATAGGCGAACAGCACGTCCTCTTCCTGGGTACCGCGGGCGATGTTGTGCAGGATCAGCGGCCGCCGGCGGTCGCCGGAACGGCGGTCGGACACGATGCCGATGTGGGTCTGGCCGCGGCCGAGGTCCCAGGTCACCAGGTCGCCGGGGCGGTAGTCCTGCGGCGAGGGGCTGACCGGCAGCGACCAGCCCTGGCGTTCGAACCAGCGGCGCAGGTTGGGCACCCGCCGGTGGTCGATGCTGCGGTCGGTGGCGCGCGCGCCCCAGGCGCGAGGGTAGCGCTCGAAGTTCGCGCGCATGTCCTCGTGCACCGCGCGCTGCAGGTCCAGGCCCTGGGTGCGCAGGGCGCGGATCACTACGTCGGTGCAGACGCCGCGGTCGGCGGCGACATCGCCGCCGGGATAGTCCAGGCGCACATAGGCCGGGTCGTAGCGTCGCACGACCCCGATCTGGGCGCGCGCAGCCGCCACCAGCGGCGGCGAGGGCCGGGTGTCGTGCGCGGGGAAGGGCCCGGCCGGGGCGCGCCCGCCGGCTGCGGATTCGGGTTTGGATTCGCGCCTGGATTCGTGCCTGGATTCGTGCCTGGACTCGGACGGAGACTGGGGTGCGCGCGAACACGCGGCGGCCGCCAGCAGCGCCGCCAGGACGAGCGCCGACGGCAGGCAGCGGGGCGACCGTCCCTGGCGCACCTGGACCTGGATCATCGGCCCTGCAGCGGCGGTGCCGGCCGCGGCGGCCTGGGCCGCGGCGGCTGCGCCGGAACGTCGCGGCCCGGCACCTGCACCAGGCGCAGTTCCTCGCTGTCCAATTGCAGCGCGGTGAGCTTGCCGCCCCAGACCGCGCCGGTGTCGATGGCGTGCACGCCGTGGCCGATGAACAAGCCCAGCGTGGACCAATGCCCGCAGACGATGCGCAGGTCGCGCTCGGCGCGGCCGGGCACTTCGTACCAGGGATACAGGCCGACCGGCTGGGTGCCGGGGCTGCCCTTGTCCTCGAAGGCGATGCGGCCGCGCGGGGTGCAATAGCGCAGACGGGTGAAGATGTTGATGATGGCGCGATGACGGTCGATGCCGGCCAGCTTGGGGTTCCAGGCCGGGCGATCGCCGTACATGTTCTTGAGCAGGCGCCGGTACTGGTCGCCGTGCAGGCGCTCCTCGACCTCGCGCGCGTGGCGCTCGGCCATCTGCGTGGTCCACTTCGGCGCCAGGCCGGCGTGCACCATCATCCAGCC
>CBIFVU010000285.1:0-5200 GCA_966185905.1 uncultured Lysobacter sp.
TGTTCAAGCAGATCCTGATGGTGGCCGGCTTCGACCGCTACTACCAGATCGCGCGCTGCTTCCGCGACGAGGCGCTGCGCGCCGACCGCCAGTTGGAGTTCACCCAGCTCGACATGGAATTCGCCTGGGTGTCCGAGCGCGAGGTGCAGGACACGGTCGAGGGCATGATCCGCGAAGTGTTCAAGGAAACCATCGGCGTCGAGCTCGACGCGCAGTTCCCGCGCATGAGCTATGCCGAGGCCATGCGCCGCTACGGCTCGGACAAGCCGGACCTGCGCATCGAACTCGAATTCGCCGACATCGCCGAACTGGTCAAGACCTGCGAATTCAAGGTCTTCGCCGATTGGGCCAACCACGCCGACGGCCGGGTGATCGCGCTGCGCGCGCCGGGCGCGGCCGGCTACTCGCGCAAGCAGATCGACGACTGCGCCGCGCACGCGGCCAAGCACGGCGCCAAGGGCCTGGCGTGGATGAAGGTCGAGGACGCCGGCAAGGGCCGCGAGGGCATCAACTCGCCGGTGGCCAAGTTCTTCGACGACGCCACCCTGGCCGCCATCGTCCAGGCCGCCGGCGCGACCAGCGGCGACATGATTTTCTTCGGCGCCGCCGACTACAAGACCGCCAGCGACTTCATGGGCGCGCTGCGCCTGAAGCTGGGCAAGGACCTGGGCCTGGTCGCCGAAGGCTGGCGCCCGCTGTGGGTCACCGATTTCCCGATGTTCGAGTGGGACGAGGACGCGCAGCGCTACGTGGCCCTGCACCATCCCTTCACCGCGCCGGCGGTGGACGACATCGCCGACCTGCGCGCCAACGCCAAGACCGCGGTCTCGCGCGGCTACGACATGGTGCTCAACGGCAACGAGATCGGCGGCGGTTCGATCCGCATCCATCGCCCGCAGATGCAGTCGGCGGTGTTCGAGCTGCTCGGCATCGGCGCGGACGAGGCGCAGGCCAAGTTCGGCTTCCTGCTGGACGCGCTCAAGTACGGCGCGCCGCCGCACGGCGGCATCGCCTTCGGCATCGACCGCATCGCCGCGCTGATGGCCGGCACCGAGTCGATCCGCGACGTGATCGCCTTCCCCAAGACCACCAGCGCGCAATGCCTGATGACCGGCGCGCCCTCGCCGATTCCGGACGCGCAACTGGCCGAAGTGCATGTGATGGTGCGGCCGCAGGACCCGGCCTGAGGCCTGCGCGCGGCGGTGCGGCCCGGCCGGGTCGCCGCGCTTCCCGAGCGCATTCCCGAGCGCAGTGCGGTGGCGATGCGCGGACGCGTCCGCGCTGGCGGGGCGGCCGTGCGGTCTCCAGCGCAGGGCCATCGCCGCGCGCCAGGCGCACCTGGCCGCAGGCGCGGCGGCTTGGCCCGCGGCCGATGCACTGCCATCCTGGGCACTGCGCAGGGACGCTGCAATGCACCTGCGCTGAGTCCCGCCGGCCGCGCCGCTCCCCGCGCGTGACCGCTTTCCCGCCGCCTCTTGCCGCGAGCCGCCCATGCAAGCCGACGCCAACGCCGCTGCCTTCCGCATCCGCCGCGCCACGCCCGCCGACACCGCGGCGCTGGCCGACATCTCCGCGCGCAGCTTCGTGGAGACCTTCGGCGACTCTTATCCGCCGCAGGACCTGGCCGGTTTCCTCGCCGAGACCTACTCGCACCAGGCCATCGGCGCGCTGCTGGCCGATCCGGCCTGCGCGGCCTGGTTGCTGGAGCGCGACGGCGCCGTGGTGGGCCACGCGCTGGCCGGCCCATGCGGCCTGCCGCATCCGCAAGTCGCCCCGGGCGATGGCGAGCTCAAGCGCCTGTACGTGCTGCGCAGCGGCCAGAACGGCGGCTGGGGCGGGCGCCTGTTCGAGACCGCATTGGCCTGGCTGGAGCGCGACGGGCCGCGCACGCTGTGGATCGGCGTGTGGTCGGAGAACTTCGGCGCGCAGCGCTTCTACGGCCGCTACGGCTTCGAGAAGGTCGGCCATTATGAGTTCGTGGTCGGCGGTACCCGCGACCACGAGTTCATCCTGCGCCGCACCGCCGCGCGCTGAGGCCGCGCACGCGCACACGCGCACCGCGCACCGGCGCGACCGCAGTCGCCCTCGCCGGAGCCCCGGTTGGAATCCTGGCTGTAATCCTGGTTGGAGCCGGAGCCCTCGCCGGAACCGGAGCCCGGTGTCGGCGACACGCATCCATGCGCCGGCGGCGGGCCAGCCGGCGCTCGCGTTCGATCCGCCTTGAGCGCGCCGGTTCGTCTTGCGGCTCGGCAGTGGGCTGCGCCGGGCCATGGCGCTGGCTCGGCCCGCGCCGAACTGTGATGGCGGTTGCCGCGGCCGGCAGGCGCCCGCGGCTTGGCTTAGCCTCGGCTTGCGGACACGCGGTCCGCGCACCGGCACGGCGACCGCAGCCAGGCCAGGGCAGGGACGCGCCGCGCGCGCGGGCCCGGCCGCGAGGGCCTGCACAGCCGCGCTCGCCGCGCCTCATCCATGGAGACCGATCATGCGCAAGTACAAGACTGCCTTCGCCACTTTGGCCCTGCTGGCCCTGGTCGCCGCGGCCGGCACGGCGATGGCGCGCTGGCCCAAGCTGGGCGAAGAATGGGCCGAATGGACCCGCTACGACGCGGCCGGCAACGCCATCGGCGGCGGCCGCATCGAATGCGACGGCTCGATCCGCACCTGGGGCGATTCCGGCTCGCCCGGCGGCGGTCTGACCCTGTATCCCTGTTACTGATCCGCGCGGACCCTCCGCCGCGCACCGGCCGGCGCTGTCCGGCCGGTGCGCCTGCGTCGCTGTGCGCCGCCGCTGGGTGGGCCGGTGCGGCGCAGGTGGGCGAAGCGGGCCGGAGGCCATGCCCGCGGCGGGCCCGCGGTGGGCTTCGCGATACGCCCTTCATCGGCCCCTCACCGGCCCGCGCGCATACCCCGGCGCGCCCTGGCCGGCCAGCGATCCTTTCCTCGCGTCCTCTCTCCGTCCCGCGCTCCATCCCGGTGCAGCGCCCCCACGCATCCTCCGCCGAGGCCTTGGCGGACTCCTCCGCCGCCCCGATAGTGCGGACAGGCCCCTCCGGAATCCGCCATGCCGCCCGAGCCGAAGTCCAAGCCCGAGTCCGCCACGGCCCCTGCGCAACGAGCCAAGCCGGAATCCGACCCGGGCCGGGTGCTGTTGCTGCACGGCATCTGGATGCCTGGGGTGTCGATGGCCTGGCTCGGCGCGCGCCTGCGCGCGGCCGGCTTCCAGACCGAAGTGTTCGCCTACGCCGGCGCTGGCGGCGGCCCGGACGCCACCCTGCCGGCCCTGATCGAGCGCCTGGCACAGGCGCCCGGCCATGTCCTGGCCCACAGCCTGGGCGGGCTGATGGCCCTGAGCGCCCTGCGCGAACACCCCGGCTTGCCGGTGCGGCGGGTGGTCTGCCTGGGCTCGCCCTTGTGCGGCAGCGCTGCCGCCAGTGGTCTGGCCCGGCATGCCTGGAGCGCGCCGGTGCTGGGCCGCGCCGCCGAACTGCTGCAACGCGGCTGCCCGCCCTGGGACGGGCCGGCCGAAGTGGCCCAGATCGCCGGCCGCAGCCCGCATGGCCTGGGCCAACTGTTCGGCCGCTTCCAAGGCGAGAGCGACGGCACCGTGGCGGTGGCCGAGACCCGCTTGCCGGGTCTGGCCGCGCACACCGTGATCCAGGCCAGCCACAGCGGCCTGCTGTTCTCGGCCGAGGCCGCGCGGCTGGCTGAGGCCTTCTTCCGTCGCGGCCGTTTCGGCGACTGAGGCCGGCCGCGCGCCTGGCCGCCTTTGGAGCCCCGCCTCTGGACCGTTCGGGTAAAATCGCCGGCTTGTTCAGACAACACGTCCGGTAACGCCATGGGTAGAGGTCCGTCGATCGAAGCACGCAAGAACGCCGAGGACGCGCGCCGCGGCAAGATCTTCACCAAGATCATCCGCGAGATCAGCGTCGCCGCCCGCCGCGGCGGCGGCGACCCCAACGGCAACCCCGGCCTGCGCGCGGCGGTGGACAAGGCGCTGTCGGCGAACATGTCCAAGGACGTGATCGAGCGCGCGATCAAGAAGGCCACCGGTGCGCTGGAAGGCGTGGACTACGAAGAGGTGCGCTACGAGGGCTACGCCCCCGGCGGCGTGGCGGTGATCGTGGACTGCCTGACCGACAACAAGGTCCGCACCGTGGCCGACGTGCGCCATGCCTTCAGCAAGTTCGGCGGCAACCTGGGCACCGACGGCTCGGTGGCCTTCATGTTCGCCAAGCGCGGCGTGCTCTGGTTCGACGCCGGCGCGGACGAGGAGAAGATCACCGAGGTCGCCATCGACGCCGGCGCCGACGACGTGGTGGTCTATCCCGAGGACGGCTCGATCGACGTACTCACCGCGCCGGACGCCTTCGCCGCGGTCAAGGCCGCGATGGACGCCGCCGGCCTGGTCCCCGGCCAGGCCGAGGTCACCTTCCGCGCCGACAACACCACCGCCGTGGCCGGCGAGACCGCCCAGCAGGTGGTCAAGCTGCTCAATTGGCTGGAGGACATGGACGACGTGCAGAACGTCTATTCCAACGCGGACCTGGGCGAGGATGCGTATGCGTAGCGGCCGGGATTCGGGATCCGGGATTCGGGATTCGGCCCAGCGCTGATGCGCCCCATGACCCATCCCCAATCCCCCATCCCCAATCCCCGCTCCACGCGCATCCTGGGCATCGACCCCGGTTCGCAGCGCACCGGCGTGGGGGTGATCGACGTGGGCGCCGACGGGCGCTGCGCGTTCGTCGCCGCGCGCGCGCTGAAGCTGCTGGACGCGGAGGATTTCCCGGCGCGGCTGGGCCTGCTGTGCGAGGGGCTGGAGGCGGTGCTGGACGAGTTCGCGCCGACCCAGGTGGCGATCGAGACGGTGTTCATGGACAAGTCGGCGACCTCCGCGCTCAAGCTCGGTCATGCCCGCGGCGCGGCGCTGGCCACGGTGGTGCGCCGGCGCATCCCGATCAGCGAATACCCGCCGCGGGTGATCAAGCAATCCCTGGTCGGCCGCGGCGCGGCCGACAAGCAGCAGGTCCAGCACATGGTGCGGCTGTTGCTGAACCTTCCCGAAGTCAGGCTGCAGGCCGATGCCGCCGACGCGCTTGCGGTGGCGCTGACCCATGCCCACATGAGCGCCACGGCCCAGCGCACCGGCATCGCCACCCACCAACTGCGCAGGCGCGGCGCCTGAGATGGCCGCCGACCG
>CBIFVU010000286.1:0-5187 GCA_966185905.1 uncultured Lysobacter sp.
CCGCGCACGACCATGCGCGAATCGGCCGGGATCTCGACCCCGAACGGCGGCGCCGGCTCGGGCTTGTCGGCCACCAGCAGCAGCTCCACCCCGTCCAGGAAGATCGCATCGCCGGCGCGCAGCATCGCCATGCGCTTGACCGGGCGGCCGTTGACGTGCAGCCCGCGCAGGCCTTCGCGCACCTGCAGCCAGACTCCGCGGCGGTCCACGCTGAGCTGGGCCAGGGCGGCGGCCGCGTCATCGACCAGCACGGTGCGCCCGCTGGCGTCGCGGCCGATGGCGTGGACCCCGGGCAGCAGGGCCAGGTCGCCGAATTCGCGGTTGGGGTATCGGAGTTTGAGAGCGCTCACGCGATGGGAATCTAGCAGGTTGTCGGCGCCGGCGCGCGCCGCGGCGGGCTTGGACGCGCCCGCCCCTGCCCGCACAATAGCCGGCTCCAGGGAGAACCCAGACCATGTCCAGCATCGATATCCGCCACCCCCACAGCCTGGCCCCGGCCAAGGCGCGCAAGGCCGTCGAGGAGGTCGCGCAGAAACTGGCCGAGCGCTTCGACGTCCAGTACGACTGGGCCGGAGACACGCTCAACTTCGTCCGCAGTGGCGTGGACGGCAAGATCGACCTGCAGCCCAACCAGTTGCGGGTGACCGCGCAATTGGGCTTCCTGCTCGGCGCGCTCAAGGGCCCGATCGAGTCGGAGATCCGCCGGGTGCTGGAAGAACGCTTCAAGTAAGCCCGGCCGGCGCGACCGCGCCCGGCCCGGGCGGTCCTGGGCGCACGGCCGCCCCTGCGCTGCCGCGGCCTCCAGCGAGGCACTGCCCGCGGTGCCCTGCGCTGCCGCCGCCGCGGCCGGCTCAGTCCAGGCCCGGGAACGGGTCGGTGTCGCCGCCGAACAGGCGCGCGGCGACCGAGCGCTCGTCCTGCTCGATCTCGGCGATGAACGCGGTCACCTCGCCCAGTTGGGCGAAGGCGGCGAACCCGCGCTCCAGGAAGCCTTGCAGCTCCGACAGCCCGGCGGCCCTGGCCGGCCCGCGCGAGAGTTTGAGCAGGGTCAGCACACCCGGCATGCGCACGGCCTTGCCCAGGCCCAGCCCGACCCGCGCGATCAGGTCGATCTGGTGCTCGCGCAGCCGCGGCAGGCCGCAGGCGCGATACGCCTGCGCGTACAGCGGGCCATCCAGGCGCCGCCGGCGCGGCGCCAGCGCCTGCAGCCGCTGGGCCATGCGCAGGTCGAAGGCCTGGGTCAGCAGGCCCAGCTCGATCGCGTCGGCGACCGTCGATAACAACGCGCCGGGCAGCAGCTTCTGCATCATCGGCAGGACCTTGGCGATGTCGGCGTCGCGGCGGCTGAAGTCGCGGTCGTTGTAGACATCGCTGAGGAAGAACTGTGCCGCCGGGCGCCGGCGCGGATCGCGCAGGAAGCGGTCGAAGCTGGCCTCCAGCCGCCGCGCCTGCCATTGGCGCAGCTCGGGCAGCCAGCGCAACTGGTTGCGCGGCTCGCGCTGTGGATCGTGCAGGGCCTGGTGGCGCGCCAGAAGGCAGGCCATGCGCCGGCTGAGGTCGGGGGTGCGGGACATCGCCGCCGATGATCGCGGCGCTGGCCACGCGCCGCAAGCCTCCGGCCCAAGCCGGGCGCGCCACAGCCGGCCGGCGCCCCAGGGCCGGCGGTATCGAGGCCATGGGCCCGCAACGACGGAGGCGGAACGGCGCCCTTGCGCCTCAGCGCCGCGCCGACAGCCGCGGATCGCTCGGCGGCAACGGCTCCGGCCGGCGGCGTGAACGGTCGCCCTCCACGGCCGCCGCAGTCCCCCGGGTGGACGCTCTGCCCGGCTCGGCTACACTCGACCGATTCCACAGGGGCGTGCCGCCGATCACATGCTGTCACTCCATTCCGCCCAGGACCGGGCAAGCCGCAAGCCTGCGGCCCGCGGCGCACGCAAGCGCGCTTCCCTTCCCGCGCCGCGCATCGGCCTGGCCGTGGCCGGCGGCGGCCCGATCGGCGGCATGTACGAACTGGGCGCGCTGCGCGCCCTGGACGAGGCCATCGACGGCCTGGACCTGACCCGGCTGGACTGCTACGTCGGCGTCAGCAGCGGCGCCTTCCTCGCCGCCGGCCTGGCCAACCGCATGGACACGGCCGAGATGTGCCGGATCTTCGTCACCGGCGACAGCGCCGACGTGCGCTTCCGCCCCGAGACCTTCATGCGCCCGGCGTTCCTGGAATACCTCAAGCGCGCCGCCAGCTTTCCGCGCCTGGCCACCGAATGGTGGCGCGAACTGCTGTTCTCGCCGCTGGAAGCGCGCTGGTCGGACCTGATCACCCGCTTCGGCGGGCTGATCCCCAATGGCTTGTTCGACAACACCGAGGTCGAGCGTTTCCTGCGCGAGGTCTTCACCCGGCGCGGCCGCAGCAACGACTTCCGCGAGCTGGACGCGCGCCTGTACGTGGTCGCGGTGGACATCGACAGCGGCGACGCGGTCCGCTTCGGCGGGCCGGGCTGGGACGACATCCCGATTTCCCAGGCGGTGCAGGCCAGCGCCGCCCTGCCCGGCCTGTACCCGCCGGTGCAGGTGCGCGGGCGCCATTTCGTCGACGGCGCGCTGCGCCGGACCATGCACGCCTCGCTGGTGCTGGAACAGGGCATCGACCTGCTGATCGGCATCAACCCGCTGGTGCCGTTCAACCACAACCAGGGCGTGCCGGTGGCCGAGGACAACAGCCTGGCCGCCGGCGGGCTGCCGGCGGTGCTGTCGCAGACCTTCCGTACCCTGCTGCAGTCGCGCATGCAGGTCGGCCTGGCCCGCTACGCCCAGCAGTACCCGGACGTGGACCAGTTGGTGTTCGAGCCCAACGCCGAAGACCGCGAGCTGTTCTTCACCAACGCCTTCAGCTTCTCCGCGCGCCAGCGCATCTGCGAGATCGCCTACCGCAACACCCTGGCCGACCTGCGCCTGCGCGCCCAGGCCCTGGCCCCGGTGCTGGCCGCGCACGGGCTGTCCCTGCGCCAGGACGTGCTGGCCGACCGCGACCGCTCCATCCTCGACGGCATCGCGCCGCCCACCCGCGACACCGAGGCCACCGCGCGCCTGCGGCGCGCCCTGGACGATGTGGACCGGCTGGTGGCGCGGGGGCCGGGCGAGCGGGGTTGAGAATGGCCAGGAGAGAGGAGCAAGGCGTGAGAATGGCCGGAGCGAGCGTTTCGCTCTCCTCACTCCACTCCTCTCACTCCCCGCTCGCCTCCCCGCCGCCGCTGGTGTGAATACTCTAGCCAGCGGCCCCATCGTGGCGGCACAGCGATAACTCTCAAATCCACAGGACCTCCATGGCCGCCAAGTTCAAGAAGACCGCGAAGAAGACCGCAGGCAAGTCCGGCAGCGCCGGCAAGGCCAGCGCGCAGGAACAGGCCGAGCGCCTGTCCAAGACCCTGAGCGAGTCCGCGCAGCAGATCTGGCTGGCCGGCGTCGGCGCGTTCGGCCGCGCCCAGGCCGAAGGCACCAAGCTGTTCGAGGGCCTGGTCAAGGAAGGCCTGAACCTGGAGCAGACGGCGCGCAAGTTCACCGGCGGCCAGGCCGGCGCCCTGCGCGATGCGGTCGAGTCCAAGGTCGACCAGGCGCGCGAACGCGCCTCCGACACCTGGGACCGCCTGGAGAAGGTGTTCGAGGAGCGCGTGCAGCGCGCCCTGGTCAAGCTGGGCGTGCCGGGCCGCGACGACCTGGCCGGCCTGAGCGAGCGCGTGGATGCGCTGACCGCCGAACTGCGCCGCCAGGGCGGCGCCGCGCCGGCCGCGCGCAAGCGCGCCGCTGCGGCCGCCAAGCCGGCCAAGGCCCCGCGCAAGCCCGCCGCCAAGGCTGCGGCCGCGAGCAAGCCGGCCAAGGCGCCGCGCAAGTCCATCGCCAAGCCCAAGCCGCCGGTCGCGCCCTGAGCGCGGGTCGGCGACACCCGGCCGCGCCCGACCGGCGCGGCCAGCGTTTCAAAGCGCCGCAATGAAACGGCGCTAGCCTCCACGGACCGGCAGGCCGCCCGCACCACCGCATTCCGTCGCGGGCTCCCGCGACGCACCGCTTAAGCCCGCCAGTCCGCGCTTCCGTATGCTCCCCTCCCCTTACGGTTTCGGACTGGCGGGCTTTCTTCGATGAGGCGCGAGCCACTGGCCGGCCGAAGCGAACAGCCCGCCGCCCGTTCCGGCTTGCGCCCGCCGATCACTGGCGTGTCGCCGGCGCGCTGCCGCTGAGTTCCCCGCCGTCCACTACCGGACACGCACCGGACACGGCATTTCTGCGAAATCCATCGCATTTTCCGCGAGGTCCGGCCCACTCAAGCCGTATATCCTCAGCGACTTTTATGGGCCCACCGTTGTATGTCGAGTTTCTCCGTATGGATCGCCGCCGCCGTCGCCCTGGCGATCGGCCTGGGGTCCACGGTCTATCTGTGGTCCTATCGCCGCCGCCGCACCGAGGTGGACACCGGCATCGCCGGCCTGGCCCGGTTGCGCTGGCGCGAATTCGCACGGCTGATCGTCGATGCGCTGCGTGAGCGCGGCTTCGAGGCCGAGTCGGTGGAAGAATCGCTGGCCCGCGGCACCCAGGCCGAACTGCGCCTGATCCTGGCCGGCAAGCCCTGGTTGCTCTCGTGCAAACTCGGCGACAGCGATTACCGCGTCTCGGCCGCGACCGTGGCCGAGTTGGCCGACGCGGTGCGCTTCCACGGCGCCGCGGGCGGCCTGATGGTCACCACCGGCCGTTTCGACAGCCACTCCGAGCGCGTCGCCGACGGCCTGGACCTGTACAGCGGGCAAGCACTGTGGGAGTTGGTGGAACCGCAACTGCCGGCCTCGACCCGGCACGAGGTGATCGCCGCCGCGCAGAAGCGCAGCATCCGCACCATCGCCGCGACCTGGGCCGGGGCGATCGCGCTCGGCCTGCTGGCCGGGTTCGCGTTGCCGGCGCTGCTGCCCGAGCGCGCGCCGGACACGGCCGAAACCGCGCTGGCCTCGCCAGACGCCGGCACCCGCCCGGCCGCCGCCACGCCGGCGACGGCCGCCCCGGCCGACTCCGATCCCTTGCCGCCGCCTCCGGCCGATCCTCTGCCGCAAGACGCGCCGGCCGCGCCCGCGGCGGACCCGGGTCCGTCTTCGGCTCCGTCTGCGGCGCCCTCCGCGGCCCCGCCTGCGCCCGCCGCCACGCCCGCCC
>CBIFVU010000287.1:0-5180 GCA_966185905.1 uncultured Lysobacter sp.
GCGAGGGCGTGGACGGGGGCCGGGGCCGAGGCAGCCGTTGGTAGCGAATCCATGGCGGCCTTCCTCTTGCGTCCGTCACGGCACTGCCGGCCAACCCGACGCCGTGCACGCACGAGGCAGGCACCTGCCGGCAAAGGCCGCGCGCCCACCCGGGCCGCAGCGTGCAGGCCCACGAACGAATCCTTCCCTCCGGCTGCAAGCACGCCCCCGCTCGGTCCGTCCCGCTCCGATGGCTTCCCGGCCGCAGGCTTCAGCCCGGCATATCGGAAAAACCCGGGCGGTGGCCCATACTTGCCGGGTACATGGATACCGAATTCGAGGACAAGCGGCCAGGTGCGGCTCCCACGGCCGCTGCGGACGGCAAGCACAGGTCCGGGGCTGGCCCGGTCTTGGACTGGCGCGTGCGCATTGCGGGCCTGGGCCGCTACTTGCCGCGCCGCCGAGTGGCCAGCGCCGAGATCGAGCGCCGCGCCGGCCTGCCCGAGGGCTGGGCCTTGCTCAACAGCGGCGTTGCTTTCCGCCATTGGGCCGAACCGGAAGTCGAGCGCGCCAGTTGGATGGGCGCGCAGGCGGCCTTGCAGGCCTGCGAGCGCGCGGGACTATCGCCCGATGCGCTCGACTTGATCGTCAATGCCTCCGGCTCGGCCGAACGCGCCATTCCCGATGGCGGCCCGCTGTTGCAGCGCGAACTCGGGCTGGGCCGGTCCGGCATTCCTGCGCTGTCGGTGCACGCCACTTGCCTGAGCTTCGTCGCAGCCTTGGAGCTGGCCGCCGAGCGCATCCATCACGGCCGCATCGAACGGGCGCTGGTGGTCAGCAGCGAGATCGCTTCGGTCGGGCTGGACTTCGGCAGCCCCGAGGTCTGCACGCTGTTCGGCGACGGCGCTGCTGCGGCCGTGCTGGAGCGAGCGCCGGCGGACAGTCCCAGCCGCATCCACCGCATCGCCTGGCGAACGATGGGCGAGGGCGTGGAGCTGACCACCGTCCGCGGTGGCGGCACTTGGCGCCCGCCTGGCGGCCCGGCCACGACTGCGCAGGACGCACTGTTTTCCATGCACGGACCGGCGGCCTTGCGCAGCGGCATCCGGCTGGTGCCGCACGTGCTGAGGCAGTTGGCGCTGGAGACACCGCAGGCCCGCGATGCCTTGCGTTGGGTCGCGGCCCACCAGGCCAGCCGGGCGGCGTTGGAGGTGATCGAGCAGATCGGTTTCGCCCAGGCGCGCTCGGTGCGCACGCTGGAGCAGACCGGCAACTGCATCGCCGCTTCGATCCCGCTGGCGTTGGAGCAGGGGGTGCGCGAAGGCACGATACGGCGCGGCGAGACCGGCGTGCTGTTGGGCACCGGCGCCGGCCTGTCCGGTGTCGGCCTGACCATGACGTACTGAGGAGCGCAGCCACGATGCCCGCCTCCAGGCTTGCGTCCCGGCAGCGTCCGCGCCCAGTGCGGCGCGCCGGCCGCGCGCGGGGCCGGACATGAGTCCGCGGCGGGTCGTGATCACCGGCGCCACCGGTTTCCTGGGCGGAGCCCTGGCGCGCCGCTTGGCTGCGACCCGGCCCTGGGACCAGATCGTCGGTCTCGGGCGCGATTCCGAGCGCGGGCGCGCGCTGCAGGCGCAGGGCATCGAATTCCTGGCCATCGACCTGACCGACGCCGCGGCCGTGCATCGCGCTTTGCGCGGCGCCGACACCGTGGTCCATGCAGCGGCCTTGTCCAGCCCCTGGGGCCGCCGCGCCGATTTCGTCGCGGCCAACATCGACGCCACCGAGCACGTGGCCACCGCCTGCGTTGCGCGCCAAGTGCGCCGGTTGGTGCATATCTCCACGCCCGGGATCTACCACGACGGCAAGCCGCACCTGGGCATCGTCGAGGACCATCGCCTGCCCGAGCGTGCGGTCAACGACTACGCCGCGACCAAGCGGGTCGCCGAGGAGCGCCTGTTCGAGCGCTGCGCGACCGGCGGGGTGTCGGCCCTGGCGCTGCGTCCGCGCGCGATCTTCGGTCCGGGCGACACCGCGATCCTGCCGCGCCTGGCCGATGCGCTGCGCAGCGGGCGCCTGCGCCGCATCGGCCGCGAAGACTGCCAGGTCGATCTGACCTACGTGGACAACGTGGTCGACGCGATCGCGCTGGCGATGGACGCCTCCTGGCGGCTCAGCGGCCGGGTCTACAACATCAGCAACGGCGAGCCGGTGGCGATCTGGCGAGTGATCGATCGCCTGGCCGATGCGTTGGACCTGCCGCGGCCGCGCAAGCGCATGCCCAAGCCGCTCGCGCTGGGCCTGGCCAGTGCGGTGGAAGCCTTCCACCGCCGCTTCCTGCCCGATCGCGAGCCGCCGCTGCTGCGCTATGGGATCGAACTGCTCAGTGTCGACATGACCCTGGATATCGGCCGCGCCCGGCGCGAACTCGGCTACCGTCCCCGCGTGGGCATGGATGAGGCGCTGGAGCGGACCCTGGGCGAGTTGGCGCGCCAGCAGGGGCGGGCATGAGCGGCGAGGTCTCGCTCGTCCTGGGAGCGTCCGGCCGCAGCTGCGCCGACCCGCGCCACCTCGGGCTGGAGGCGGGCGTCCCGCTGAACTTTCCCGCCGGCTGGGCCTTGGTCGAGCATCCGGTGCAGGGCGCGATCCTGTTCGACTGCGGCTACGGCCCCGCCGTGCGCGAGGCGATGCGGCGCGGTTTGCGCCGGGTCTATCGCCACCTCCTGCATGCGTGCTGCCCGGTCCATGCCGACGCTGCCCAACTGCTGCGCCAGCGTGGCCTGTCCAGCGAGCAGGTGCGGTGGGTGGTGATCAGTCACTTCCATCCCGACCATATCGGCGGCCTGGGGCAGTTCGCCCGGGCGCAGTTCCTGGCCCATGCCGAGGCCTGGGCGCAGGCCTCGCAAGCCGGCTGGGCGGGCTGGGTCGGGCGGCTCCATGCGCAGATCTGGAAGGAGTTGCTGCCGGCGGATTTCGCTGCGCGACTGCGCCTGCTCGACGGGGCTGGCCGGCGTGCGCTCCCGGACGATCTGGCTGAGTTCGGCGAGGGCTGGGACTTGTTCGGCGACGGCAGTCTGCATGCCTTGTCCCTGCCGGGCCACGCGCGCGGCCAGTTGGGCCTGGCCTTGCGCACCCACGGCGGCGAACGCGCCGTGCTGGCTGCCGATGCGTTCTGGCGCGCCGAGCAACTCGACCGGCCGCGGCCGCTGCCGTGGCTGACCCGTGCCGTGGCCGTGCACGATGCGGCCGCCTATCACGACACGCTGCAACGGCTGGCGCGGTTCCGCCAGGCGCACCCCGACGCCTGGGTGATCCCTTCGCACTGTGGCGCGACCCTGGCGCGCTGGCGCGCGCGGCATCCGCAGGCGCTGTTGTCGGCGGACGAAGAGGCCTGAGCAACGCAACGCCGCCTGCTGGGTGGCCGTTCCCGACTCCGCCGCGAGACCCGCGTCCGATGCGTGGCGGCCTGGGCCGTTGGCGCAGCGGACGGATCGTGCGATCGGCCGTGAGGTCGCAGGCTGAGGCGAGCGAGCCGAATGCTGCGCGAACCGCAGGCGCCGTACTTAGAAGCAGGCGGTCGAGGGTCCGGCGGTGCCCGCCGGGCGTTGGACTCCGGTAGGGCGAGGGCGGCTATCCGTTACCACGGCCTCGGAGCTTCGCGTAGAAGAGGCGGTCGCTGCGAACGAACGAAGTCCCGCCCGTCTGGCTGTTGCAGAAAGTGGTGCACCGAAGGACGTGCACGGGAAATGGGAGCTGGCGTCGGCTTCGCCACCGCTGGCGTCTGGCTGGGTGCGGTCGGTCGCACCCGACGCGTCGCGTGGCTGCGTCGCCTTGCCTTTGGCCGGGGAGTGCGGCGGTGGGGCCTGCCGATGTGGGCGCGCACAAGATCGACATAGGCCGGGCCGGCGCGCATCAATGCTGGATCTTTGGGCCAAGCGAGAACATTCGCCCCGGAACTTTCGCCGATCGGTGTGTCGCTGATTTCGGTCGCCTGGATGAGGGGCCGCGCAGCGGTTCGTCGCTGCGAGCGTTTCAAGGCCAGTCCAGCCCCATCGGCCCACCCACGTCGGCCCGAACGGGTTCGGCACGTTCGATCGGGTTCCCAAGTTCCCGGCCATCGCCAGGTTCCGCCCCCACCGCTCGTCGGCCGGCACTTGCGCATTAATTAATCGTTGAATTAAATATGGTTCATGGACAGCACGCCTCGCCGCCGCAAGTCGCCCGATCATCCCCGCGCCGATGGCGCCGGTTCCCTCAGCCCCGGCCCGGGCCCCAGTGCCAGCGGCGACGCCGCAGGCGGCGCCCATGACCCCGGCGCTTCCCGCACCGCCGCCGCAAGCGCACCCAGCAAGCGCGTCGCCCCCCTCAAGCCTGAGCCCAAGCCCAAGCCCGGCCGCCAGCCCGCCCGTCCGCCGCGCCGCGCGCCCGGTCGCCCGTCCGCCGCTGCCGACGCCCCCGACCTGCGCGCCCGCCTGTTGGACGCCGCCATCGCCTGCTATGCCCGCCAGGGCATCGCCGCAACCTCCTTGCGCGCCATCGCCGCCGAGGCCGGGGTCAATCCGGCCCTGTTGCACTACTACTTCGGCGACAAGACCCAGTTGCAGGACGCGGTCACCCAGGAGCGCCTGTTGCCGATCTTCCTGGGCCTGCGCGACCAGCTCGGCGGCTCCGGCCTGGATGCGTTCGACCTCATCGGCGGCTTCGTCTCCGGCATCGGACGCATCGTCGCCGCCCACCCCTGGTTGCCGTCGCTGTGGGTGCGCGAGGTGTTGTGCGAGGGCGGGGCGCTGCGCCAGAGCGTGTTGTTCGAGCAGGTCGCGCCGGCGCTGCCGCGCATGCTCGCTGCGCGTTTCGCCCAGGCCCAGGCCGAAGGCCGGATCAATCCGGACCTGGACCCGCGCTTGCTGATGGTCAGCCTGATCGGGCTGACCCTGTTCCCTGCCGCCAGCGCGCCGATCTGGCGGCAGTTGTTCGATGCCGAGGATCTCGACCTGGACGCACAGCGGCAGCATGCGCTGGCTCTGCTCGACCGCGGCTTGGCGCCATGACCGCGAGGGCCCTGCCATGACCGCGATCCATGCTCCGACCGTGCACGCTCCGGCCGGCCATGCTCCGATCAGCCATGCTCCGATCAGGCATGTTCCGGCCGTCCTCGCTGCGGCTGCCGCTGCTCCGGGCCACCACGCTCCGAACTCCCGCCC
>CBIFVU010000288.1:0-5134 GCA_966185905.1 uncultured Lysobacter sp.
GCCGCGCCGGTGGTGCCGACCCTGGACGTGATCCTGACCCAGACCCAGACCGCGCTCACCCCGAAGCAGGCCGACTTCCTGGCCCAGGCCAACAACCAGGGCGGCGGCGAGCACGACAAGAGCACCCGCCCGCGCGACAACCAGTCCGGCCCAGCGCCCCAGGCCGAGGCCGGGGTGGCGCAGATGGCCTTGCGCGCGCAGTCGCCGCAGGCCCAGCCCGAGCCGGTCGCGCGGGTGGTCAGCAGCACCCGCGGCCAGACCGAGGTGGCCCGCGACCGCGCCACCCAGGCCCCGACCGAGCGGCCGTTGCCGCCGGGCGAGCGCAAGATCGAGCACGACATCGAGATGGCGCGCCTGGCCGCCGAGATCCACATGCGCTCGGAACGCTACGCCAAGCGCCCGACCCGCAAGTTCGTCTCCGCCAGCACCGCCGAGTACGCCTGGGCCGGCTATCTGCGCGAGTGGGTGGACCGGGTCGAGCGGGTCGGCAATCTCAACTACCCCGACGAAGCCCGCCGCCGCCGGCTGGCCGGCCAGGTGGTGATCAGCGTGGCGGTGCGGCGCAACGGCAGCGTCGAGCGCGCCGACATCATCCGCAGCAGCGGCACTGCCCTGCTCGACGCCTCGGCCCTGCGCATCGCCCGCCTGGCCGAACCCTACCCGCCCCTGCCCAAGACCGAGGAAGACCCGGACGTGCTGCACGTGACCCGGACCTGGAGCTTCCTGCCGGGTGGGTCGCTGGTGGACGAATAAGGCTGAGCCGGCGCGGGCGACGGCGCGGGCGACGGCCCGTGGCCGCTCAGCGCGGGCGCTGCGGACCGGCGCCTAGACCGCGCATAAGCGCCCAGCCACGAAGCCGAGCGAGACGCCGGACGAACGGGCGAAGCCAATGTCAGGCCGAGCCGCGCCCTGACCCGCAGGCTGGATCGACCGCAACGCTTCCGCGCCGTCCCGGTGAATCGCGCACTCCGCTGCATCCCGGTCCTTGGGGCGCTCCGGCGCTGCCCATCGCTGGGGTCATCAGCCAAGCCGCGCCCGGCGCCATCCCGCAGCCCCGGCACGAAGCTGGAGACGTCACTGCGGTTCCGGCGCCTCCAGGCGACGGGCGAACAGGCGCAAGACCAGGAACCGGCCGGCATCGCTGCCGAGGGCCGGGGCCAACGGGACTGCCCGGTTCGTCGCCGCGCAGGTTCCCGCCCGACCAACGGGCGCTCGCGCCGTTGGGGCGGGAACGCGGGCGCCTGGCCATGCGTCGCTGGCGGTGCGAGTGCGAGTGCGGGTGCGGGTGCGAGTGCGGTAGTCGCCGGAGCGGTCGATCCGGTCGAGCGCGTTGGCGGCTCGTCGAAGGGCGGGCGCCGAGCGCTCTGCCTGGGCCTGCGCCGCGACGGCGCGTGCTAGCCCGGCCGCTGCCGCAGCGCCGCCTGCTCGGCCAGGGTCAGGGCGACGTTGTCGCGCAAGTAGGCCGGTTCGACCCGCTCCGGCGCGACCTGCTCGCCGCGAGCGTAGGCCGCGGCGGCCAGCCGCGCCAGGTCGGCGGCGTGCGGCAGGGCCTGGGCGTCGACCGCGGCCAAACGCTGGCCCAAGCGCACGCGCAGGGCGCCATCGGCGGCGGCGAAACCGGTGCCGACGCCGAGCCAGCCGTCCGCGCCGCCGGGCAGCTCGGCGTGCGCCGGCGGGCGCACCGACTCGGTGTCCAGCGCGGTCAGCGCGTCGTCGTCCAGGGCGAAGGCGCCGGTATAGACCTCGCCCATGCGCGCGTCGATCGCCGCGCACACGCGCAGCGGCGCGGGCGCGGCCGGCTCGGCGGCGCCGGCCAGGACGCGGGCGCGCAGGGCCAGCACCGCCAGGGTCGAGACCGGCAGCAGCGGGCGGTCCAGGGCCAGGGCGATGCCTTGGGCCAGGGCGATGGCCAGGCGCACGCCGGTGAACGCGCCCGGGCCGCGGCCCAGGGCGATGGCATCGAGTTGGCGCCGCGCCACGCCGGCCTCGGCCAGCAGGGCCTCGGCCCAGGGCAGGGCCAGTTCGGCGTGGCGGCGCGGGGCCAGCTCGAAGCGCTCGCGCACCTCGCCGTCCAGGTACAGGGCGACCGAGCAGGCCTCGGTGGATGTTTCCAACGCCAAGAGTTTCATGCGGCGATTATCGCCCCTGCGGCGGCCGGCGGCGATGCCGGCGGCACGGCGACAGCGCGGCCGCGAGGCGTCGTGCGGGCCGGCGCGCCAAGATCGCGGCTGGCGCGGCGGCGGCCGTGCGGGTCCGTGCACCGCGCGGCGGCCGGCGGCGCGTCCTGCAGAAGGGCCGCCCGCCGCAAGGCCAGTGCGGCGGGCGGGCGCCCACGGCCAGTCTCGACGGCAGGCCGGACCTCAGCGATGGCGATCGGCCTCCTCGTCGGCCAGGCCGGCGGCCGGCTCCCGCGCCAGCACGGCCGGCGAGGAAACCAGCGCCCGACCGGCCGCAAACGCCTCGTTGCCGGCCAGGCCGGCCGGCGGTTCCTGCGCCGGCAAGAGGCCCGCGAAGCAACAGGCCGGCGGCTCAACGGTAGTAATAGTCCTCGTCGTCGGCCAGGCCCGAAGCCGGTTGCAGCGCCAGCGGCCGGCCGGCGAAGAAATCGGCCACATCGCCGGGGCGGCGGCTGCGCGGCAGCGGCGGCAGAGAATCCAGGAAAGTGCGGCCGTAGCTCTTGGACAGCAGGCGCGGATCGCACAGCACCAGTACGCCGCGGTCGCGCTCGCTGCGGATCAGCCGGCCGGCGCCTTGCTTGAGCGCGATCACCGCCTGCGGCAGTTGCTCGTCGCGGAAAGGGTTGCCGCCGGCGCGGCGGATCGCGTCCAGGCGCGCTTCGAACACCGGGTCGTCGGGGGCGGCGAAGGGCAGCTTGTCGATCACCACCACGCTGAGCGCATCGCCGGCCACGTCCACGCCTTCGCGGAAGCTGGCCGCGCCCAGCAGCACGCCGTTGCCGGAGGCGCGGAAGCGCTCCAGCAACACGTGCCGCGGCGCCTCGCCCTGCACGAACAGCGGCCAGGGGCCGTCGCGCAACAGTTGCGCGGCCTCGCGCAGGGCCCGGTGCGAGGCGAACAGGACGAAGGCGCGGCCGCCGGAGGCTTCCAGCACCGGCCGCAGGCGTTCGATCATGCGTTCGTTGTAGTGCCGCACCATCGGGTCGGGCAGGCCCTGCGGCAGGTACAGCAGCGCCTGGTTGGCCCAGTCGAACGGGCTCGGCGCGAGCAGGGTGCGCGGCTCGGCCAGGCCGAGCTTGTGCGCGTAATGCTCGAAGCGCCCGCCCACCGCCAGCGTGGCCGAAGTGAACACCCAGGCTGCGCGCGAACGCTCGCGGTGCTCGGCCAGCGGGCCGGCCACGTCCAGCGGGGTGCGGCTGAGACGGAAGCCGCGCGCGGTCAGCTCGTACCAGAGCACGCTGGCGTCGGCGTCGGCGGCCTCGCCGGGCGCCTGGGCCGGGTCGTGGCGGTCGTGCTCGCGCGGCGGCGGCAGCACGTGCGCGGCCTCCAGCGCATCCTCCGCGGCGATGCGCCGCGGCGGGGCGAAATCGTCGTCTTCCTCCAGCGCCGGCCGCGGCAGCGGTGCGCCGCGCCAGCGGCGCAGGCGGCTCTGGAATTCCTTGGCGCGGGCATGGCAACTGTCGAAGCCGGGCGAGGCGGCGCGCAAGGGCTCCAGCGCCTGCTCCAGCGCGCGCAGGGCGGCGTCCAACTCGTCGAAGGCCGCTTCCACCGCCGGCGCTTCGGCGGCGCGACGGCGGGTGGCGCGCACCGGCAGCTCGTCCATGGCCGCGCGCACTGCGCGCACCGCCTGTTCGAGATCGCGCGCCGGCACTTGCAGGCTGGCCAGCGCGCCGGTGGCGGCCTTGCATTCGGCCACCGCATCGCGCGCCAGTTCCACCAACGGCCGCGCACTGATCGCCTCGCCGAAGAACTGCGAGGCCAGTTCGGGCAGTTGGTGCGCCTCATCGACCACGAAGGCCTGGGCGCCGGGCAGGATTTCGCCGAAGCCTTCCTGCTTGAGCGCCAGGTCGGCCAGCAGCAGGTGATGGTTGACCACCACCAGGTCGGCCGCCTGGGCGCGCTGGCGCGCCTGCACCACGAAACAGTCGGCGTACATCGGGCAATCGCTGCCCAGGCAGTTCTCCGCGGTCGAGGTGACCATCGGCAACAGCGGCGAGTCTTCGGGCAGGGCCTCCAGTTCGGCCAGATCGCCCATGCGCGTGCGTCCGGCCCAGGCCAGGATGCGCTGGAACTGGGCGGCGTGTTCGCGACTGGAAAACCGCGGCTCGCCCTTGGCCTGCTCGGTGCGGTACTTGCACAGATAGTTGGCGCGGCCCTTGAGCAGGGCCGTGCTCAGGCCGACCCCGAGCGCGTCGCGCACGCGCGGCAGGTCGCGGTGGTAGAGCTGGTCCTGCAGCGCGCGCGTGCCGGTGGAGACGATGGTCTTGAGCCCGGACAGCAGCGCCGGCACCAGGTAGGCGAAGGTCTTGCCGGTCCCGGTGCCGGCCTCGGCCAGCAGCGCGCTGCGCGACTCGAAGGCGTCGGCGATCGCCGCGGCCAGCTCCTGCTGGGCCGGGCGCGGGGCGAAGGCGGCGATGTTGCGCGCCAGATCGCCGCCTTCGCTCAGCGCGGCGCGGCTGGCTACGCCGAGGCGGCTGGGCGGCATCGGCGGCTCAGTAGCGCGGCGGGGCCGCGACGGTGCAGGCGGCGATGCGCGCCTCCGCCTGGCGGCGCCCGTCGCTATAGCGCTGACGCGGCTCGATCAGGGCGTCGTAGTGGTCCTGGCGCTGGGCCAGCTTCATCGCCGCGTTGACCCCGTCCAGCAAGCCGGCACGGGCCTGGGCGATGGTGGCCCAATGCCGCCGGCACAGCGGGCCGACCTGGGAGCCGCCATCGTAGGCGCGCTGGGCGAAACGCTCGGCGTCCTCCAGCCGGCGCAGCAGCAGCGCGGCTTCGGCGCGTTCCTGCAACAGCGCCGGGTCGGCGGGGTTGATCGCCAGGGCCTGGTCGAGCGCCGCCGCCGCGTCGGCGTACTTGCGCTGTTTTTCCAGGCTCTCGGCGCGCTGGCGCAGGTCTTCGACCTGGGGGTCGCGGATCGGCTGCACGTCCAGCTCGCGCGCGTCGGCGCCGCCGGCGGC
>CBIFVU010000289.1:0-5128 GCA_966185905.1 uncultured Lysobacter sp.
GTTTCTAGCACCGCCCGCGCCGGCGCCGCACTACTACTTTAGGCTGTGTTCCGCGCCGCCCCGGTTGTGCCCGCGCGCAGTTGCGGCATAGTGCGATGCCAGTCCCGCCCGAGCCCGCCGCAGTCCATGAATCCGCCGCAGCCGATGAGTCGCGATGCCGCCGCCGTCCCGCCCGCCGGCGCCGCGCCGCTGAGCCGCAAGGACACCCGCACCCTGCTGCTGTCGGCGCTCGGCGGCGCGCTGGAGTTCTACGACTTCGTCATCTTCGTGTTCCTGACCGAAGCCCTGCGCCAGTTGTTCTTCCCGGCCGACATGCCGACCTGGCTGGGCACCTTGCAGGTCTACGGCATCTTCGCCGCCGGCTATCTGGTGCGGCCGATCGGCGGGGTGATCATGGCCCACTTCGGCGACCGCTCCGGGCGCAAGCGCATGTTCACCCTGAGCGTGTTCCTGATGGCGGTGCCGACCCTGGGCATCGGCCTGCTGCCGACCTATGCGCAGATCGGCATCGCCGCGCCGCTGCTGTTGCTGGCCCTGCGCATCGTCCAGGGCATCGCCATCGGCGGCGAGGTGCCCGGCGCCTGGACCTTCGTCGCCGAGCACGCGCCGCGCGGCCGGGTCGGTTTCGCCTGCGCCACCCTGACCGCCGGGCTGACCGCCGGCATCTTGATCGGCTCGCTGGTCTCCACCGCGGTCAACACCTGGTTCACCCAGCCGCAGGTGCTGGCCGGCGCCTGGCGCGCGCCGTTCCTGCTCGGCGGCGTGTTCGGCCTGCTGGCGGTGTACCTGCGGCGCTGGCTCAGCGAGACGCCGGTGTTCCTGGCGATGCAGGAGCGCCGGCAAGTGGTGCGCGAACTGCCGCTCAAGCAGGTGCTGCGCGAGCATCGCGGCGGCGTGGCGGTGTCGATGCTGGTCACCTGGCTGCTGACCGCGGGGATCGTGGTGATCATCCTGATGACCCCGACCATCGTCCAGCAGTCTTTCGGCGTGGCCGCGCCCAAGGCTTTCCTCGGCAACAGCCTGGCCGCGTTCTGCCTGACCGTCAGCGCGATCGGCGGCGGCGTGCTGGTGGACCGCATCGGCAGCGGCCGCGCCCTGCTGATCGGCTCGCTGGCGGTGCTGGCCAGCAGCTTCGCGCTGTACTACGACCTCAACCACGGCGCGCGCCATTTCCTGTGGCTGTACGCGCTGGCCGGCACCGCGGTCGGCGTGGTCGGGGTGATCCCGGCGGTGATGATCGCCGCCTTCCCCGCGCCGGTGCGCTTTTCCGGGCTGTCGTTCTCCTACAACGTGGCCTATGCGCTGTTCGGCGCGGCCACTCCGCCGCTGATCGGCGGGTACCTGGCGCCGCACCTGGGCGGCATGGCGCCGGCCTATTACGTGATGGCGGTGGCGCTGGTCGGAGTCGGCGTGTCGGCCTACCTGCTGACCACGCGGCGCAGGTTCCACCACGACTGAGCGGGCCGCCGGCGGCGGCCCGCGCACGGCACGGCGCCTTGCGCGCCTGCACCGCGCCATTCGCCCGGCGTTCGCGGCTTGCGGGCGCACGCGCGACCGGCCTTCGCCGGCAGGGCCGGCCGGGCACGCCCCTGGACAGGCCCGCGCTGGGTTCGCGGCGGTGGCGAAATCGAAAGCGCTGCCTGTGGGGCGGCTTTCGGAAGGTCGCTCTCTCGGTAGCTCGCTCTCGCTAGGTCGCGTTCGGCGGGTCGTGCCGGCGGATCGCTTTTCAGCGGGTGGCTTTGGCAAGGTTCGCTATCGCCGGGCCGCCGGGCGCGCGTCCGCTCGCACCGGCTCGGCGATCAGCACGCGAACAGGAAATAGGCGGCGAAGATCCACAGCCCCAGCATCCACACCGCGGCCACCACGCCGAGCGTGCCCAGGATCGACAGCGCGCGATGGCGCCAAGGCCGGCCGCGGCCGGCGCGGACCGCGGCGACCAACATCCACACGCCGACCGCCACGAACGCGACCAGCACGCCCAAGCCCACCCAGGGCATGACGGTGGAGCCGTCCTTGGGCGAGCCGTCGGGACCGCGGCAGCGCGCGGTCGCCGCCGCCAACGTAGGCGCGCAGGCGATCAGCCCGGCGCCCCAGCGCGCCGCGCGCAGGCGCACGCAGGAACGCTGCGCCGGCGCGCCGGCGGTCGCGACCTCGCTGGCTGTGTCGATCGCGCGATCGGCCGGCTTCATGTGCGCTTGACCCCAGGCGGAGGAGACAAAGGCCGAGCGGCCGCGCCCTCGGCGGCCAGACTCCGGCCCGGGGCATCCCAAGGCGCCGCCGGCCTCAGCATTGCAGCGCGAACCCGACCAGGAATACCCACAGGCCGAGCAACCACAGCACCAGCATCGCCACGCAGGCCGCCAGGAACCACGCCACCCGCGCGCGCAGGCGGCGGCCGCGCGTCTTGAGCACCGCCAGCACCGGCAGGGCCAGGCCCGCGGCCACGAACCACAGCAGCAGCCCCCAACCCAGGGCCATGAACGCGTCGCTCTTGTGCGATTCGGGCGGGCACTTGGCCATCGCCCAGGCCGAGGCCGGGCCCAGCAGGCCCAGCGCCATCGTGCCCGCCCGCATCGCAGTCCGCCTTGCCGTCCGCCGCAGTCCCTCGCCCATCTCCGCCCTCTCGCTGCTGTCCCTGCATCGCCACGCAGACGGCGCGGCCCGTTCGATCTTGCCGCGCAGACGGCGCGGCCTGCTCGATCCTCGCAGGCCCGGCGCTTGCAACCCGGCCCTTACCGCCCAGCCCTTACCGCCCGGCCTTCATCGCCCCGCCTTCATACGCCCGCCGCCCGCCGCCAGAAGAAATGGGTCAACGGCGGCAGCTTGCCGGCCAGCCCGAGCATCGGCCCGCGCAACAGGGTGGCGGCGAACTCGTCGTTGGAGAACAACCGGTTCAAGCCCTCGAAACCGTAGGCGGCCAGCGCGTTCTCGCTGCGCCGCTCGCGCGCCCAGCGCGCCAGCCGGGTCGGCGCGCCCGGGTCGAGCCCGCGCTTGCGCGCCTGCGCCACTTGCGCGCGCAGGCCGGCGACGTCGCGCAGGCCCAGGTTGACGCCCTGCCCGGCCAGCGGATGGACCACGTGGGCGGCATCGCCGGCGACCACTACGCGCCCGGCGAGATAGCGCTCGGCCAATTGCCGCCGCAGCGGGAAGGCGGCACGCTGCGAGACCGCGGTCAGCGCGCCCAGGCGCGCACCGAAGGCGCGCTCCAGTTCGCCCAGGAACGCGCCCTCCTCCAATGCCAGCAGGCGCGCGGCCTCGGCCTCGGGCAGGGTCCAGACGATGGAGCTGCGGTGCTCGCGCACCGGGGCCGGGCCGAGCGTGGGCAGGAAGGCCAGCGGCCCGCTGGGCAGGAAGCGTTGCCAACAGGTCGCCTCGTGCGGGCGCTCGCTGTCGACATAGGCGACCAGGCCGCGCTGGCCGTAGTCGTGGCTCGGCGCCTGGATGCCGGCCAGCCGGCGCAGCGCCGACTCGGCGCCGTCGGCGGCCACCACCAGCCGCGCACGCAGGCGCCGGCCGCTGTCCAGCACCAGGCCGGCGCTGTCCTCGGCATCGGCTTCCAGGGCCTGCACCTGTTCGGGACAGTGCAGGCGCACACCGGCCGCTGGCAGTGCCGCCCACAGCCGGTCCACCAGCAGGCCGTGCTCGACGATCCAGCCCAGCTCGCGCCGGCCGAAGGCATCGGCATCGAAGGCCAGCTCGCCGCCGCCGGCCGCGTCCCACACGCGCATGGCGCGGTACGGCTGGGCGCGCGCGGCGCGTACCTGCGGCCACACGTCCAGGTCCTGCAGCAAGGCCACGTTGTCCGGGGCGAAGGCGTAGACGCGCAGGTCCGGACGCTCGGCCGACCAGGGCGGCGGCTCGCGCGCCTCGATCAAGGCCACCTCCAGGCCGTCGCGGGCGAAGGCCAGGGCCGCTGCCGCACCGACCACGCCAGCGCCGACCACGGCCACGTCGAGCAGGTCGCGCCGGCTCATGCGCGGCCTCCGGCGCTGTGCGCGCCGCGTTCGGGGCCGCCCTCGCCGCGGCACAGCGCCGGCACTTCGCCGCGATAGCCCATGGCACCGCCGACCAGGAACGATTGCGCGCTAGGCAGCCGGTCGAAGGCGAACAGGCCCAGGCTGCGCAGCGGGCGCAGCAGGCCGCTGCCGTTGGCGGTCAGCCGGGCCAGGCCGTCGGAGAAGGACACGGTGCGCTCGCGGTCGGGTGCGCGCCGGCGCTGGTATTCCTCCAGCAGCGCAGCCGCGCCGCAGTCAGCCTGCGCGCCGTGCAGGTCGCGCTCGCGCTCGATCAGCTCGGCCAGGGTCATGGCGTCGCGCAGGCCCAGGTTGAAGCCCTGCGCGCCGATGGGATGGATGGTCTGGGCGGCATTGCCGACCAGCACCGCGCGCGTGGCCACACTGCGTTCGGCCAGCACCCGGATCGCCGGGTACAGGCTGCGCGCGCCGCAGGCCAGGAAGCGGCCGGCGCGCCAGCCGAAGGCGTCCTGGACGCGGGCCAGGAAGCCCGCCTCGTCCAGCGCCGCGACCGCTTCGGCCTGGTCGGCAGCGACGCTGTGGATCAGGCCGAAATGGCGGTCCCCGCGCGGCAGCAGCGCGGTCGGGCCAGCATCGCCCAGGCGCTCGTAGGCGGTGCCGTCGGGCGCGCGCTCGCCGCGCAGGCGGGTCACGAACAAGGTCTGGCCATAGTCGTGCTCGCTGGCCGGGATGCCCAGCGCGGTGCGCACGCCGCTGCGGGTGCCGTCGGCGGCCACCAGCAGCCGCGCGCGCAACACCCGCTCGCCGGCGCCGTCGGCCACCCGCACCGCGCGCCAGCCGTCCGCGCCGTCGGCCAGGCCGACGAAGCGCACCGGGCGGTAGCGCAGCAGCCGCGGCAGCTCGGCCAAGCGCGCTTCCAGCGCCTCGCCGAAATCGCGCGCCACCACGATCCGGCCGAAGGCCTCGCGGCCGTAACGCTCGGCGTCCAGCACGGTGCGGCCGAAATCGCCGCGGCGGCTGATGTGGATGCGCCGGATCGGCCCGGTCGGCGCGCGCAGCTTGGCCATCACTCCCAGCGCCTGCAGCGCGTTGAGGGTGGCCTCGGCGAAGCTGAGGTTGCGCTCGTCGAACACCGCCGGCAGCGCGCCGGGCGG
>CBIFVU010000290.1:0-5075 GCA_966185905.1 uncultured Lysobacter sp.
CGCCGACCACCACCAGGCCGTCGCCGGCGCCGGGGCCGCCGGACAGGCGGATGTCCTTGTCCTTCTTGTCCTTTTCAGTGTCCTTGCGCTTGGGCACGTAGTGCCAGACCTGCTTGCCGCTTTGCAGGTCGTAGGCGTGCACGCCGCCCTTGATCGCCGCGGCGTAGACGCGGCCGTCGGCGACCGCCGGGCCCTGGCCCACGCCGATGCGGTCCTCGCCCTTGCCGGCGTTGGCCGACCAAAGCTTGCGCACCTGCGCGCTGGCGGCGAAATCGGTCAGCTCGGTCGGCTCGTTGGGCTTGCCGTCGTCCTTCTTCTTGCCGCCGAACCAGCCCTTGACGGTGGAGCAGCCGGCCAGCGCGAAGGCGCACAGGACGACGGCGGCGGTGGCGCGGGCGGCGGGACGCAGGGTACGGCCGGAGGACAGGTGCATCGGGGACTTGATCAAGACTTGGCCTCGGGCTTGGCCGGCGTGCCGCCGGCTTCGGTGAGCTTGAGTTCGAGCAGGCGGCGGCGCGGCGCGGCTTCGTCCAGCTTGGACAGCGCGGCGCTGTAGTCGGTACGGGCCAGTTCGGGCTTGCCCAGGGCGAGCTGGGCGTCGCCGCGCACTTCGATGGCCATGGCCGAATCGGACTTGCCGAGCAGCTTGACCGCCTGGTCGGCCTTCTTGGCGTCGATCAGCAGGCGCGCCAGGCGCTGGGCGACGATGTCGGCCAGCGCCGCATCGTCGGTCTTGATCGCCTGCAAGGTGGCGATGGCGGCGTCGCGCTGGTCGGCCTCGACCTGGGACTTGGCCAACTCCATCTGCGCCAGGGTCTGGTACATGCCGGCCGGCAGCGCCTTGACCTTGTCGGCCGCGGCCTTGTCCTTGGCGGCCACGGCATCGACCGCGGCCTGGTACTGGGAAGCGGCGCGGCCGTGTTCGGCCGCCTGCTGGTTGCCCCACCATTTCCAGCCGCCGATGGCGGCCAGGCCCAGGGCCACGCCGCCGATCAGGCCGGCGCCGTTGGCGCGCAGCCAGGCCAGTACGCGTTCGCTTTGTTCGTGTTCGTCGAGCAGATCGTCAATCGCCATGATGCGCCGTCGTTGCGTGCCTGGACGCCGGGCGCGCCCACCGGAGCGGGAACGCGCGGCGCATAGGATCGGCCGCCGCGGCGGCCGACAGGGAAAGGGCGGACCCGCGGCGCGGGTCAGTCGGAGACCGGCGCGAGGGAACCGTCAGAGGATAGCGTAAAGCGGGCCACGTTCCCGCGGCTGAACGGCGCCAGATCGACGCCCTGCCCGCTGCGGTCGAGCACCTGCACGGCCGAGACGTTGCCCAGGCGGATATGGCCGACCTGGCCGGGCTGGTAGCTGCGCTCCTGGCCGGCGCCCAGAATGGCTTCCTCGAGCTTGCGGCCGTCCGGGCCGGTCACCTGCATCCAGCTCTCGCCGGTGAACTTCAGGGTCAGCCCCTGCACGGCCTGGGCGGCGGGCGCGGCGGCCGGCTGCGGCAGCGCGGGCGCCATGGAGGCGATCAGGGCGGTGCGCTGCGGCGGCTGGGCCGCGGCCGGCTCGGCCGGGGCGGCGGCGCCGGCGGGCAGCGCGGCCATGTCCAGGGACTGCACGGCGGTGTCGCCGGCGGGATGGCGGGTGGCGATCCAGACCGGCACGGCGATGGCCGCGGTCAGCACGATATAGACCGCGCGGCGCGTGGTCTGCTCGAAAATGCGGCGGTAACGGGGAGTATGGGTGTGGCTGACCAGTTCCGAGGGCGCGGTCGAGCCCAACGGCGAGCCGGCCAGCTCGTCCTCCAGATCCACGCCCAGCAGGCGGCCGTAGCTGCGCAACTGGCCGCGCACGAACACCGGTGCGCCCAAGCGGGCCGCCTCGTCGTCTTCCAGCGAGCGCACCACCTTGGCGGGCATCTTCAGCTGCGCGGCCACGTCCTCGACGGACAGCCCCGCGGCGATCCGGGCCTGTTTCAGACGCGCGCCACAGCCTCCGCCGACTTCAGGCGCGAATTCGTTCGACTGCATCATCACCTACCGCCATCCCCCAATCCGGAGCCCTGCGTGTCAGGGAACTCCGCCCTCATTCGCTGAACGTATCTTGCGGCGGCAGCCGTGTCGCCGAGTTTTTGTTCGATCTGTGACGCAATCATCAGCGCTTCAGCTGTGATTGGTTCAACGGCCAGCCGCCGTTCAGAAAAGGCCCGGGCCTCGAAGGCCTTGCCCAGCCGCAGCTGGCGCTTGGCCAGGGCGCCCAGCGCCATCGCGTTGTTGGGGTCCAGTTCCAGGGCCAGGCGCAGGTCGCGGTCGGCCCGCTCGCCCTGCCCGATCTGGTCGGCGCAAGCGCCGCTGTTGGCCAGGGCCACGGCGGTGGCGGCGTAGCGCGGGTCTTCCAGGGCGCGATCGAAATACGGCATGGCCTCGGCGCCGCGCTGGTTCGCGCACAGCCAGACCCCGTAGTTGTTGAGCACCGGCCCGCGGTCGGGCGCGTACTGCGCGGCCTTGCGGTAGTGCTCGCCGGCCTCGGCGCTGCGGCCGTCCTGCTCGGCCATCAGGCCCAGCAGGCTGTGGGCCTCCACCGACTTGGCGTCGAACTTGAGCGCCTGGCGCAGCTCGCTGGCGGCCTTGTCGCGCTCGCCGGTCATCAGGTAGCGCTGGGCGGCCTGGGCGCGGCCGCGCGCGGCCGCGGCGCCCTCGCTGCCCTTGCGGCGGTCGCCGATGTCGTAGTCCACCGCGGTCTGGGTGAAGTCCTTGCGCTCCATGTTCGGCTTGATGAAGGTCAGCCGGTTGCAGGCGCCCAGGCCCAGGCCGAGCACGGCCAGGACCGCCAGCGCGCCAGCGGCGCGGGCAGCGCGCGAGCGCGGGCCGGGCGCGCGCGATTCATGCCGCATCGTCGACTCCACGGTCCAGGCCCTGGGCCTGGAGTTGTTTGCGGAACTCCGCCTGGCGGCGGGTGCGGTCCATCACCTGGCCCTTGAGCTGGCCGCAGGCCGCATCGATGTCGTCGCCGCGGGTGCGCCGCACCGGCGCGATCATGCCGGCCTCGTTGAGCAGCTTCTGGAAAGCGCGGATGGCCGCTTCGTCCGGGCGCTGGAAGCGGGTGCCGGGGAAGGGATTGAACGGGATCAGGTTGACCTTGGCCGCGTCCTTCATCTGCACGGCGTTGTCGAACTGGCGCAGCAGCCGCACCAATTGCCGCGCGTGCTGGGGCTGGTCGTTGACGCCCTTCATCAGGGTGTACTCGAAGGTCACCGAGGTGCCGCGCTTGCGCAGCGCGTAACGCACGCAGGCCTCCATCAGCTCGGCGATCGGGTATTTCTTGTTGAGCGGCACCAGTTCGCTGCGCAGCTCGTCGACCGGCGCGTGCAGGGACACCGCCAGCGACACGTCGGCGACCTCGCCGAGCTTGTCGATCATCGGCACCATGCCGGCGGTGGAGAGGGTGACGCGCTTGTTGGCCAGGCCGTAGCCCAGATCGTCGCGCATGATGCTCATCGCGCGCACGACGTTGTCGAAATTGGCCAGCGGCTCGCCCATGCCCATCATCACCACGTTGGTGAGCTTGCGCTGCTGGTGCGGCACGTTGCCCAGGTGGCGCGCGGCCACCCACACCTGGCCGATGATCTCGGCGGTGGACAGGTTGCGGTTGAAGCCCTGGGTGGCGGTGGAGCAGAACTGGCAGTTGAGCGCGCAGCCCACCTGCGAGGACACGCACAGCGTGCCGCGGCCCTTGTCGGGGATGTAGACCGCCTCGATCGCGTTCTTCGGGTCCATGCCCAGCAGCCACTTGTGGGTGCCGTCGGCAGAGGGCTTGTCGAATACGACCATCGGCGCGCGCACTTGGGCGTGGGCGTGCAGCTTGGCGCGCAGCGCCTTGCCCAGGTCGGTCATCTGGTCGAAGTCGGTGACGTAGCGGTGGTGGATCCACTTCATCACCTGGTGGGCGCGGTAGCGCTTCTCGCCCAGGGTCTGCTCGAAGAAATCCTCCAGCCGCACGCGGTCGAGGTCGAACAGGTTGGTCTTGCCGTTGTCGGGGACGGCCTGGGCAGGCGCGGCCGGCGCGGGCACGGCGGAGCCGGCCGGGGCCGGCTGCGCCGCTGCGCCCGCCGGAGCGGGCGCCTCCGCGCGCGCGGCCGCCGCCGGCGCCTCGGCGGCATCGGACGGGGGAGCTGCGTTGTCGCGGATCGGATTCACTGCAATGCCTCGGTGCGCCGGCGGGCCGGCGCGTGGATCAACGCGGGTAGACGTCGGTGGCCGGGAAGAAGTACGCGATCTCGATCGCGGCGTTCTCCAGGCTGTCCGAACCGTGCACGGCGTTGGCGTCGATGCTGTCGGCGAAGTCGGCGCGGATAGTGCCCTTCGCGGCGTCCTTCGGGTTGGTGGCGCCCATCAGTTCGCGGTTCTTCAGCACCGCGCCCTCGCCCTGCAGCACCTGCACCATCACCGGGCCGCTGATCATGAACTCGACCAGGGCGGCGAAGAACGGGCGCTCGCGGTGCACGGCGTAGAAGCCTTCGGCTTCCTGCTTGGACAGGTGCTTCATCTTGGCGGCCACGACCTTCAGGCCGGCCTTCTCGAAGCGGGTGTAGATCTCGCCGACGACGTTCTTGGCGACGGCGTCGGGCTTGATGATGGACAGGGTGCGCTCCAGCGCCATGGAATGTCTCCGGGTAGGCGGGCCGCTTGCGGTCGGCCCGAGAATAACAGAAAACCCGCGACGGGACGCGGGTTTAGCCGATATGGCTGCGGTAATTCTAACGGATCGCTCACTGCTTTTGCATCCTCTGGCGGTGTCCGCCGGCGGGGCTTCCGCCACCCCGTACGGATGAGTACGTTTACCGTTGACGACCCGGGGGCGCCGCGACTAGCATCAAACAAGCGTTTGATTCAGGCCGCGGTCCGCGGTCGCCCGCCCTTCCCGACCGGCCGCCATCTCCGCCATGTCCAGCACCGCCCATTTCTCGACCAAGGACCGCATCCTCGGCGCCGCCGAAGAGCTGTTCGCCCAGTTCGGCTTCACCGGCACCTCGCTGCGCCAGGTCACCAGCCGCGCCGACGTCAACATCGCCGCGGTCAACTACCACT
>CBIFVU010000291.1:0-5067 GCA_966185905.1 uncultured Lysobacter sp.
GCGCGCCGTAGCCGTGCTGCTGGGCGGTGCGGGCCAGCGCCTGCACGTCCTTGGGGAAGCACGAGCCGCCGTAGCCGGCACCGGGATAGATGAAGTGCCAGCCGATGCGCGGGTCCGAGCCGATGCCCTGGCGCACCATCTCCACGTCGGCGCCGACTTTCTCGGCGATGTTGGCGATCTCATTCATGAAGCTGATCTTGGTCGCCAGCATCGCGTTGGCGGCGTACTTGGTCAGCTCGGCCGAGCGCACGTCCATCACCACGATGCGTTCGTGGTTGCGGTTGAACGGCGCGTACAGGCGCTTGAGCTTCTCCACCGCCTGTGGGTCGGAGGCGCCGATGACGATGCGGTCCGGACGCAGGCAGTCGTTGACCGCATCGCCTTCCTTGAGGAACTCGGGGTTGGAGGCGACCTCGAACGGCACCTGCGCGCCGCGCGCGGCCAGTTCGCCGGCGATGGTGCTGCGCACCTTGTCGGCCGTGCCCACCGGCACGGTGGACTTGTTGACCACGATCGCCGGACGCTCGATGTGCCGGCCGATGGTGGAGGCGACATTGAGCACGTAAGTCAGGTCGGCGCTGCCGTCCTCGTCCGGTGGCGTGCCGACGGCGATGAAGATCAGATCGCCGTGGGCGATGGCGCCGGCCGCGTCGGTGGTGAAGTGCAGGCGGCCGGCGGCGTGGTTGGCCTTGACCATCGGCTCCAGGCCGGGCTCGTAGATCGGGATCACGCCGCGGGCCAGGCCCTCGACCTTGGCCTGGTCGATGTCGACGCAGACCACGTCGTGGCCGACATCGGCCAGGCAAGTCCCAGTGACCAGGCCGACATAGCCGGTGCCGAAGATGGTGACGCGCATTTCGATGGTTCTCTGTCTTGGACGGGGCGTACTGCCAGGGCGCTGCCGGAAACCGGCCAACCCCGGCAGCAATGGGGCGTGCGCCGGATTTTCCAAGGCCCGATGTTCCAAGGCCCGATGTTCCTGGGCCGGACTATCCAAAGCCGCATGTTTCCACGGCCGCCGCGTCTTGCCGCGGCGGCGGCCGACCGCCTCGCGGCGGCCTGCCGCGGCCGGCCGCGCGGTGGTTCCGCGCGACCGTGACACCGCGGGGCCGCAACCTCAGTGCTGGGGCTGCACGCCGCCCATCGCGGCCGAATCCGGGCCGCCCTTGGCGTCGGGCTTGACGATGTCCAGCAGCTCCACCTCGAACACCAGGGTCGCATTGGGACCGATCGGGCCGCCCGGAGTGCCCTGCTCGCCGTAGCCGAGCTTGCTGGGGATCCACAGCTTGTACTTGCTGCCCACCGGCATCAGCGCGATGCCTTCCTGCCAGCCCGGCACCACGCCGGCCAGCGGGAACACCACCGGCTCCTTGCGCTCATAGGAACTGTCGAACTGCTTGCCGTCCAGCAAGGTGCCCTTGTAATGCACGCGCACCGAGTCGGTGGCCTTGGGCTTGGGACCCTTGCCCTCGGTCAGGACTTGGTACTGCAGGCCCGAGGCCGTGGTCACCACGCCCGGCTTCTTGCCGTTGGCGGCGAGGAACTTCTCGCCTTCCTCCAGGTTGCTCTTGGCCAGGGCGACCATCTTCTCCATCTGCTTGGTGCGCACCTTTTCCTGCAAGCGCTGGCGGATCTGCATCGCTTCCTCATCGCTGAGCAGCGGCTTGTCGCCCTTCATGCTGGCCTGCATGGCCTTGTTCAACACCGTCAGGTCCAGATCGTCCTTGAGCAGTTCCAGCGAGCGGCCCATGTCCATGCCGATCAGGTAGCTGTCCTGCTCCTGCTCGGTCTTCATGCCGCCCAACGGCTTGACCTCGGTCGCCGAGCTGGCAGCGTCGCCGGGCTTGGCCTGCGCGGCCTTGTCGTCGGCGGGCTTGCCGGCCTGGTTGCAGCCGGCGGCGAACAGCGCCATCGAGGCCACGGCGATCGCCAGGGCGGTGTTGCGCATCAAAGGCTTCATCAAACTGCACTCCTGAATACGGAAAAGCGGGAAACGAGGAGGAAACCGCTCCGGCCGGACACCTTGCCAGCCGGCGGCTGAACGCTGCGGCGCCGGCCGCTCAGAGGATGTCGAGCAGCTCGACCTCGAACTCCAGCACTGCGTTGGGACCGATCTTCGGCGGCGCGCCGCTGGCGCCGTAGGCCAGTTCGGCGGGGATCCAGAACTTGAACTTGCTGCCCACCGGCATCATCGCCAGGCCTTCCTGCCAGCCCTGGATCACGCCGTTGACCGGGAATTCGGCCGGCTGGCCGCGATCGTAGGAACTGTCGAAGGTGCTGCCGTCGAGCAAGGTGCCCTTGTAGTTGACGCTGACCTTGTCGCTGGGCTTGGGACGCTCGCCCGAACCTTGGCGCAGGATCATGTATTGCAGGCCCGAGCCGGTGACGAACACGCCCTTGACCTTCTTGTTGCCTTCCAGGAACTCGCGGCCCTTCTTGGCGTTGGCCTCGCTGGCCGCGGCGGCCTCGAGCTTGGCCTTGGCCTGCATGCGCTCGGCGAAGTTGGTCAGCAGGGTGCGCGCCTCGCCCTCGGCCAGCAGCGGCTTGCCGCCGGCCAGCGAGGTGCGCACCGCCTGCGCCAGCACCGGCACTTCGATCTCGGTCTTGATCTGCTGCAGGGCCGGACCGACCATGTAGGTGCCGATCATCAGGCCCACGTCCTGCTTGTTCACCGCCGGCGGCTGGGTGCCCGGCGCCGCGCCGGCCGGCTTGCCGTCGCGGGCGGCGATGCGCTTGCGCAGGGCCTCATCCACGCTGCGGGCCTGGTCCTGGCTGATCAGCGGCTTGCCGCCATCGAAGACGTTCTTGATCGCGCGCTCGAACGCGGCCGGGTCCAGGTCGGGACCGACCGGCTTGAGCGAGGACGCGACGTCCAGGCCGATGGCATAGCTGATTTTTTCGCGATCGCTGGCAAGCACGGTCTTGTCCTGGGCAGAGGCGGCGCCGATCAGCGCCGCAGTGGTCATCAACACGGCCGCGCCGCGCACGAAAGCCTTCATCGGGTCCCGCTCCTGAGTGTCGTGTGTCGTGTTTCTGGAATGGCATGGGCAAGGCGCCGCGAGCGGGCGCCAGCCTGGCATTGTCGCGGGCCGGGGCTATGCCGGCAATGTTCCAGTGTGACGGAAGGCCGCCCGGGAAGTTCCGCCGCGCACGCGCGGGCGGCGGCGGAAAGCGCGACCGGGCGCCCAGAGCCGCCCGGCGCGGGCTATGCGCCGCGCCGGACTCAGCGCCCAGCGCCGGCCGGCGCGGCGGCCGGGGCCTTGGCCGGTGTGTGCCTGCCCGCGGCGGGCTGCGGCGCCGGCACGGCCAGCGCGCGTTCGATCGCAGCCACCACCGCCGGATCGTCCGGCTTCACCTTGCTGCCGTAACTGGCGATCAGCTTGCCGTCGCGGCCGAGCAGGTACTTGTGGAAGTTCCACTTCGGCGCCTCGCCGGAGGCCTTGGCCAGATCGCGGTACAGCGGCGTGGCTTGGTCGCCGACCACGTGGACCTTCTCGAACATCGGGAACTTGACCCCGTAGGTCAGGGTGCAGAACTCCTGGATCTGCTTCTCGTCGTCGAACTCCTGCGCCTTGAAGTCGCCGGAGGGGAAGCCCAGCACGGCGAAGCCGCGGTTCTTGTACTTGGCCTGCAGGCCTTCCAGGGCCTGGAACTGCGGGGTGAAGCCGCACTTGCTGGCGGTGTTGACCAACAGCAGCACCTGGCCGCCGTAGCGGGCTTGCAGGTTGACCGGGGTCTTGCCGGCCAGCGGCCGGAAACTGCGGTCGAGCAGGCCGCCGGCGCTGCCGGCGGCGGTCGCGCCCAAGGCCAGTACCAGGCCGGCCGCGCCGGCCAGGCGGGCCAAGCGGAAGCGACGGGCGCGGGAAGGATGGGAGGGGGACATGGCAGGCCTCGTGAGGAAAGGGATGCGCCCGGCCCGGGCGGCTGCCCGCCAGTATGACTTTAGTTGGGTCAGCTCCGGTTGACGCGATGTGTTTAGGTGTTATAGTTGTATACAACACCGGCCCACCAAGCAGGATGCCCACATGAACCGCTCGCTTTCCCACTCCGCTTCCGCGTTCGTGGCCGCCGGCGGCGCGCTCGTGCTGGGATTGGCCATCGCCCTGCCCGGCCCGGCCGAGCGCGGCGGCCCCGGCCCGGGGCTGACCCCGCTGGCACTGGCCGCCGAGCGCGCCGCGACCCGCCCGGTGGCCCTGGACCTGGGCGCGATCCAGGCCGAGGTCCGCTTCGACCGCGACTACCTCCAGCGCGCCCGCGCCCGCTCCGGCGATGTCCTGGCGGTGGCGCGCCGGGTCGAGGAACGCGCCGCTTCGCTGGAACGCAATCCCAGCGCCTACCAACTGGCGTCCTTCGCCACCGCCGTGGCCACCGACGTGGCCGACCTGACCGCGATGGCCAATGCCATCGATCCCCTGTCCGCCGCGGAGCCGGCCGGCACCGAAACCAGACGCAAGGCCGGGACCGCCGCGCGCCACCATCGTCGGAATCTCGTGATGCCTTACTTTTCCTTCCTGTCGCGGGGCTGAGCCATGACCGCAATCCAATGGAGCGACGGCGCTCCGATCTACCGCCAGCTGAAGGAACGCGTCGTGGCGATGATGCTCGACGGCGTGCTCAAGCCGGGCGACGCCCTGCCCTCCGTGCGGCAAGTGGCGGCCGAATACCAACTCAATCCCATCACCGTCTCTCGCGCCTACCAGGAATTGGCCGACGAGGCGCTGGTCGAAAAACGCCGAGGCCTGGGCATGTACGTCACCGAAGAAGCCGCGAAGAAACTGCTCCTCAACGAGCGCGAGCGCTTCCTGCGCGAGGAATGGCCGCTGGTCCTGGAGCGCATCGCGCGCCTGGGCCTGAGCACCGAGGAACTGCTGGGCGGCGCCGACGGCGCCAAGGCGGAGCGGTCATGACCAACGCCATCCGCATCGACGCCGGGCACATCGTCACCGCGCGCAAGCTGCGCAAGAGCTACCGCGGCAAGCAAGCCCTGGCCGACGCCGACTTCGACATCCCCGCCGGCCGCATCGTCGGCCTGATCGGCCCCAACGGCGCCGGCAAGACCACCGCGCT
>CBIFVU010000292.1:0-5065 GCA_966185905.1 uncultured Lysobacter sp.
CCCCGCTCCCCGCCCCGGCCGCCGCCACGCCGCCGGGACCGCTCCGACACCGACCGACTGCCATGAACAAAGCCCTCTTCGCCCTCCTCCTCGGCGCCTTCGCGCTCGGCTCGGCCGAGTTCGGCACGGTCGGGCTGATCCCCTCGCTGAGCCAGCAATGGCAACGCAGCAGCGACGAACTGGGCTGGCTGGTGGCGATCTACGCTATCGGCGTCACCCTCGGCGCGCCGCTGCTCACGCGCTGGCTGCAAGGCGTGGACACCCGCCTGACCCTGGCCGCGTCGATGGCCGCCGCCGGCGCGCTGACCCTGGCGGTCTCGGCCACCGAACACTTCGGCCTGATGCTGGCCGCGCGCCTGCTGCTGGGCGCCAACCACGGCCTGTTCTTCTCCCTGGCCATGCCCCTGGCCGGTCGCCTGAGCCCGCGTTCGACCGTCGAGGGCATGGCCCAGGTGGTCTCGGGCCTGACCATCGCCATCGTGTTGAGCATCCCGGTGATGGGCTTGGTCAGCGATCACTACCACTGGCAGGCCACGTTCTGGCTGCTGGGCGCGGCCTACCTGGCCGCGGCCGCGGCGATGTGGCGCTGGATCCCGGCCCAGGCCGGCGCGCGCGAGGGCGCGGCGCAGGCGGTGGGCCTGCTGCAAGTGGCCGCCAATCCGCGCGTGCTGTCGGCGCTGGCCAAGATCGTGCTGCTGTTCGGCGGCTATTTCATCGCCTACACCTACCTGCCCAAACTGATCATCGATGCGCTGGGCTACAGCCAAGACACCGCCAACCTGTTGCTGCTGCTGTTCGGCATCGGCGTGGTGCTGGGCAACCACATCGGCGGCATGGCCGCCGCGCGCTTCGGCACGGCCCGCACGATCGGCTACAACTATGCGCTGATCGCCGCGATCTTCGTCGCGATCTATCTGCTGATCGGCGCGCCGCGCGCGGCCTACGCCGGCATTGTGCTGCTGGGCCTGTTCGCGATGAGCGCCACGCCCTCGCTGGGCCACTACGGCATCGAGCTCTCGCGCCACCTGATCCCCGGCTCGGCCGAGATCGCCTCCAGCCTGACCGTGTCGGGCTACAACATCGGCATCGCCCTGGGTTCGCTGGTCGGTGGGCTGGTGCTGCGGCGGATCGGCCTGGAACACGTGTTGGTGGTGGCTGCGGCGGTGATCGCGCTGGGCCTGGTGGTCAATGCCCTGGAGCAGCGCGCCGACCGGCGCCTGGGGTTGGCGATCTGAGCCGTGCCGGCGCGGGATTGGGCGCCTGGCGATCGCAGCTTGCGCCACTCCTGCCGGCGCAGGGTGCTTGCAGGAGCGCGCAAGCCGCGATCGCGCGACTCCGCCTCCTGCCTTCGCGGCCACGATCCGCAAACCCCGCCCCAGGCGCCGTCCTTTCGCCGTCACCCACCCAGGGCATAATCGCCGGCTTGTCAGTCCATCGCCCGGCCCGCCCATGTCCAAGCTGCGTTCCGCCTCCGTTCTCCTCGTTCCCGCGCTGCTGACCGCCTGCGCAGCCACTGCGCCGTCTACCCGCGCCGACGCGCCCTCGGCCGGCGTCGTCCTCCAGGTGCCGACGATCCAGCATCCGCAGGACGAGACCCCGGCCTGGTGGTACCGCGACGGCGCGGCCCAGGCCGCCCAGCGCGGCGCCAGCGCGGCCAAGGCGCGCAACGTGATCCTGTTCGTCGGCGACGGCATGAGCCTGACCACCGTGGCCGCCGCGCGCATCCTCGACGGCCAGCGCAAGGGCCGCCCGGGCGAGGAGAACCGCCTGAGTTGGGAGCGCTTCCCCGCCACCGCGCTCAGCAAGACCTACAACACCGATTCGCAGACCCCCGACTCGGCCGGCACCATGAGCGCCATGGCCACCGGCGTGAAGACCCGCGCCGGCGTGCTCAGCATCGGCCAGGCCGGGCAGCGCGGCGATTGCGCCGCCGCACTGCAGGCACCGATGCTGACCTTGTGGGAACTGGCCGCGGCCAGCGGCCTGGGCACCGGCGTGGTCACCACCACCCGCCTCACCCACGCCACCCCGGGCGCGACCTTCAGCCATTCGGCCGACCGCAACTGGGAAAACGACATGGACTTGCCGGAGAAGGCCAAGGCCGAAGGCTGCCTCGACATCGCCCGGCAGATCATCGAAACCCCGTTCGGCCACGGCCCGGACGTGTTGCTCGGCGGCGGCCGCGGCAACTTCATGACCGTCGAGCAGCGCGATCCCGAATACGACGACAAGGTCGGCCAGCGCCTGGACGGCCGCGACCTGATCGCGGCCTGGAAGCAACGCCATCCCGACGGCAGCTACGTCTGGAACGCCGAGCAGTTCGCCGCTGCGCCCAAGGACCGGCCGCTGTTCGGCCTGTTCGAGCCCGACCACATGCAGTTCGAGCACGACCGCGCCCAGGACGGCGCCGGCGAGCCCTCGCTCAAGCAGATGACCGTGGCGGCGATCGAGCGCCTGCAGCGCAACCCCAACGGCTATGTGCTGCTGGTCGAAGGCGGCCGCATCGACCACGCCCACCACATGGGCAACGCCTACCGCGCGCTGACCGACACCATCGCCCTGAGCGAGGCGGTGGAAGCGGCAGCCGCGGCGACCTCGGCCGAGGACACGCTGATCCTGGTCACCGCCGACCATTCCCACACCCTCAGCTTCGTCGGCTACCCGACCCGCGGCAACCCGATGCTGGGCAAGGTGCGCGGCAGCAGCGGCGAAGACGGCGATCCGCGCGAATACGCCCGCGACGGGCTGGGCAAGCCCTACACCACGCTCAGCTACAGCAACGGCCCGGGCTACACCGGCGCCACCTCGCAGCAGCCCGAGGGCCCGCACACCTTCCCCCACAGCGCCAGCGGCGTGCAGGAAATCGAGAAGGGCCGGCCCGACCTGACCCACGTGGACACCGAAGCGCCGGACTACATGCAAGAGGCGCTGGTGCCGACCAGCAGCGAAACCCACGGCGGCGACGACGTGGGCATCTGGGCGCGCGGTCCGGGCAGCGCTGCGGTGCGCGGCAGCGTCGAGCAGAACACGATCTACCACTTCCTGCTGCAGTCCATGCCCAAGCTGCGCGCGGCGCTGTGCGCCAAGGGCGGGTGCGAAGGCCAAGTGCCGGCGGCGCTGCCGCGGCCGGCCGATTTCCGCTCGCCCTGAGCCCTCGGCGCTCCCGGCGCCGCGCCGCACGCGCGCGGCGTCCGGCGCCAACCGCGCAATACGACAACGGCGGCCCAGGGCCGCCGTCGTCTTTTCCCAGCCCTGGCCGCAAGCCTCAGAACGGCTTGGCCAGGACCAGCCAGACGATGGCGATCAAGGCCAGCAACGGCAATTCGTTGAACAGGCGCAGGCGCCCGGACGAAGGCAGCGCGCGGCCCTTGTCCAGGCCCTTGAGCCAACGCCCGGTGAAGACGAAATACGCCAGCAGCACGGCCACCAGGCCCAGCTTGGCGTGCAGCCAACCGCCGACGGCGAACATCTGCGGCAGGCCGTCGCCGAACAAACGGTGGCCTTGCCACAGCAGCAGGCCACAGACGGTGGCCAAGCCGAACATGATGTGGCCGAAACGGTACAGCTTGCGCCCCATCAGCACCAAGCGCTCGCGCACCGCCGGCTGCTCGCCGGCCTCGGCCAGGTTGACCAGGATGCGCGGCAGGTAGAACACCGAAGCCATCCATGCCACTACGAACACCACATGGAAGGTCTTGATCCAGAGAAAAGCGTTCATCTCGGGCGTCCTGTACGGCGGAAGGGGCTGGCGGCCGCGCCGGCGCAGCCTGGGCGCGGCGCAAGCGGGGCCGGAGGCGCGGCAGCGGCTTCGCGCGCGGCCGCCGGCGCCTCCGGCGCGCTAGGATGCCACGGCCCACGCCACCGCGATGACCGAATGAGCAAACAGTACGACCACGACTACTTCCAGCGCTGGTACCGCGACCCGGCCCTCAAAGCGCAGGCCATCGGCGGCGCCGCACGCCTGGCGCGCAAGCTCGCCCTGGCCGTGGCCACCGCCGAATACCACCTGGAACGGCCGATCCGCAGCGTGCTCGACATCGGCTGCGGCGAAGGCCCGTGGCGCGCGCCGCTGCTCAAGCTGCGCCCGCGCGCGCAGTATCTGGGATTCGACGCCAGCCAGTACGCGGTTGCGCGCTTCGGTCGCAGCCGCAACCTGCGCCTGGCGCGGTTCGGCGATTTCCAGTTCCTGCGCCCCTGCGCACCGGCCGACCTGCTGGTGTGCAGCGATGTCATGCACTACCTGGACACGCGCGAACTCGACCGCGGCCTGCCCGGCCTGGCCGAACTCTGCGGCGGGGTAGCCTTCCTGGAGACCTTCGCCCGCGAAGACGGCATCGAAGGCGACACCGAAGGCTTCAAGCGCCGTCCGGCGCGTTTCTATCGCCAGCGCTTCGCCGCCCATGGATTCACCGCCCTGGGCTCGCACCTGTGGCTGTCCCCGGCCCTGGCCGGCGGCACCGCCGCGCTGGAAACCCCGGGCTGAGGTTCCTGGCCCGTGCCCGCGTCGCCCCGACGCCAGCCGGGGCCGCCGTCTCCAGCCGTGCGGCCCAAGTCTCAGCCGCCAACGCGACAGCCGGCCTGCTCCTCTGTTTCACGCGACCGCGGTCGCAATCGGCTATGCTGCGCCGCAGCAAACCGCCCGCGCAGGAACCGCTTACCCTCCCGCGCCAGCCCCGCACGCTACGGAGAGTCCGATCCGATGCTGCTTTACCAGATGCACGAACTCGGCCGCGCCTGGATGGCCCCGGTCACCTACTGGGCCGACGCCGGCGCCAAGATGTTCGCCGCCCCCGGCAGTTGGCTGTCCAGCCTGCCCGGCGCCTCGCGCCTGGCCGCCGGTTACGAGTTGCTCTACCGCATCGGCAAGGACTACGAAAAGCCCGAGTTCGGCATCCATTCGGTGCAGATCGACGGCAACGCCCATCCGGTGATCGAGCGCGAGATGCAGCGCAAGCCGTTCTGCCGGCTGCTGCGCTTCAAGCGCTACGCCGACGACGCCGGCGGCATCGCCGAGCTCAAGGACGATCCGCCGGTGCTGGTGGTCGCGCCGCTGTCGGGCCACCAC
>CBIFVU010000293.1:0-5028 GCA_966185905.1 uncultured Lysobacter sp.
CGGTCGCGGCTTGCGCCGCTCCTACAGGCGATGCCGCCGCCACGTATCCCCCTGTAGGAGCGGCGCAAGCCGCGACCGCGACATCGCCAACGCCGGCGCGATTACCCCTGACTCTCCTGCGCCAGCTTGCTGTGGCGGATGCCGTAAGCGAAATACACCAGCAACCCCAGCGACACCCAGATCAGGAAGATCAGCCAGGTGATCGCGGCCAGTTCGGCCAGCAGCCAGATCGAGAAGGCGATGCCGATGATCGGCACCAGCGGCACCAGCGGGGTGCGGAAGGCGCGGTGCAGCTCGGGCTTGCGCACGCGCAGCACCCACACCGAGGCGCAGATGATGATGAAGGCCGACAGCACGCCGATGTTGACCAGCTTGGCGACCTCGCCGATGGGCAGGAAGCCGGCGACCAGGGCGGTGAACACGCCCAGCACGATGGTCGGGCGGTGCGGGGTGCCGTACTTGGGGTGGATCTTGGCGAACCAGGACGGCAGCAGCCCGTCGCGCGAGAGCGAGAACCAGATCCGCGCCGCGCCGAGCATGAAGGCGAACAGCACGCTGGCGATGCCGACCACCGCCGAGAAGGCGATGGCCTTGGCGATCCACGGCAGGCCCAGCGCGGCGAAGGCATCCGACACCGGCGCATCGCCGCCCAGCGTGGAGTAGTGGGCGATGCCGGTCAGCACCAGCGAGACCGCCAGGTACAGCACCATCGACACGCCCAGCGACAGCAGCACGGCGCGCGGCAGGTCGCGCTGCGGGTTCTTGGACTCCTCCGCCGCGGTGGTCAGGGTGTCGTAGCCGAACACGGCGAAGAACACCACCGCCGCGGCCGTGCCCACGCCCTGCCAGCCGAAACGGCCGACGCCGCTCTCGTCGACGATGCGCTCGGGCACGAACGGCACCCAGTTGGCGGTATCGATGTAGAACACGCCCACGCCGATCACCAGCATCACCGCCAGCACCTTGATCGCCACGATCAGGGTATTGAAGCGCGCGCCCCATTCGGTGCGGAACACCAGCAGCGCCGACACCGCCAGAGTAACCAGGGCAGCGATGAGGTTGAACACCCGGCCCTCGCCGGTGCCGATGGCGCCCTGCGCCCAGACCGGCAGGTGGAGGCCCATGCCCTCCAGCAACACTTGCACATAGCCCGACCAGCCGATCGCCACCACCGCCACGATCAGCGCGTATTCCAGCAGCAAGTCCCAGCCGATCAGCCAGGCCGCCAGCTCGCCCAGGGTGGCGTAGCTGTAGGTGTAGGCGCTGCCGGTGACCGGGATCATGCCGGCGAACTCGGCATAGCACAGCGCCGCGGCGGCGCTGGCGATGCCGGCGATCAGGAAGGCCAGGGCGACCGCGGGGCCGGCGTTGGTGGCGGCCTCGTGGCCGGCGAGCACGAACACGCCCACGCCGATGATGCCGCCGATGCCGATGGCGGTGAGCTGCCAGAGCCCCAGCACGCGGCGGAAGTCCGAACGCTTGCCGGCCTCCGCCTGGAGTTGTTCCACCGACTTGTGCCGCAGGATCTTGGCGACCAGGCTCATCGAGCGCTCCTTCCGAATGACCGCCGAATCATAGCCGCTGCGCGGCGCGGCGGCGGACGGGGGCGGATGGTGCGCGGCGGGGCCGGCCGGCGCGCCGGCAGCGGCTTCACGCGCGGCGTGCGGCGGCGTTGTGGAAGGGGCAGGCGCCCGCGCGCCTGTCCCGGCGCCGGGACGGAGACCGCCAGAGTCCCCGCCCGGCACCGGGCCCTCGTTGTCCCGGCCGGCGCTGGCCGACCGCGCCTCGCCCAGGCCCGTCCGCACCGCGACCGGCCGGGACGCCATCCGCCTCGGAGCCCGACATGCCCTACGTCTACGTCAACGATTTCAGCGACAACATCCAGAAACTGAGCAACCCGGTCCAGGCCGAAGCCGTCCTGCAGGAGGTCCAGACCATCGCCATGCAGACCGATCCGGAGGACGCCGACGGCGATCCGGCCGGCCAGTGGCTGGCGCTGTTGAAGCGCGCGCGCATCGCCGCACAGCGGCCGCGCGCCGGCGGCGACCTGCTGGAGCTGTATCCCTCCGGCCGGGCCAGCCCCGACCGCATCGAGCTGTCGGTGGAAGACGACACGGTCACGGTCGCTTTCATCGGCAAGATCCGGCCCTGAGTCGCGGCGCCCGCGAGAGGACCGCGCGGGCGCGATGGGGTCGCAGCGGCCGGGCCTGGCTTGATCGGACCGGGCCGGGCCGCAGCCCGGCCAGGGCCGGAAGCGGAGGGGGGCGGATTCGGACCGACCCCGGGCCCGCGGCGCTGCCCGGGTCCGCCTTGACGCTGCATCGGCCGCTCGCACGGCGGGCCGTCTGCATCCGGTGCCTTGGCGCGTGCGGCGCCACCAGCAAACGGCCACGCACGCGTGCCTGCAATGGGCCGGTCCAGGCCGAAGCACGGCCCGGACGCGGCCTATCGCGCGTTCGCCCCGGGTATGCGGCGGGCCGTCTGGATTGGGCGCTTTGGCGCGCGTGCTGGGCCGCCCCCGAACAAGGGCCGCCGACAAGCCCGATGCGGGCCGGTCTGGACCGGGCGCCGCCTGGGCGGCACCGGCGGCAGGCAGGTGGCCGGCCTCCCCCGCGCAAGGCCGGCGCCGGCAGGCGAAGGCAACGGGCAACGACGCGGCCACCCGCCGGGCGAATCCGGCGAGACCTCGGCACGGTTCCCCGGGGCCTGCCTGCGCGCCCTGTCATGAGCGCAGCGCACACTGGCGCGGCGGCGCGCGCCGCTTTTCGCCCTTGCCCGAGGTAGGATCCTGCAATGCCGCACCCCCAACCGCCGCGCCGCCTGCGCCGGTCGCTGGCCGCGCTGGCGCTGTGCGCCGCGAGCGCGACCGGCTTCGCCGCCGCCCCTGCCGAGACGTCGATGACGCCCCCGACTCCGCTCACCGCGCCCAACGATACAGGCCGCCTGGGCCAGCACGGCCTGATCGTGATCGCCCATCGCGGCGCCAGCGGCTATCGCCCCGAACACACCCTGGAAGCCTATCGCCTGGCCATCGCCCAGGGCGCGGACTTCATCGAACCGGACCTGGTCGCCACCCGCGACGGCGAGCTGGTGGTGCGCCACGAGAACGAAATCTCCGGCACCACCGATGTCGCCGACCGCCCCGAATTCGCTGCGCGCAAGACCACCAAGCGCATCGACGGCCAGGCGCTGACCGGCTGGTTCACCGAAGATTTCACCCTGGCCGAGCTCAAGACCCTGCGCGCGCGCGAGCGCATCGCGCAGATCCGCCCGGGCAATGCCCGCTACGATGGCCGTTTCCCCATCGCCACCTTGCGCGAAGTCATCGCGCTGGCCAAGCAGGAGAGCCGCGACGGCCGCCTGATCGGCCTCTATCCGGAGACCAAGCACCCGACCTGGTTCGCCCAGGAGGGCACCCACCTGGACGGTACGCCGATCGGCCTCTCGCTCGGCCAGAAGCTGGTGGACACGCTGGTGGAGGAGGGCTTCACCGATCCGCGCCGGGTGTACATCCAGAGCTTCGAGGTCGGCAACCTGATCGAGCTCAAGCAGCGCATCCTGCCGCAGGCCGGCATCGACTTGCCGCTGGTGCAGCTGTACGGCGATTTCGAGCGCGAGCAGCCCTACGACATCGTCTACAACCGGCGCACCGGCGCCGATCTGGAGCGCATCTACGGCAGCCTCGCCCAGGCCATTCCGGGCGGCCTGGCGGCGGCGAGCTACGGCGCGCTGACCGAGCCGGCGGCGCTGCAATGGATGCAGCGGCATTATGTCGCTGGCTTGGGCCCGTCCAAGGCCGGGCTGATCGAGCGCGCACCGCTGCCGGCCCCGCGCGATGCCGACGGCGACGGCCGCGCGCTGCTGGCCACGCGCAACACCGGCCGCATCCATCCGGTGCTGGCGCGGGCCTTGGCGCTGGGGCTGCAGGTGCATCCCTACACCGTGCGCGCCGAGGAGCCGTTCCTGAGCCAGGCCGCCAACGGCATCGACCAGAACGCGCTGGGCGAGGCGTTGCAGTTGTACGCCCTGGGCGTGCAGGGCCTGTTCATCGACCACCCCGACATCGGCGTGGCCGCGCGCAAGTTGTTCCTGGACCACAGCCGGATCGCGCCCAGCGCCGAATAGCCCGGGCTCGCTGCCCGTCTGCGGCAGCGGCGCGCGCCGCCAAGGCGTGGTGGGATTGCGCCGCAAGGGGCGGCGCGATCGCGTTTGGCGGTTTGCGCCGCACCTGCGGAAGGGCAGGGCGCGTTACCCGAGCGCGGCGTGCAGCGTGGCGGCGCAATCGGCTTCCAGCTTGAGCGTGGCGATGGGGTCGGCGCGGGTCACGCCGCGGTTGAGCAAGGCCAGCGGCAGGCCGGCTTCGCGCGCGGCGCGGGCGAAACGGAAGCCGGAATAGACCATCAGCGAGGAGCCGATCACCAGCATGGCATCGGCCTGCGCCAGCGCCTGCTGGGCCGCGGCGACCCGCGCGCGCGGCACGTTCTCGCCGAAGAACACGACGTCGGGCTTGAGCATGCCGCCGCAGGCCGCGCAATCGGGCACCTGGAAGCGCTCGAAGGCCAGCCCCTCCAGGTCGGCATCGCCATCGGGCAGCGCCGCCGCTTCCAGGCCCTGCCAGTCGGGATTGCCCTGCGCCAGTTCCTCCTGCAACTGTGCGCGCGGCCGGCGCGCGCCGCAGCCAAGGCAGACCACCTCGTCGAGCCGGCCGTGCAGATCCACCACCTCGCGGCTGCCGGCGCGCGCATGCAGGCCGTCCACGTTCTGGGTGACCAGGGCGGTCGCAGGCGCGCGTTGTTGCCACTGCGCCAGCGCGCGGTGGCCGGCGTTGGGCTCGGCCTGGGCAAAGGACGGCCAGCCCACGAAGCTGCGCGCCCAGTAGCGCGAGCGCGCGCGGGCGTCGCCGGTGAAGGCGCGCAGGTCTATGGGCGGCTTGCGCTGCCAGGCGCCGTGTTCGTCGCGATAGTGCGCAATGCCCGAGCCGGCGCTCAGGCCGGCGCCGGTGAGCACGAACACGCGCCGGTGCGGGCG
>CBIFVU010000294.1:0-5027 GCA_966185905.1 uncultured Lysobacter sp.
CTCGGACCAGACCCTGGTCCTGGTCAACGGCAAGCGCCACCACACCACCGCGCTGTTGAACCTGTTCGGCGCGCGCAACCGCGGCAACACCGGCACCGACCTCAACACCCTCCCGCTGATGGCCATCGACAGCGTGGAGATCCTGCGCGACGGCGCCGCCGCCCAGTACGGCTCGGACGCCATCGCCGGGGTGATGAACATCGCCCTGAAAAAGCGCAAAGGTTGCGAGGCGGTGGCCGGCTACGGCCAGTATTCCAAGGGCGACGGCGAGAACTGGCTGGCCAGCGCCTACTGCGGCGTCGGCCTGGGCAGCGACGGCAGCCTGGGCATCACCGGCGAGTGGCAGGATCGCGGCCGCTCCGACCGCTCCGAGCCGGCCGGCAGCCCGCGCATCATCGGCGACTCCAAGGTCCGCAACCAGACCGTGTTCCTCAACGGCGACAAGCCGCTGGGCGAGAACCTGGAGTTGTACTTCACCCTCGGCCTGCAGCGCCGCGACGCGTCCTCGGCGGCTTTCGCCCGCGATGGCCTGGGCTCGGAGGACATCCCCTCGCGCAATGCCGCGGCGATGTACCCCGACGGCTTCGTGCCCTTCATCGACGGCGACATCGACGACCGTTTCGGCATCGCCGGCCTGCGCTGGGCGATGGGCGAATGGAACGCCGACCTGTCCTACACCTACGGCTACAACAAGCTGCGCTACCGGATCAACAACACCCTCAACGCCTCCATCGCCAACCTGGACTTGCTCAACGGCGGCCCCGGAGTGAGCGCGGACAGCTTCGACGCCGGCGGTTTCTCGTTCCGCCAGCAAACCGTCAACTTCGACGTCAACCGCTTCTACGACCAGGTCTTCAACGGCCTGAACCTGGCCTTCGGGCTGGAGCGGCGCGAGGAGCGCTACACCATCTTCGCCGGCGAGCCGGGCTCCTATATCGACGCCGACGGCGTGGGCGAGGGCGGCAATGCCGGCAGCCAAGGCTTCCCCGGCTTCCAGCCGGCCGACGCCGGCGGCCGCGAGCGCGACAGTTGGGCCGCCTATGCCGACGTGGAGATCGACTTCACCGACCGCTTCACCGCCGGCCTGGCGTTGCGCTACGAGGACTACAGCGATTTCGGCGACACCACCACCGGCAAGCTCGCCGCCGGCTTCCGCGCCACCGACACGCTGATGCTGCGCGCCTCGGCCAGCACCGGTTTCCGCGCGCCCTCGCTGCAACAGAAGTATTTCTCTTCCACCATCACCGATTTCGTCAACGGCGAGCCGGTGGACGTGGTGATCGCGCCCAACGGCGGCACCATCGCCAATGCCGCCGGCCTGCCGCTGCTGACCAAGGAGAAATCGCGCAACTTCACGGTCGGCCTGACCTGGTCGCCCAACGCCGACACCTCGCTGACGGTGGACGCCTACCGCATCGACATCGACGACCGCATCGTGCTCAGCGGCCGCTTCGACACCACCGATCCGACCATCGGCGCGATCCTGCAGTCGCTGGGCGTGGGGCAGGCGCAGTTCTTCGTCAACTCGGTCGATACCCGCACCGAGGGCCTGGACGTGACCTTCAACCACGAGCGCGAGCTGGGCAACCAGTTCAAGCTCGGCACCTTCGTCGCCCTCAACCTCAACCGCACCGAGGTCGGCGCCATCCACGCGCCGCCGGCGCTGGTCGGGCGCGAGGACGTGCTGCTGTCCGAGCGCGAGCGCTTGTTCATCGAACAGGGCGCGCCCAAGTCCAAGGCGGTGCTGGGCTTCGACCTCGGCCGCGGGCCCTGGGAAGGCAACCTGAAGATCATCCATTTCGGCCCGCAGACCCTGGGCACCTTCTCCGGCACCGCCGCCGGCGTGCCCAATGCGCGCTACAAGGCCAAGACCTCGGCCGACCTCAGCGTGACCTACGCCTTCAACGAGGACACCAAGCTCACGGTGGGCGGCGCCAACCTGTTCAACGCCAAGCCGACCCGGCAGAACCCCGACGAGACCGACAATGGACACATCTTCGACAGCGTCCAGTTCGGCTTGAACGGCGCGTCTTATTTCGTGCGCCTGTGGCATCGGTTCTGAGCATGGGGGCGGCGGCGCCGCGCGGCCCGGTGGCGCGCGCCGCGGGCGCGCCGCAGGCAAGGCGCGCGCAGCAGCGGCGGGCGCAAGGGCGGGGCGTGCGGGAACCTGGCGCGCAGGAACCAAGCGCGCAGAAACCAATCGTGCGAGTGCGGCGTCTGCAGGAGCGGCGGGTGCAACGGCGCCACGCGCAGGCAGGGCGGTGGCCCGAATGACGCGGCGCGGCCCGGCCGCCCACGGACGGGCCCATGCGGCGATGAGCGCGGACGAGGAGGCGATCGCCCACCTGCACGATCTGGCCATCGGCTTCGGCCTGTTGCGCGCGCGGCGCATGTTCGGAGGCCACGGCGTGTACCACGATGGGCTGATGATCGCCCTGGTCGAGGAGGGCGCGCTCTACCTCAAGGCCGATGCGCAGACCTGCGAGCGTTTCGCCGCGGCCGGCGGCGCGCCTTTCGTCTATACCCGCCAGCGCAAGCCGGTGACGCTGAGTTTCTGGTCGGTGCCGGAGGCCGCGCTGGACTCGCCCCAGGACCTGCGGCCGTGGCTGCGGCTGGCGTACGAGGCGGCGCTGCGCAAGGCTCAAGCCACGCCGGCGCGGCCCGCGCAGCCGCGGGCCAAAGCCGGTGCGGCCCGGGCTGGCGCCAAGGCCGGGGCGGACAGCGCAGCCAAGACCGCAGCCGGGGCCGCAGCGACGACCCCTGCGAAAGCCGCCTCTGCGAAGGCGGCGCGCAAGCCGCGGGCGGCCGCGGTCAAGCGCCGCCGCGAGGTTTGAACACCGAGAGCGGCGCGCAAGGGCGCGCAAGCGGATTCACTGCGCCAGTGCAGCGCCCTTGTCCAGCGCCAGCAACCAGTCCAGGAATGTCTGCGCGGCCGGGCGCAGGCGGCGGTGGGCCGGATAGACCGCGTAATAGGACCAGCGCGCCGGCAACGCCGGACCGGGCAGGCGCAGCAACTGGCCGGAGGCGAGATAGGGCACGGCGATCTGGGCGCGCGCCAGCGCCACCCCGATGCCCTGCGCGGCGGCCATCATCGCGTCGGTGGTGTCGCTGAAGGTGTAGCGTTCCTCCAGCTTGCGGCCGTGCACGCCGGCGGCGCGGAACCAGTCGTGCCACCCCTGGCGGGCGTGGTCGGCGATCAGCGCCAGGCCGGCGATCTGCGCCGGCTCGCGCACCGCCTCCACGCCCGGCAGGCGCGGTGAGGCGACCGGGAACAGGGCATCGTCCATCAGCCAGTGCGCAGTCAGTCCCGGCCAGTGGCCCGGACCATGGCGGATGCCGAGGTCCGGGCCGCCGTCGTCGAAGCGGGCCAGGGCGATCTCGGTGTCCACGCTGAGCTGGATGTGCGGGTGCGACTGGGCGAACTCGGGCAGGCGCGGCAGCAGCCAGGTGTAGGCCAGCGAGTGCAAGGTGGTGATGCGCACGCGCTCGCGCTCCTCGCGCGCCAGGCGCAGGCTGCGCAGCACCCCGTCCACGTCGGCCAGGGCGGTGCCGGCGGCGTCGGCGAGCTGGCGGCCTTGCGCGGTCAGCGCGACCCCGCGCGCATGGCGCTGGAACAGGCTCACCCCGAGCCGGCTTTCGAGCTTGCGCACGTGGTGGCTGACCGCGCTGGCGGTCAGGTGCAGTTCTTCGGCGGCGTGGGCGAAGTTCTGGTGGCGGGCCGCCGCCTCGAACGCCGCCAGGGCCGGGAGCCAGTCCGCGCGCAGAGCCATGCCAGGCTTGAACCAAATTTGTGGCTGGGTTTGAAAGTATGCGCTTGCTTGCCTCCTGGGGCCAGTCAGAATGGTCGCCAGAGAAGAGCCAGATTGTCGGCGGGGCGGCGAGGGCCGTGCCGCGAGGCCCTGGCCGAGCGAGGACCTCCCCCATGCGTTGCCCTGAAGTCGCCGCCCCCATCGCCCCGGCCGGGTCCGAGCCGGCCGCCTCCACGCCCCGGCCAGCCAGCGGCGAGGACGCCGCCCGCGCGGGTTGGCGCACGCCGCTGGAGCTGTGCGTGCTCGGCGCGATCTGGGGCGGCTCGTTCCTGTTCATGCGCGTGGCGGCCAAGGATTTCGGCACGGTGCCGCTGGTGGAAATGCGCCTGGGCCTGGGCGCTCTGATCCTGTTGCCGTTCCTGTGGAAGGCGCGCGCGTCTTTCCGCGGCGGCGCGATCTGGGCCAAGCTGGCCTTGATCGGCCTGGTCAATTCGGCCGTGCCCTTCGCCTTGTTCGCCTGGGCCGCGCAGCGCGCTCCCGCCGGAGTGGGCGCGATCACCAATTCCATGGCGGTGTTGTTCACCGCCCTGGTCGGGTTCTTGTTCTTCGGCGAGAAGATCGGCGGCCAGCGCGCGATTGCGCTGTTGGCCGGTTTCGCCGGGGTGGTGGTGCTGGCCAGCGGCAAGACTGCCGGCGCCAGCATCGGCTGGGCGGTGGCGGCCGGTTGTGCGGCGGCCTTCCTCTACGGTATCGGCGCCAACCTGGTGCGGCGCCAGCTCACCGGCCTGCCGGCGGCGGCGGTAGCGGCGGCGACCCTGGGCACCTCGGCCCTGCTGACCCTGCCGTTCGCGTTGGCGCATTGGCCGGCGCAACCGATCCCCGCGGCCTCGTGGCTGGCGGCGGCCTTGCTCGGCGTGCTCTGCACCGGCATCGCCTTCGTCATGTACTACCGCCTGATCCAGCGCATCGGCGCCGGCCGCGCGGTGGCGGTGACTTATCTGGTGCCGCTGTTCGGTGTCGCCTGGGGCTGGCTGTTGCTGGACGAGGCCTTGACCGCGAGCATGCTGGTCGCCGGTGGCCTGATCCTGGGCAGCGTGGCGATGAGCCAACGGGCGGGGAAGTAAGCGCAGCCGCTCGCACGAGCCCAAGCGCGCCGTCCTGGACGCACCGCGCCTCATCCCAGGAAGCAGTCCCCAGGTTTCATCGCAGCCGCGCGCTCAAGCTCCTGGAACCCCACCTTCGCGGGGATGATGGGCAGCGGCACCCGCATCCCAATGC
>CBIFVU010000295.1:0-4999 GCA_966185905.1 uncultured Lysobacter sp.
TCGCCATCGCCGTCGCCATCACGGTCGCCATCGCCATCACCGCCCTCGCTGTCGCCCTCGCCATGCGTCCAAGGCCGCCTGCGCCTCCAACGCCGCACCTTCGCCCAGCCGGTCGCGCACGCCCCCACGCTGCGCCCGCTCCATCCCAATCCAAAATCCGCCGGATTCATCGGCTCGACTTCAACCCACCGGCCACCATCGCCTCACGCCACAGCGAATAGCGCTCAGGCGATCAAGGAAAACGCTGCAGCGCGGGTTGAAATGCACGCGACTTGCTTCACAGTTCCGAAAGAAATTTAGGGCGATTGGAAAAAACCTCCGGCCCATCTGCAAGCCAGTTGGATCCACCGAAAATCCCTTGTTTCAAGGCATTTTCGGCGATCCGACAAACCCCCTCGCGGATGCAATACCGATACGCGCGTGACCCTTGTCGCATTCATGCGCCTGCCACGTCAGCGATGACACTTGCACGCGCGCGGCGCACTCAATTAGCTTCGGACACGAGCGACTTGCAGGGGGTCGCGCGGCACTCGGCAATCCCAGCCTCCGCGACGCGGATGGGCTGGAATGATCCAGCCAGCCGCGGTGCATCGGGGGCCCCTCGCATGTGGTTCGCAGTCAGTCCGATGGTGTTCGCCGCGGTGGCTCCATCGCCGCACGCCACGCACCGCACGTTCGCACCGAAGTATCCATGCCGCCGCGTGCGCGTGGATGCGCTCGTGCGCGCGCTCCAGCCATACCGCAGTGCCCGTGCGCCCTCGCCGGCGCGTGCGGGCGGCTGCTCCAGCAAGTCCCGCGCCGGCCACACGGCATTCGGCCGGCGCGGACCACGGCCCGACGCTCACAGGGGATGCGAAGGGGATCATGCGCAATGAAGAATCAAGGATGTCTGTCATGACTCGCAAAGCACGTTCGTTGAAATGGACCGCCCTGGCCCTCGCGACTGCCGTCGTAGTCGCGCCGGTGGCCTACTCCGGCGGCAAGCTGCAGGCCTTCAACAAGCTGCAGACCAAGACCGTCACTTCGCCCAAGGCGGTCAAGAAGGCCGCGGCGGAGACCTACAACCGCTTCATCGTCACCCGCAAGCCCGGCGCCCAAGCCAAGCTCGGCGCGGCCGCGATCGGCCAGCAGTACGCCAAGGCCGCCACCGCCCTGGGCGTGGCCATCCGCCCGATGCGCACCCTGGGCACCGGCGCCAGCCTGATCCAGACCGATACCCGCCTCAACGCCAAGCAGGCCAAGGAACTGGCGCTGGAGCTGATGAAAGACCCCAGCGTGGTCGCGGTCGAAGTCGATCGATTCAACAAGCGACTGATGGTGCCCAACGATCCGGGCTACGCCCAGCAGTGGCACTACAAGGACGGCCCCGGCGGCCTGAACCTGGAACCGGCCTGGGACCTGTCCACCGGCGACGGCATCGTGGTGGCCGTGCTCGACACCGGCATCACCCCGCACAGCGACCTGGACGCCAACATCCTGCCCGGCTACGACTTCATCGCCGATCCGGAAGTCAGCGTGGACGGCGACGGCCGCGACGCCGACCCGAACGATCCGGGCGACTGGCACGCCGGCGAATGCAACATCTTCGGCATCCCCGAGGACAGCAGCTGGCACGGCACCCACGTCGCCGGCACGGTCGCGGCGGTGACCAACAACTCCGCCGGCGTGGCCGGCGTGGCCCACGGCGCCAAGGTCCAGCCGGTGCGCGTGCTGGGCAAGTGCGGCGGCTACACCTCCGACATCATCGACGCGGTCACCTGGGCTTCCGGCGGCACCGTCGACGGCGTGCCGGCCAACCCGACCCCGGCGGAGGTCATCAACCTCAGCCTGGGCGGCAGCGGCGCCTGCTCGGCGGCCGAACAGGCGGCCTTCGCCGACGCCCGCGCGCGCGGCACCACCGTGGTCGTCGCCGCCGGCAACTCCGGCGCGAACGTGGAGAACTTCTCCCCGGCCAACTGCGACAACGTGATCGCCGTGTCCGCGGTCGGCCCGACCGGCGCGCTGGCCGGCTACTCCAACTTCGGCAACAAGATCGACGTCGCCGCGCCCGGCGGCTCGGGCGTGCAGCCGGCCGCCGACAACATCCTCTCGACCTTGAACGTCGGCCTGCAGGGCCAGGAAGGCGAAGGCTATGCGTGGATGGCCGGCACCTCGATGGCCTCGCCGCACGTGGCCGGCGTGGTCGCGCTGATGCAGGCCGCCGCGCCCTCGCCGCTGACCCCGGCGCAGATCGAGAAGATCCTGGTCAACACCGCCCATGTCGGCGGCCAGCCGGGCGGTTGCAGCTGGGACAACTGGTGCGGCTCGGGCATCGTCGATGCGCGCCTGGCCGTGGCCGTGGCCAAGGGCGACGAGGAACTGCCGCCGGACCCGGAAGCGCCGCCGCCGCAGCCGGCCACCGAGCTGGAAAACGGCGTGACCGTCACCGACATCCAGGTCGGCGCCAACGGCATCGTCCGCTATCAGTTGCTGGTGCCCAACGGCGCGTCCAACCTGCTGTTCGCCATGTATGGCGGCACCGGCGATTCGGACATCTACGTCAAGTACGGCGCCGAGCCGACCGCCACGTCCTACGATTGCCGTCCGTTCAGCACCGGCAACAACGAGACCTGCTTCTTCCCGACCCCGAAGGGCGGCGTGTGGTACGTGCACGTCAAGGGCTACAGCGCCTCGGCCGGGATCTCGCTGTATCCCAGCTTCGTCGACGCCAACTGGCCGCGCCGCGTGGAGGCCAAGGCCAGCGCCCTGCCCAACCACCGCACCTCGGTCAACCTGTCGTGGGAGAAGGGCAAGAAGAACATCGACATCTGGCGCAATGGCGCGATCCTCAAGACCGTGCGCAACACCGGCGCCAATACCGATACCTTCCGCATCATCGGCAGCGGCACCATGAGCTACAAGCTCTGCAACAACGGCACCCAGGAGTGTGCGGATCCGGTCGAGATCCAATACAGCTCCAGCCGCTGAGCTGAGCGCAGGCCATGACGGAGGGCCCGGACCACTGGGCCCTCCGTTGTTTGCGGCGCGCCGCTCGCGGCCGCGCAGCCGGTGCCGGGCCGCCGGCAAAGGCGCTCGAACGCTCGCCCGCACCCGCCCTGAACGCCGCGCCGCATCGCGCCGCCGCGGCGGACCGGCCCGCCGCAACCGCCCGATCGCTCCAACCCAGTACGCTGCCTTCCTGCATTCCCCGAACGCGGAGATTCCATGCGCACCACCCCGTCCGCTCCATTGCGTTCCCGTCGCCTCGCCGGCGGCCTGCTGCTGGCCGTCCTCGCCGGCCTGTCGGCCTGCGACCGCGGCGCCCCCGCGACCGATACCGCCTCCTCCGATGCCGCCGCCGCGCCGGTCGCGCCCGCGCCGGTGGAGCGCTTCGAGGCCCGCATCAGCCTGGTCAACAACAACGGTGCGATCCGCTACGACGGCACCGTCGACAGCGACGCCACGCGCAAGGCCCTGGGCGTGGCCCTGGCCCAGGCCTACAGCGGCCAGATCGCCGGCAGCCTGGAAGTGGACCCGGCCGCCAAGCCCGCGCCGTGGCAGGACAAGCTGCCGCAATTCGCCTCGGCCCTGAGCATGTCCGGCGCCGCCGTCGCCTTCGAAGGCCAGAAGATCGAACTCAGCGGCCAGGCCTCGGAGGCCGACCGCACCGTATTGCTGGAAAAGGCCAAGGCCTTGTTCCCCGGGTTTTCCTATGAGGGCCTGTTCGCCGGCGTCGGCGGCCAGGCCGCGTCCTCGGATGCGGCCGCGCAGGCGTTGGCCGCGCTGGAACCGGGCAAGGCCAGCGCCGGCCAGATCGTGCAGGCGCTCAACCACGTCCAGGTCGGTTTCGAGGACGGCGGCGCGCGCATCGCCCCGGCCAGCCTGGACATCCTCAGCCGCGCCGCCAAGGCGATCCAGGAAGGGCCCAAGGACGCGCGCTACGAGATCGTCGGGCCCGGCGGCGGCGCCGGCCAGCCGGCCGACAACGAGGCGCTGTCGCGCCAGCGCGCCGAGGCGGTCAAGGTCCAGTTGATCGTGGCCGGCGCCAATCCCGGCGCACTGGACACCCGCGGCGTGCCCGGCCCGGCCGCCAGCCCGCTGCGCTTCGAGGCGCTCAAGTAAAGCCGCCGGCCGCCGCCGCGGCCGGCCAAACTGAACGGAACGCGGGGGCCCAGACGCCCCCGCCCTGGCGCGGACTCCGCGCAGCCCCGCCTCCGCCGGCGACCGCCGCGGCCGGGCCCGCCCCCGCCACAGCGGCGCGCGGGCCAAGCGCCATGGGCCCCGCATGACATTCGCGGGGCCGCCCCGGACACCTTCGGTTCGGCGGATTTGCCCCCATCTTCCCCACTCGATACGCTCCCCTGTTCGCCGTCGCCTTCCGCGCCGGCGACCCTCCCCCTTGCAGGCACCCGATGGCGCTGGACTACATCCGCATCCGCGGCGCGCGGACGCACAACCTCAAGAACATCGATCTCGATCTGCCGCGCGACAAGCTGATCGTGATCACCGGGCTGTCCGGTTCGGGCAAGTCCTCGCTGGCCTTCGACACCATCTACGCCGAAGGCCAGCGCCGTTATGTCGAATCGTTGTCGGCCTACGCCCGGCAGTTCCTGTCGGTGATGGAAAAGCCCGACGTGGACCACATCGAAGGCCTGTCGCCGGCGATCTCGATCGAGCAGAAGTCCACCTCGCACAACCCGCGCTCGACCGTGGGCACCATCACCGAGATCTACGACTATCTGCGCCTGCTGTACGCCCGCGTCGGCTCGCCGCGCTGCCCGGACCACCACTATCCGCTGGAGGCGCAGACCGTCAGCCAGATGGTCGACCAGGTGCTGGCGCTGGACCCGGAACAGCGCTACATGCTGCTGGCGCCGGTGATCCGCGAGCGCAAGGGCGAGCACGCCCAGGTGTTCGAGCAACTGCGCGCGCAGGGCTTCGTGCGCGTGCGCGTGGACGGCGCCTTGTACGAGATCGACGCGGTGCCGCCGCTGGCGCTGCGGGTCAAGCACACCATCGA
>CBIFVU010000296.1:0-4946 GCA_966185905.1 uncultured Lysobacter sp.
CCTGCGAGTTCGACTACTCCGGCGCGCAGGCGTGCAAGGCGCTGCGCGACGAGGGTTACCGCGTGGTCCTGGTCAACTCCAACCCGGCCACGATCATGACCGACCCGGACATGGCCGACGCGGTCTACATCGAGCCGATCAACTGGCAGACGGTGGAGAAGATCATCGCCAAGGAGAAGCCCGATGCGCTGCTGCCGACCATGGGCGGGCAGACCGCGCTGAACTGCGCGCTGGACCTGGCCGACCACGGCGTGCTGGAGAAGCATGGCGTCGAGCTGATCGGCGCCTCGCGCGAGGCCATCCGCATGGCCGAGGACCGCGAGCTGTTCCGCGTGGCGATGAGCGAGATCGGCCTGGAATGCCCCAAGGCCGAGGTCGCGCGCAACTTCGAGCAGGCCGTGGAGATCCAGGCCAAGGTCGGTTACCCGACCATCATCCGCCCCAGCTTCACCCTCGGCGGCACCGGCGGCGGCATCGCCTACAACAAGGAAGAGTTCGAGGAGATCGCCAAGCGCGGCCTGGAACTGTCGCCCGTGCACGAGATCCTGGTCGAGGAATCGGTGCTGGGCTGGAAGGAATTCGAGATGGAGGTGGTCCGCGACAAGGCCGACAACTGCATCATCGTCTGCTCGATCGAGAACTTCGACGCGATGGGCGTGCACACCGGCGACTCGATCACCGTCGCTCCGGCCCAGACCCTGACCGACAAGGAATACCAGCGCCTGCGCGACGCCTCCATCGCGGTGCTGCGCAAGATCGGCGTGGACACCGGCGGCTCCAATGTGCAGTTCGGCATCAACGCCCAGAACGGCCGGGTGGTGGTGATCGAGATGAACCCGCGCGTGTCGCGCTCCTCGGCGCTGGCGTCCAAGGCCACCGGCTTCCCGATCGCCAAGATCGCCGCCAAGCTGGCGGTCGGCTACACCCTGGACGAGTTGCGCAACGAGATCACCGGCGGCGCCACCCCGGCCTCGTTCGAGCCGACCATCGATTACGTGGTCACCAAGATCCCGCGCTTCGCCTTCGAGAAGTTCCCCCAGGCCGACGCGCGCCTGACCACCCAGATGAAGTCGGTGGGCGAGGTGATGGCGATGGGCCGCACCTTCCAGGAGTCGCTGCACAAGGCCCTGCGCGGCCTGGAGACCGGCAAGGTCGGCCTGGACCCCACCGGCCTGGACCTGTCCAGCGCCGACGACCTGGCCCGGCTCAAGCGCGAGCTCAAGGAGCCCGGCCCGGAGCGCATGTTCTACATCGGCGATGCCTTCCGTGCCGGCCTGAGCGTGGAGGACGTGCATGCGATGTCCTTCGTCGATCCCTGGTTCCTGGACCAGATCGAGGCGCTGATCGCCGCCGAGCGCGAGGTGGCCGAGTCCGGCCTGGCCGCGCTGGACGCGCCGCGCATGCGCGCGCTCAAGCGCATGGGCTTCTCCGACGCGCGCCTGGCCCAGCTCACCGGCACCGACGAAACCGCGGTGCGCACCCTGCGCCGCGCGCTCAAGGTGCGCCCGGTGTACAAGCGCGTGGACTCCTGCGCCGCCGAGTTCGCCACCACCACCGCCTACATGTACTCCACCTATGAGGACGAGTGCGAAGCGGCGCCGACCAACCGCGACAAGATCATCGTGCTCGGCGGCGGCCCCAACCGCATCGGCCAGGGCATCGAGTTCGACTACTGCTGCGTGCACGCCGCGCTCGCCCTGCGCGAGGACGGCTACGAGACCATCATGGTCAACTGCAACCCGGAGACGGTCTCCACCGACTACGACACCTCCGACCGCCTGTACTTCGAGCCGCTGACGCTGGAGGACGTGCTGGAGATCGCCGACCTGGAGAAACCCAAGGGCGTGATCGTGCAGTACGGCGGCCAGACCCCGCTCAAGCTGGCGCGCGCGCTGGAGGCCAACGGCGTGCCGATCATCGGCACCAGCCCGGACAGCATCGACCTGGCCGAAGACCGCGAGCGCTTCCAGAAGCTGGTCCAGGACCTGGGCCTGGCCCAGCCGCTCAACCGCACTGCGCGCAACCCCGACGAGGCCCTGCTGCTGGCCGGCCAGATCGGCTATCCGCTGGTGGTGCGCCCCAGCTACGTGCTCGGCGGGCGGGCGATGGAGATCGTCTATTCCGACGCCGACCTGGCGCGCTACATCCGCGATGCGGTCAAGGTCTCCAACGACTCGCCGGTGCTGCTGGACCGCTTCCTCGACAACGCCGTGGAAGTGGACGTGGACGTGATCGCCGACCGCGAGGGCCGGGTGCTGATCGGCGGGGTGATGGAGCACATCGAAGAGGCCGGCGTGCACTCCGGCGACTCGTCCTGTTCGCTGCCGCCGTACTCGCTGTCCGCGGCGACCCAGGAGAAGCTGCGCGCCCAGGTCGTGGCGCTGGCCAAGTCGCTCAAGGTCGTGGGCCTGATGAACACCCAGTTCGCGATCCAGACCGACGCCGAGGGCAACGAGACCGTCTACCTGATCGAGGTCAACCCGCGCGCCTCGCGCACGGTGCCGTTCGTGTCCAAGGCCACCGGCATGGCCCTGGCCAAGATCGCCGCGCGCTGCATGGTCGGCCAGACCCTGGCCTCGCAGGGCGCGCTGGAGGAGATCGTGCCGGACTACTACTCGGTCAAGGAAGCGATCTTCCCCTTCGCCAAGTTCCAGGGCGTGGACCCGATCCTCGGCCCGGAGATGCGTTCCACCGGCGAGGTGATGGGGGTGGGCAAGAACTTCGGCGCGGCCATGGCGCGCGCCCAGGAAGCCGGCGGGATCAAGGCCCCGCAGGTAGGCAAGGTGTTCGTCTCGGTGCGCGATCCGGACAAGCAGCGGGTGCTGCCGGTGGTGCAGGAACTGCTGCGCCGCGGCTACAGCCTGGTCGCCACCCGCGGCACCCAGGCCTTCCTCAGCGAGCACGGCGTGGCCTGCGACGTGGTCAACAAGGTCACCGAAGGCCGCCCGCACATCGTGGACCTGATCAAGAACGGCGAGATCGTCTACATCATCAACACCACTGAAGGCCGCCAGGCGATCTCCGACTCGTTCTCGATCCGGCGCGAAGCCTTGCAGCAGCGGGTGACCTACTCGACCACCGTATCCGGCGCGCGCGCCCTGGTCGGCTCGCTGGACTACCGCGGCACCGGCCCGGTCTGGTCGCTGCAGGAACTGCACGCGCAGATCGGCGCGGCCTGAACCCCGGCCCGCGGCGCCCGCGACCGGCGGCGGCCCTGCGCCGCCGGGGCGGGCGGCCGTCCGCGGGCGGGATGCCAATCCGGCGGCTTCCCGGCACAATGGAGCCAGCACTCGAGCACACCGGCGCCGGCCGCTGACCGCGGCCGCGGCGCCCCACGGAGGAACACCAATGAGAGCACCCATCACCGCCCAGGGCGCGCAGCGCCTGCGCGCAGAACTCGAGGAACTCAAGTCGGTCAAGCGCCCGGCGGTCATCAACGCCATCGCCGAAGCCCGCGCCCACGGCGACTTGAAGGAAAACGCCGAGTACCACGCCGCGCGCGAGCAGCAGGGCTTCATCGAGGGCCGCATCAAGCAGCTCGAGTCCGAGCTTTCGCACGCCCAGATCATCGACATCAGCACCCTCAACGCCGGCACCAAGGTCGTGTTCGGCGCCACCGTCGAGCTGGCCGACATGGACACCGAGGAAGAGCGCACCTACCAGATCGTCGGCGACCTGGAAGCGGACATCAAGCAAGGCCTGATCGCGATTTCCTCGCCGGTCGCGCGCGCGCTGATCGGCAAGAACGAGGGCGACAGCGTCGTCATCGAGGCGCCGGGCGGCACCCGCGAGTACGAAATCATCGGCGTGCGCTACGGCGCCTGAGCATGGCCCGGCGCCCGCGCTGCCCAAGGCTCCGTCCCGCGCCTGCGCCGGGAGACCGGCGATGAGCGCGGCGGGCGTGGCGACCTTGTTGCTGGGCGCGCGCGAGCGTTTCGGCGGCCAGCGCCTGCAACCGGCGCTGGGCCGCGCGTTGGGCCGGGCCGACCGCCGCAGCGAAGCGGCCGACCCGGCCGCGCGCGTGTTCCAGATCCTGCCGCGCGGCTGGCCGCTGGCGGCGGTGACGCGCCAGCGCGACGCCGGCGACGCTGCGCACGGCGCCTGGCTGCGCGCCGATCCGGTGTACGTGCGCCCGGACATCAACGGCGCGCGCCTGCTCGCCTATGGCCGTGCGCTCGAGTTGGACGCCAGCGACAGCGCCGCCTTGTTGCCGGCGCTGCGGCCGTTGTTCGGCGATGCCGGTTTCCCGCTGGACGCACCGGTGCCCACGCGCTGGTATCTGTCTTTGCCGCGGCAGGCGCGGCTGCCGCAGTTCGCCTCGCCCGAGCAGGCCCTGGGCGAGGACTTGTTCCAGCACCTGCCCGGCGCCGAGGACGACGGCGCCGAGGGCCGCCGCTGGCGCGCGCTGTTGAGCGAGGCGCAGGTGATATTGCACAACCATCCGCACAACCAGCGCCGGCAGCAAGCAGGGCGCGCGCCGATCAATTCGCTGTGGTTCTGGGGCGCGGGCGTACTGCCCGACCGGGTCGAATGCGCGCATTCGGCGGTCTACAGCGAGGACGAGGCGCTGGCCGCCTTCGCCGCCCAGGCCGGCGCCGTCGCCGCGCCGGTGCCGCCGGTCTGGACCGCGGGCGAGGGCGCTGCCGCGGCGGCGCCTTTGTTCGATCTGCGCGGCGAGCGCGACCTGGCCCGCCTGCAGGCGCAATGGCTGGCGCCGATGGCCGCCGCGCTGGAGCGCGGCGCCTTGTCGGGGCTGGAACTGGCCTTCGCCGATGGCGAGCGCTGGAGCCTGCGGCGCGGCCAGCGCTGGCGCTTCTGGCGCGCGCCGCTGGGCTCGTTGTCGCCGGCATGAAGACCCCGATCTCGACCCCGACCCCGATCCCGACCCCGGCCGGCTGCGTGCGTCCGGCTGCGATTCGCCCGCACTCGGCGTGCGCGTCCCGGAG
>CBIFVU010000297.1:0-4922 GCA_966185905.1 uncultured Lysobacter sp.
GGATCAGGTTGAGCTCGCCGCGGTGCACCGACCAGATCACCTCGCTGTCGTCGCGCCCATAGCGTTGCAGGTCGGTGCGGCCGTCCAGGAAGTGGACCATGCGCCCGCGCATCATCACCGCCTGGGCCATGACCGCCTCGTCCGCGCCGGCCAGGCGCAGGGCGTGGCGGCCGCGTTCGGCCAGGGCCAGGTTGATCGAGCGCCCGCCCTGGTAACCCTTCAGGCGAGGATCGCCGCGCTTCTCGTAGACGTCCACCTGCCAGCCGCGGCGGGCCAGCAGGGTGGCGAGCAAGGCGCCGGCCAGGCCGGCGCCGATGAGGGTGATGTGCTGGGGGGAATCCGGAGTGTTCAAGGCGCTCGATCCTTGCGGTCGGTCATCGGTTAGGCGCGGCAGGACGGTGGCCTCACCGCCCGCGCCACTCCTCCACCGCCGCCACGAACCGGGCGATGTCGGCGAAGGTGTTGTACAGCGGCGCGGGCGAGATCCGGATCACGTCGGGTTCGCGCCAGTCGCCGAGCACGCCGTTGCGGGCGAGGTCGTCGAACAGGTCGCGGCCGGCCGCGCGGCCGCTGAGGCCGCGGCCGCCGAGCACGCGCAAGGACAACTGGCAGCCGCGCTGGGACGGCTCGGCCGGGGTGACGATCTCCAGCGTGCCTTGCAGTCGCGCGCGGATCTGGGTTTCCAGGTAGCCGGTCAGGCGCAGGGACTTCTCGCGCAGGGCGCGCATGCCGACTTGGTCGAACAGGTCCAGCGAGGCGCGCAGCGGGGCCAGGCCGAGGATCGGCGGATTGCTCAGCTGCCAGCCCTCGGCGCCGGGCGTGGGCGCGAATTCCGGGCCCATGCGGAAGCGCGTGGCGGTCTGGTGCCCCCACCAACCGGCGAAGCGCGGGCGCTCGGTGTGGGCGTGGCGCTCGTGCACGAAGCAACCGGCGACCGCGCCCGGCCCGGCGTTGACGTATTTGTAGTGGCACCACACCGCGAAGTCCGCGCCGCTGTCGTGCAGGTTCAGTTCCAGATTGCCGGCGCCGTGGGCGAGGTCGAAGCCGCACAGCGCGCCCTGCGCCCGCGCCAGCGCGGCGATGCGCGCCAGGTCGAAGGCCTGGCCGGTGCGGTATTGCACGCCCGGCCACAGCACCAGCGCCAGCCTCGGCCCGTGCTCGGCGATGGCCTGCTCGATGCGCTCCATCGAGATCGTGCCGCCGGGCGCGTCCGGCGCCAGTTCGATCAGGTCGGCGGCCGGGTCGAAGCCGTGGAAGGCGATCTGCGAGGCCACCGCGTAGCGGTCGGAGGGAAAAGAGCCGGCCTCGATCAGGATCGCCGGGCGCTCGCGGGTAGGGCGGTAGAAGCTGACCATCATCAAGTGCAGGTTGGCGGTCAGCGAGTTCATCGCCACCACCTCGTGCGGCTGCGCGCCGACCAGCCGCGCCAGCGGTTCGCGCACCAGTTCGTGGTAGGGCATCCACTGCGCCTGGCCAGTGAAGTGGCCTTCCACCGCTTCCATCGCCCACTTGTCCAGCACTTCCTCGACATGGGCGCGAGCGCCGCGCGGCTGCAGGCCGAGCGAGTTGCCGACGAAATAGGCCTGCTCCTGCTCGCCGTGGCGCGGCACGAGGAAGTGTCCGCGCAGGGTGGGCAGCGGGTCGGCGGCGTCGAGCGCGGCGGCGTGGGCGAGGGTGTGCGGATCGGTCATGGGCTCGGTGCGGTCGGCGTGGCAGGAGAGGAGGGCGGGCGGTTCACTCCGCCGGCGGGAGTGCGAGCGAGGGCGCCGGCGACTGGTAGTAGCGGTGCAGCGCGAGGACCCAGTCCGAACACAAGTGCAGGGCCTGGCTTTCGTAGATGAGCGCGGCATCGTCGGAGAGGTAGGCGGCCAGCTCGGCGTGGCCGCCGGCCTGCATCGCGGCGGCGAATACCGCTTGGCGCAGCCGTGCGGACTGGTCTTGCGCCTGCTGCACGCGGGCGGCGTCCAGGCGTTGCTTGTGGCGTTGCAGGGCGGCGTCGGCGCGCGTCCACGGGCCGTCGAAGGCCTCGCCGTCGCGTTGGTCGAGGTAGGCATCGATGGCCTTGTCGCCACCATCGGCGAGGCGTTCGGCCCAGTCGCGCAAGCTCGCCAACACGGCCTCGGGGGCCGGCGGCGGCGGGACGTGCGGCGCCGCCGGACTCATGCGAAGCGCGACATCGGCAGGCCCAGCCATTCCAGCGCGGTGCCGTGGTACAGCCGCGCCTGCTCGGCCTCGGCCAGATCCAGCGAGGCGATGCCGGCGCCGGGGCTCGCCTCGCCCAGCGGGAAGGGATAGTCGGTGCCCAGCATCACCCGCGCGCTGCCGCAGGTGTCGAGCAGATAGCGCAGCGCGCGCGGGTCGGCCACCCAGGAGTCGAAATACAGCCGCGACAGATAATCGCGCGGGTTGCGCGGGTTGTCGGTGGCGACCAGGTCCGGGCGCATGTTGAAACCGTGCTCGATGCGGCCGATGGTGTAAGGGAAGCTGCCGCCGCCGTGGGCCATGCAGATCTTCAGTTTCGGCAGGCGTTCGAGCACGCCGCCGAACACCAGGCAGCAGGCCGCGCGCGATTGCTCGGCCGGCATGCCCACCAACCAGGGCAGCCAGTACTTGGGCATGCTTTGCGCGCCCATCATGTCCCAGGGGTGGACCAGGATCGCCGCGCCCAGGTCGGCGGCGGCCTGGAAGAACTCGAACAGCTCCGGCGCGTCCAGGTTCCAGTCGCCGACATGGCTGCCGATCTGCACGCCTTGCAGGCCGAGTTGGTCCATGCAGCGCTCCAGTTCCTGCACCGCCAGGCGCGGGGACTGCAGCGGCACCGTGCCGATGCCGGCGTAGTGGCGCGGGTAATCGCGGCAGGCCTGGGCCATGTGTTCGTTGAGCGCCTGGTGCAGCTCCAGTGCCTGGTGCGCCTTGGCCCAGTAGCTGAACATCACCGGCACGGTGCTGATCACCTGCACCTGCACGCCGAAGCGGGCGTAGTCGTCGATGCGCTCCTGCGGATCCCAGGTCTTGGACCAGATTTCGCGGAAGAACTTGCCGTCTTTGTAGATGCGGTGGCGGCCGTCCTCGGTGTGGTGGATCACCGGGAAGCGGTCGTCGCCGTACTTGCGGGCCAGGTCGGGCCAGTCGCGCGGCAGGTAGTGGGCGTGGATGTCGATCTTGAGCATGGGGCGAGTCTACCGGGACGGCTCGGGGGCGTCGCCCGGCGCGGCCGGCGCAGGCGACGGGCGCGGGCAGGGCCGGCTCAGGCCGGCGGCAGCTCGTAGCGCGCCGGCGCGGGGTTCAGGTGCCCGCACTGTGCACAGGTGCGGTGCTCGCGCGAGGCATAAAAGCGGTCGAACACCGGCGGGAAGTCGGTCTCGATATTGCCCAGGTGGAAGAACTCCTCGTACAGCTTGTGGTTGCAACGCTCGCAGAACCACATCAGGCCGTCGTCTTCGTGCGCCAGGCGGCGGCGCTCGATCACTAGACCGACCGAATCGGGCATGCGCTGGGGCGAGTGCGGCACGCGCGGCGGCAGCAGGAAGATCTCGCCGGCGCGGATCGGGATGTCGCGCACTGCGGCGCGGCCGTCGGCGTCGGTATCCTGGATGCGCAGCACCATCTCGCCTTCGAGCTGGTAGAACCATTCCGGACCTTCGTCCCAGTGGTAGTCGGTGCGCTGGTTGGGGCCGCCGACCACCATCACGATGAAATCGCCGGCGTAGATCACCTTATTGCCCACCGGCGGCTTGAGCAGGTGGCGGTGCTCTTCGATCCAGGCCTGCAGGTTGAGCGGTCCAGGCAGCATGGCTTAGTCCTCGGCGGTGTGCGCGGGCAGGCGCGCCACGCACTTGAGTTCGATCGCGATCGGCGTGGGCAGGGCGCTGATGCCCACCGTGGTGCGGCAGGGCGCGGCGTCGATGTCGGGGAAGTGCTCGGCCCAGACCGCGTTGTAGGCGGCGAAGTCGCGGTCCATGTCGGTCAGGTAGACGGTCACGTCCACCAGGTCCTCCCAGGCCGCGCCGCTGGCTTGCAGCACCGCGCGCGCGTTGGCGAACACCGAGCGGCATTGCAGCTCGATGTCGTAGGCGATCAGCCGGCCCTGGGCGTCGTGGACATTGCCGGGCACGGCGTTGCTGGCGGCGTCGCGCGGGCCGATGCCGGACAGGAACAGCAGCCCGCCGGCGCGGCGCGCGTGCGGGTACAGGCCGACCGGGCGCGGCGCGGCGTCGGTGCGTACGGACTGGCTCATCGCGGCGAGCCCCCGTGGGTGGAGTGCACGCGCGCCAGGGCGCGCTCGTAGGCCGGTTGCAGCGAATCGAAGGAATGCACGTTCATGCCGGTGTCGTGAACGCGGCCGTTGCGCAGGCTGTAGACCCAGCCGTGCACGCTCAACGGCTGCCCGCGCGACCAGGCGTCGCGGACGATGGTGGTCAGGCACACGTTCTGCACCTGCTCGATGGCGTTGAGCTCGCACAGGCGGTCGTGGCGCTCGTCCTGGTGGGCGTGGGCGATGCAGCCGGCGTGCTTGTCGGCCACGTCGGCCACGTGGCGCAGCCAATTGTCGGCCAGGCCGACGCGCTGGCCGTGCAGGGCCGCGTGCACGCCGCCGCAGCCGTAATGGCCGACCACCAGGATGTGCTTGACCTTGAGCACGTCCACGGCGAACTGGATCACCGACAGGCAGTTCAGGTCGGTGTGCACGACCACGTTGGCGATGTTGCGGTGGACGAAGACCTCGCCCGGCGCCATGTCGATGATCTGATTGGCCGGCACGCGCGAGTCCGAGCACCCGATCCACAGGTACTCCGGCGCTTGCTGGCGCGAGAGGCGGGCGAAGAATTCCGGGTCTTCGGCGTTGATGCGCTCGGACCATTCGCGGTTGCGTTCGAGCAGCTCGTGCAGGGGGTTCATGCGGTGGGCGTTCTTGCGTGGGG
>CBIFVU010000298.1:0-4914 GCA_966185905.1 uncultured Lysobacter sp.
GCCCCGCACCGCTGCCCGCGCCGCCTCGCCCGGCCCGGTGGCGGCCCGTATGATGCAGTGCGGCCCGCACCGCGATTCCTGAACGCCCCGCCTATCCCCGCATGAGCCCAGACGCACCACCGGACAAACCGCGGCGCAAGCGCAGCAAGAGCTATCGCCGCCGCCTGCGCAGCCGCATCGCGCTGTCCTTCTTCCTGCTCGGCTTCGGCCTGACCGCGCTGTTCGGCATGATCGCCATCTACGCCAGCGCGCGGGTGGAAGACGAGGTCGTCGGCGACGCGCTCAAGCGCAACATCAACAGCTACGCCGACCGCTTCTACAAGGACCGCTCGGAAGTGCTGGAGCCGCTGTCGGAGATCCGCGCCCGGGTCTACGGCCCGGACAAGCGCGAGAATGTGCCGCCGGACTGGGCCGAGCTGGAAAGCGGCGTCTACCAGATGAACGGCGAGGAGGACGGCAAGCCCTTCGTCTATCGGTTGGTGGTGCGCAAGGACCCGGAGTATTGGTTTTTCCTCGCCTACGACCTGACCCAGACAGTGGAGAACCGGCGCAAGCAGCAGTGGGTGATCGTGATGCTGATCGGCGCTTTCAGCCTGGTCTCGCTGCTGACCGGGCTGTGGGCGGCCTCGCGGGTGATGAGCCCGGTGTCGGAACTGGCGCGGCGGGTCAAGCTGCTGGGGCGCAGTTCGCGCGCCGAGGGGCTGGCGCGGCACTTCTCCGACGACGAGGTCGGCCAGCTCGCCCAGGCGCTGGACGACTATGCCCGCCGCCTGACCCACGTGGTCGAGCGCGACCGCGAATTCAACGCCGACGTCAGCCACGAGCTGCGCACGCCGCTGACCATCATCAAGGGCGCGGCCGAGTTGCTGCTCTCGCGCAGCGACCTGGAGGACAAGATCCGCAATCGCCTGCTGCGCATCCAGCGCGCCGAGCAGCAGTGCTCGGACTTGATCAGCGCCTTGCTGCTGCTCTCGCGCAACGAGCGCGGTCATGGCAGCACCGACATCGCCAGGCTGTCGGAGCAACTGCTCGAAGCGCACCAGGCCCAGCTCGGCGGCAAGCCGCTGACCCTGCGGGTGGAGGGCGAGCGCGGCCTGAGCGCGGACGCGCCCGAGGCGGTGGTCGCGGTGGCGCTGGGCAATCTGATCTCCAACGCAGTCAAGTACACCAACGAAGGCGAGGTGGTGGTGCGCCTGGGCCGCAATGCGGTGGAGGTGATCGACTCGGGCCCCGGCCTGAGCGCGGAGGATGCGGCCAAGCTGTTCGAGCGCGGCTACCGCGGCACCCATGCCGGGCACTCGCAGGGCGGCGGCATCGGCCTGTCGATCGTGCGCCGTTTGTGCGATCTGTACGGCTGGGATGTGCGGGTCAAGCCCGGCGTGTCGCGCGGCGTGATCGCGACGCTGACCTTCGAGCGGCCGCCGGAGCCGGAGTCCGAGCCGGCGGCTTGAGCCAGCGGCGCGGGCTCGGTACTGCGCGCCGGCGGCCGAAGCCGAAGCCAAAGCCAGCGGTCGAAACGGGCGCATGCCAACGGCCGGCGGCTCCAACGCCGGCCAGCCAGGGCTGGAGCGTGGCGCAGGGCCGGGCCGCGAGGAGTGGATCGAGCCGACGGCCAGCCAGCCGGCCGAGCCAGGGCGCAGCGCCGGCCCTGGCCTGCCCGCTCAGGCCGCCGCGTCGTCGTCCAGGAAGGCTTGCAGCGCCGGCGAGCGCGGCCGGTTGACCAACTCCAGCCGATACAGCGGCCGCGTCGGTGCTTCGTCCTCGCCCAGCGGCAGCGGCCGCACCCGCTGCATCACGATCAGGTCGGCCACCACCGTGGCCGGCAGCAGGGCGATGCCGGCGCCGGCGGCGACCGCACGCGCGATCGCCTCGTTGCTGCCGATCTCGACCACGCGCTCGGGCTGCAGGCCATGGGCGGCGAACAGCGCCTGCGCGACCTGGCGCGTGCCCGAGCCGGGTTCGCGCAGCAGCCAGGTCTGGCGCGAGAGCTCGGCCATCGACGGGCGCCGCTTGTGCCCCAGCGCGCTGTCGGCTGCGGCGATCAGGCGCAGCGGCTCGTCGCGCCAGTGCACCGAGGCGATCCGCGCATCCTCCACCCGTCCTTCGACATAGCCCACGTCGACGGCGCAATCGATCACCGCGCGGCTGATTTCCTCGGTGTTGCCCACCACCAGCTCAGTCGCCAGGGCCGGATGCCTGCGCAGGAAGGGGCCGAGCTGCTGCGGCAGCCAATACGCCGCCACCGTGGTGCTGGCGCCGATGCGCAGCCGCCCCTGGCGCAGCTCGACCCGGTCGCGCACGTCTTCGATGGCGATGCGCTCCAGGGCGAAGATCGCGCGCGCGTGCTCGAACAGCGCCTGACCATGATCGGTCAGGGCGATGCCGTGCAGGCCGCCGCGCACCGCCTTGCCGTCGGCGCCGTGGCGTTCGATCAGCGGCAGGTCGAGCTGGGTCTCCAGCTCGCGCACGGCCTTGGACACCGCCGACTGGCTGACGAACAGCGCCTCGGCCGCGCGCGAGAAGCCCTGCTGCTCGACCACGGTCAGGAACACGCGCAACAAGTGCAGGTTCATGATCATGAGTTCTACTCATATTTCCTTGAATTATATGTATTGGACTCCGAATTGGGCGGGGCCTACCTTGGCGCGGCCTTCCCACCCCGAGCCCATTGCCGTGTCCGTCCTCAACCCGACCGCCCCTGTCCCCGCCGCGCCCCAGGGCTTGCACCGGCTGCCGGGGTTCTGGCCCGGCCTGGCGCTGGCGGCCGGGCTGGCGGCGGTGGCGATGGGCCTGGCCCGATTGCCGGCGCTGCAGGCGGCCGGCCTGAGCGCCTTGACCCTGGCCATCGTGCTGGGGATCGCGGTCGGCAACACGGTCTTTCCCGCCTTCGCCGGGCGGGTCGGTCGTGGCGTGGACTTCAGCAAGGCCACCCTGCTGCGCGCCGGCATCGTCCTGTACGGCTTGCGCGTGACCTTCCAGGAAATCGCCGGGGTCGGCGCCGCTGGCCTGGTGGTGGACGTGGTCGTGGTCGCCGGCGTGTTCGGCCTGGCCAGTTGGCTGGGCCCCCGCTGGCTGGGGCTGGACCGCCAGACCTCGATGTTGATCGGCGCCGGCAGCGCCATCTGCGGCGCCGCCGCGGTCATGGCCACCGAGCCGGTGGTGCGCGCACAGGCGCACAAGGTCTCCGTCGCGGTCGCCACCGTGGTGGTGTTCGGCACGCTGGGCATGTTCGTCTACCCCTGGGCCTATCCCTATCTCGGCTTGAGCGAGCACGCCTACGGCGTCTACGCCGGCTCGACCATCCACGAGGTCGCTCAGGTCGTGGTCGCCGGGCGCGCAGTCGGCGAGCAGGCGGCCTCGGCGGCGGTGATCGAGAAGATGCTGCGGGTGATGCTGCTGGCGCCGTTCCTGCTGCTGTTGTCCTCGCGCCTGGGCGGCGCGGGCGAAGGCGGCGAGCGCTCGAAGATCGTGATCCCCTGGTTCGCCCTGGGCTTCGTCGCGGTCAGCGGCCTGAACTCCCTGCATCTGCTGCCGGCGGCCTGGAAAGACGCGCTGATCCAGTTGGACACGGTGTTGCTGGCCATGGCCATGGCGGCGCTGGGACTGCGCACCCAAGCCAGCGCCATCCGCCAGGCCGGCCCCCGCCCGATGCTGCTGGCGGCGATCTTGTTCGCCGTGCTCGCGGTGGGCGGTTATGGCTTGAATGTGGGGGTGGCGCGGGTGGTGTGAGAGGCTGGGATTGGGGATTGGGGATTAGGGATTGGCAAAGCGAAGTTCGTGATCCCGCTTTGCCAATCCCTAATCCCCAATCCCGGCTCCTCACTCCCACGTATAGCTGACGCTCCGCCCGTCCGGGCTCAATTCGGCCGGGATGCCTTGCTGGTTCAGGGCTTGGCAGATCGCCTTGGCCAGGGCGGGGTCGTCCGTTTCCAGGCGGCCGCGCTGGCCCAGGTCTTCGTGTTCCACGCCGGGGTCGGTGCGGATGGCCAGGTTCCAGTAGTGCTTGCCGTCGTCGGCGCCCTTGCCGTCGTTGACGAAGTAGGTCTGGCCGGTTTCCTTGTTGTAGATCTCCTGGGTCATCTTGATCTGGCTGGCGCCAGCGGCCGAGGAGTAGTAGCCGGGGATCTGTTCCAGCAGGTCGCCCAGGGCGCCGCGCTCACCGGTGCCGCGGGTGTACAGGCCGATCTCGCCGCCGAAGGCGCCGCCCTGGCCGTAGCTGCCTTTCCACAGCTCCAGGCGGTACTGGACGCCGTTGACCTCGAACTCCATGACCTTGTCGTCCAGGTCCATGCCCAGCAGCTTGCCGACCTTGTCGTAGGCGTCGTGGAAACCGAAGTAGCTCTGCAGCGAGCCCTCGTTGGTGGTGTAGAAATCGCCGCGCGCCGGCTCACGGGGCTGGTGCGGCACGTACTCGAAGCCGAACGCGCGGCCGACGGCGCCGGCGACCAGAGGATTGCCCATCGAGCGGTCGAGCACATTGCCGATGGCGTTCTGCAGGCCGGGTATCTGCGCGGTGGTGTCGGCGACGCTGGGCCCCTCCGGCCCGGCCAGCCAATCGACGAACTCCGCCGGCGAGCGGCGCTGCAGTTCCCCGAGGATGCGAGCGCCTTGCGCCGCCTCGTGCCGGGCCAGGCCCACGGCGACATCGACCACGCCTTCCTCGGCCACCGCCTGGGCGACCTTGGCGCCTTCCTCGACCACGGCTCGCCCGACTTCTGCCACAGCGCCGCCGACCTCGCCGGCAGTCCGCGCGACCTGCTCGGCCGTTCGCGCGACTTCTTCCTGGACCGGCCGGAGCGTGTGATCGTAAAACCGGCGCAAGGCATCGATGGGGCCGCTCATGGCTGTCCTCCAGACGGATCAGAGTCGACAGCCCAAGCATCTCGCCGGCCGGGGGGCGGGGCAATGTGGGGG
>CBIFVU010000299.1:0-4891 GCA_966185905.1 uncultured Lysobacter sp.
GGCCCGCGCCGTTCTGCGGCGACTTAGGCGCGCCGTCCTGCTGGCCGCTTTTGGCTTTGTCCTGGTCCTTGTCTTGATCCTGGCCCTGGCTCTTGTCTTGATCCTTGCCCTGCTGGCCCTGCCCGCCTTTGCCCTGGCCGTTGCCGCCCTTGGGCGGCTGGCGTTTCATCGCCTCCTCCACCGCACGCTTGTTGGCCAGCGCATCGGCCATGCCCGGCTGGGCGGCGAGCGCGCGATCGTAGGCCTGGATCGCTTCTTCATACTGGCCTTGGCGCGCCAGGGCGTTGCCGAGGTTGTACTGGCCGTCGGCGCCGGAGTCCTGCGCGTAGAGCGCGCCGGCGCGCTGGAAATCGCCCTGGCGATAGGCCTGGTTGCCCTGCTGCAGGCGCTGGTAGTCGGCCTGGTCCTTGCGCTGCCACAAGCCTTGGGCCTGGGCCGGGGCAGTCCACAGCGGCAGCCACAGGCACAGCGCCAGCGCGGCCAGTGCGGTGCCGCGGCGGCGGAACGCCAGCAGTGCCAACACCATCAGCGGCGGCAGCAGCCAATAGCCTTGGTCCTCGCGCGCCAGCCGCTTCTCGCCGCGCGCGGTGGCGGCCTGGACCGAGCGCGCGCTGAGCACGTCCAGCGCACGCAGGTCGGCATCGTCGCCGGCGATGCGGGCGTAAGCGCCGCCGCCGGCTTCGGCCAGTGCGCGCAGGGTGTCCTCGTGCAGCCGCGCCAGCACGGTGCTGCCGTCGGGGCGCTGGAACGGCGCCCCGGACACGTTGCCCAGGCCCAGCACCGAAACCGTATAGCCCTGGGCGAGCGCGCGCGCCGCGGCCTTGCGCTCGGGCTGGTCGGATTGGTCGGTGATCACCAGGATCTGCCCGCTCTGGAAGCCGGACTGGCGCAGCAGGCGCGCGGCCCAGTCGATCGCGCGATCGCCGCGCTGGCCATCGCCGGGCATGATGTCCGGCGACAGCGCATCCAGGAACAGGGCGACATTGCGCCCATCGTCGGTCAGCGGTGCGACAGTGTAGGCATCCTCGGCGAACGCCACCAACGCTACCTGGCCGCCTTCGCGTTCGCGCAACAGCGTGGCCAGCTTGGCTCGCGCCTGGGTCAGCCGGCTCGGCGGCACGTCGCCGGCCAGAGTGCGGCTGGACAGGTCCAGCGCGATCACCAGCGGCGTGCGCGATTGCCACAACGATTGCTCGCGCTCGCGCCAGCTCGGGCCGCTCAAGGCCAGCACCGCCAGCACATAGGCGGCCACCGCCAGGCCGACGCCCCAGCGCGAACGGCGGGTACCGCCGGCTTCCAGCAGGTGCGGCAACAAGTGCGGATCGACGGTTTCGCGCCACACGCTGTAGCGGCGCCGGCGCGCGCGCCACAGCGCCAACAGGGCCGGCAGCGCCAGCAAGGCCCAGAGCCAGTGCGGACGCAGCAGCACCGGCAGCCATTCGGACGGGTTCATGCGCGCCTCCGCGGCAGGGCGAAGGCCAGCAAGGCCAGGGCGAAGGCGCCGGCCAGCGGCCAGGGATAGCGCTCCAGGCGCGGGCGCACCGCCTTGCCCGGTCGCTGCACCGGTTCGATCCGGTCGATCTCGGCGTAGATGCCGGCCAGCTCGCCGGTGTCGCGGGCGCGGAAGAAGCGCCCGCCGGTGGTCTGCGCGATCCGCCGCAGCACGGTCTCGTCGATTTCGTCGCTGCCGCCGGGCACGGTCACCTTGAAGCCGAACAGCGACAGCGAACCGTCGCCGCCGAAGGCGATGGTGTGCACGCGCACCTTGTCGTCGCGCGCCAGTTCGGCGGCCTTGTCCGGGTCCAGCACGCCGGCGGTGTTGACTCCGTCGGTGAGCAGGATCAGCACGCGCTGGTCGGAAGGCTGCTCGCGCAGGCGCTTGACCGCCAGGCCGATGGCATCGCCGATGGCGGTCTCCTGACCGGCCAGGCCGACCACGCTGTCTTCGAGTTGGTCGCGCACGGTGTCGCGGTCCAGGGTCAGCGGCGCCAGGGCATAGGCGCGGCGGCCGAACACCAGCAGGCCGACGCGGTCGCCGGCGCGGCGGTCGAGGAAGTCGGCGAGCACGGCCTTGGCCGCGGTCAGCCGGTCCACCGAGGTGCCGCCCAGGCTCATGTCCATCTCGGTCATGCTGCCCGACAGGTCCAGGGCCAGCATCAGGTCGCGCCCGACCTGCGGCGGCTGCAACGGCGGGCCGAGCTGCTGCGGCCGCGCCGCGGCCAGGCACAGCAGGGCCCAGGCCAGCCACGCCAGCCGGCCGGCACCGCCGCCGTGCAGGCTGCGCCCGCCGACCGCGGCGATCGGCTCCAGGCGCTCGCCGAACGGGACTTTCAGCGCCGCTGCGCCGCCGCGCGCAGCCGGCAACAGCCAGCGCGCCAGCCACGGCAACGGCAGCGCCAACAGCGCCAGGGGCCAGGCGAACAGATCGCCGGCATCGTTCAACCACGTCCAGGGATTCATCCGCGCACACCCATCCAGCGCAGGAAGCGGCGCCGGGCGATCTCGCGCAAGGCCGCGGCCTGTGCCGGATCGACCCGGCGACGGTAGCCGCCGTCCAGCAGCAGCCGGCCCGGGCCGGTGGCGAAGTCCTCGCGCTTGCTGCCGCGGTCCAGGAAGCGCAGCCATTCCTCGCCGACCAGACGGTCGGCCTGGGGATCGTGCCGGCGCGCGGCGCGGCGCAGCAGCTCGGACATCGCCGCGACCTGCTCGGCCGGCGTGGCCGAGGCTTCCAGCGCCTGGTCGAACAACTGGGCGACGGCGCGGCGGCGGCGGTCGCGGCGGCGCAACCACCACCACAGGCCCAGCGCCAGCACGGCCACTGCGGCGGCGACCAGCCACCAGCCCGGCGGCGGCGGCCACCACGCCGGCGCCTGGCCCAGATGCACATCGCGCAGGATCAAGGGTGCGTCCATCAAGCCACCAACGGCCGCGCGCGGCCGAGCAGGGGCAACCAGGACTCGCTGGCCGCATCGGTGGACAAGGCCTGCACGCGCACGCCGCGCAGCGGCAGTTTTTCCAGCGCCGCGTCCACCGGCGCGACGAAGCTCTCGCGCCAGCGCTCGCGCTGCGCCTGCACGCCCAGGTCGATCTCGACCCGGCGTCCATCGCGGCTGAAAGGCAAGGCACCGGCGGGAGGGCGGATCTCGATCGGATCCGTCAGCAGCAGCACGATCACCTCGTGGTGCTGGGCCAGCATCGCCCAGCGCCGCGACGGCAGCGCCGCCACGCTGGAGGGATCGGCCAGCACCACCAGCCGCGAACCCGGCCGCAGCAGGCGCGCCGCATGGTCCAGGGCGACCTCCAGGCCCGCGTCCTCCGGCGGCGGCTGGGCATACCAGCGCACCATCGCGTCCAGCACCCGCAGCGCGCCGCGCGGGCCGGAGGCCGGCGTCACCGGCGGCTCGCGCAGGCTGCCGCGCAGTGCCGCGATGCGATCGCCGTCGCGGGCGGCGGCCCAGGCCGCGACCGCGCCGGCGCGCGCGGCCTGCACCGACTTGAAGCGCACGCGGGTGCCGAAGTACAGCATCGGCGAGGTGTCGGCCACGATCAGGCTCAGGCGCTCGCGCTCGGCCTGGAACAGCTTGGTGTGGGCGCGCCCGGTGCGCGCGGTCAGGCGCCAGTCGATGTGGCGGGCGTCGTCGCCGTGCGAATACTCGCGCGATTCGGCGTACTCCATGCCGCGCCCGCGCAGCGGCGACAAGGCCTGGCCGCTGACGCCGTGGCGGCCCAGGCGCGCGCTGCGGCGGCCGGCGACGGCGGCGCGCAGCGCCACCAGCTCGGCCAGGTCAGGAACGATGCCCTCGCTCATCGGCCCGTCTCGCTCCAGTCCTTTGCCGATGCCGCCCGCCTTGCGCGCGCAACGGCGGCGGCCGCGAATACCGCTCCTGTCGATCCCGCGCCCACGCTCCCGGATCCCGGCCTCAAGGCAGCGGCACCTTCTTGACCAGTTCGGCCAGCAGGCGGTCGCCGTCCCAACCCTCGGCGGTGGCTTCGTAGCTGGGCAGGATGCGATGGCGCAGCACGTCCGGGGCGATCGCGCGCACATCGTCGGGCGTGACGAAATCGCGGCCGGCCAGCCAGGCATGAGCGCGGGCGCAACGCTCCAGCGCGATCGAGCCGCGCGGGCTGGCGCCCCAGGCGATGCGGCGCGCCAGGGCGGGGTCATAACGGGCGGCATCGCGCGAGGCCAGCACGATCTCGACCAGGTAGCGCTCCACCGCCGGGGCGACGTGCAGGTCCAGCACCGCGGTGCGCGCGGCGAACACATCGGCCTGAGGCATCCGCGCCACCGGCTCGGGCGCCGGCTTGAGGGTCTGGCGCGCGCGCTCGCGCGCCAGGCGCAGGATCTCGGTCTCGGCCTGCACCTCGGGGTAGCCGATGCGCACGTGCATCAGGAAGCGGTCGAGCTGGGCCTCCGGCAGCGGGAAGGTGCCTTCCTGCTCGATCGGATTCTGCGTGGCCATGACCAGGAACAGCGGCGGCAGCGCATAGGTGGCGCGGCCCACCGTCACTTGACGCTCGCCCATCGCCTCCAGCAGCGCCGACTGGACCTTGGCCGGCGCGCGGTTGATCTCGTCGGCCAGCAGGATCGGATGGAAGATCGGCCCGGCCTGGAATTCGAAGCGCCCCTCCTGGGGCCGCCAGACTTCGGTGCCGGTCAAGTCGGCCGGCAACAGGTCGGGGGTGAACTGGACGCGGGCGAAATCGGCCTCCAGGCGCGCGGCCAGGGCGCGCACCGCGGTGGTCTTGGCCAGGCCCGGCGCGCCTTCCACCAGCAAGTGGCCGTCGGCGAGCAAGGCGATCAGCAGGCGCTCGATCAACTCGGCCTGGCCGACGATCTCGCGCGCCAGCGCCTCGCGCAGGGCGCGGAAGGCATCGTGCAGGCGGGCGG
>CBIFVU010000300.1:0-4888 GCA_966185905.1 uncultured Lysobacter sp.
CCGCAACATCGCCTCCCCCGCCGTACCTTCCGCCACACCTTCGCCATCTTGCTGGACTACGCCGGGGAAACCACAGAGGCCATTTCGCGCCTGACCTGGTACTGGAACGGGCAAGCGTCACCGTCGGTATTGGAGCGTTACATTGACCGAGTGAGGACTCTACATTGGCCAGAAAAACATTGATATTTGGCAACGGCTTAGGCATGGCGCTGGATCCCGCCTTCTTCTCTTTGGACAGCGCCATTGGCCGCGTTTGGGAGGGAATTGGAGTGCTGGACGAACCTACGCGGGTATTGGTGCGGCAGTGTCTGGTGGGTGATGGGGACACAGATCGGCCGCATGGCGAAGACGACTTGGACCACTTGCAAGTGGTTGTGTCCGCCTGTGAACTTCTTGGCCGCACGGGCAGTGGTGATATCCATTGGCTGAGCGCCCACGGAAAGACGTTCCCCACCGCAGTACGCAAGTTTCTCTATAAGACGGCAATCCACTTCCACATGTATGACAAAGCGCTCCCTGAGGGTTTCACCAAGCCATTGGCGGAGTTCGTTCACCAAACAAATTCGCACATGGCGACTTTGAACTACGACAATCTTTTATATCAACCCATGATTGAGAACAAGGTTTTAGACGGTTACAACGGATCATTGGTCGATGGCGTGTTGAAAGGCGGGTTCGCAGCGCAAAACATGCAGCGGAAATATGGAAAGACATTTGGCTATTACATGCATCTGCATGGCTCTCCTTTATTCGTTAATCGCGACGATGCTGTTATCAAGCTGAAACAAAGTGAGTTGGACGAAGATGAGGAGGTGGTTGGCTCGCACATCGTGTTAACGCATGTAAGACACAAAGAGACGGTCATCGCAGCGTCTTCACTGCTGAGTAGTTACTGGGAGCATTTCAGCCAAGCATTGTCAGAGTCAGAGGCTGTCGTTCTTGTCGGCTATTCAGGATGCGACAAACACCTGAATGTCTTATTGCGGTCGCGAGCTCCTGAACTGGTGCGGGTTGTGGAATGGAAGGGAGCTGGTAGCGAACAAGATCGGCTAACTTTTTGGAACGAACTTCTGGGGCGAGATATCCATCTGGTCAGGCTGGACAGCATCCTTGAGTTCGTGGACTGGTGAGCCATTTTTTTATTGCGTTGGACGCGATGGTGAGTTCGGTGAGCGGGGGCTTTTCAGCTCAGATCAACCGGCGCTGCCGCCGGCGCACGCGCTGGCTCAGAACCGATAGGTGATCGTGCCCGTCACCACCCGCGGATTGCCGCTGAAGCAATCGCCGAAGGTCCGGCACGGCGCGTAGTAGCGCTTGTCGCTGAGGTTGTTGATGTTCAGCGCCATGGTCCAGCGTTCGACCTGCACTTCCACCAGGGCATCGGCCAGGGTGTAGCTGGGGGTGAGGATGCGGCCGGCCTGGCCCAGCGAGACGGTGTCGCCGACATAGCGCAGGCCCAGGCCCAGCCGCAGGCGCGCGTCGCCGTCGAGCTGGAAGCCCTTGGACAGCCAGGCCGAGGCGAGGTCTTCGGGCGTGTCGTTCAGGCGCTGGCCCACTTCCAGGGCGAAGTTGCTGCGGGTGACTTCGGCCTTGTTGTGCGCGTAGGCGGCGGTGAGGGTGACCTCGCCGGGCAGTTGCAGTTGGCCTTCCAGTTCCACGCCCTTGGACTGGATCTGGCCGGTCTGGACCACGTTGAGCACGTTTTCCGGGTCGTTGGTCTGGCGGTTGGTCTCGGTGATGCGGTACACCGAGGCGGTCAACAGCGCATTGCGGGTGGGCTGCCATTTCACTCCGCCTTCGACCTGGCGTCCGCGCATAGGCTCGAACGCGCGGCCGAACAGGTCTTGCCCGGGCACCGGCAGGAACGATTCGCTGTAGCTCAGGTAGGGCGACACGCCCGCGCCGACTTCGCCGATCAGGCCGACGCGATAGGTGGTGGCGTTGTCGGTCTGGCTGGGCAGGCCCTGGGTCTGCGAACGCGCATGGTCGCGGCGCGCGCCGAGCACCAGCGAGAGGCGGTCGGCCCAGCGGATCTGGTCCTGCACGTACACGCCCGTTTGGGTGGTGCGCTGGTCGGGCAGCCGATCCCAGCCCTGGATGCTGACGCCGCCGGAGACCGGCGCGTAAATGTCGATGGGCGTGGCGGTAGCGCGCAGTTGCGTGGCTTCCTCGCGGTAGTCGCTGTAGTCCACGCCGGCCAGCAGCAGGTGCTGGAAGGCGCCGGTGGCGAAATCGAACTGCAGCGCGTTGTCGGCGCTGAGGATGCGCACGTCCGGCGCGACGCCGTAGGCGATGCGGTTGACCATGCGCCGCTCGGGGTCGATGAACGGGTCGGCCGGGTTGCTGTAGCTGTCGACGTACAACTGGCGCAGGGTGGTGTCGCCGTCGATGTAGCGCACCGCCGAGCGCAGGCTGAGGGTGTCGTTGAAGGCGTGGTCGAACAGCGCGGTCAGGCTGTATACGCGCGAGTCGATGGTGTCGAAGTCCTTGTCGCCGAGGAAGGTGGTCGGGTCCAGGCGGCGGCCGGGCGGCGCCAGCAAGGTCGCCTGCACCGGCAGGAATTGCTGGCTGGAGCCGGTGCGGTCGTGCTGGTAGCTGGCCAGCAGGCTCAGGTTGCTGCGCTCGCCGCGCCAGCTGATCGAGGGGGCGATATAGACGCGGTCGTCCTCCAGTCCGGCGGTCTGCATGCCTGCGTCGCGGACCACGCCGACGAAGCGGCCGGCCACGGTCCCCGGGTCGTTGAGCACGCCGCCGAAGTCGGTCTGGAACTGGCGGCGGTCGAAGTTGCCCAGTTGCACGCCGACCTCTGCCTGGGACGCGCCGAAGCTGGGACGCTTGCTCATGGCGTTGATGATGCCGCCGGTGGCGCCGGCGCCGTACAGCACCGAGGATGGACCGCGCAGCACTTCCACGCGTTCCAGGCCGTAGACCTCGCTGCGCGCCAGCGGGCGGAAGCCGTAGCTGCGGCGCAGGCCGTCGACGTATTGCACCGGGTCCAGGCCGCGCACGGTGCTGCCGTCGTTGCGGGTGTCCAGGCCCCAGGCGTCGGCGGTGACGCCGGCGCTGTAGCGCAGGGTTTCCTGCAGGTTGTGGGCGCCGCGGTCGGCGAACAGCGGCGCGGTGACTACGCTGATCGCCTGTGGGGTCTCGACCAGGGAAGTGTCGGTCTTGGTCGCAGTGCTGGCGCGCTCGGCGACCACGGTCACGCCGTCGAGGGTGCGCGCAGCGTCGTCGGCAGGCGAGCCGGCCGGCTCGTTGCCCGGCTCGGCCGGGGCCTGATCGGCCGGCTGGGCGGGCCGGGCCTGGGCCGCGGACACCGCGGCCATGGCGAGGACAACGGCGGCGCAGAGGCGGGCATGGCGGAAGGCGCTGGGGTTCATTGCGGACGACGGCTCCGGAGGAGGACGACCTTCCGCCGGCGGTGGGCCGGACGGCGGTCGAGGTGGACTGGATGGCGTGCGGGCGGCCCGGCGCGGGCCTGGGCCTGCTCCGGAGCGGGATCTGTGCAGAGCCAGCGCGTTCCTGCGCCGGCGGGCCGAGGCCCGTCCTGTTCCCTGTCCGCGACGCCGCCGCGCCGTTTCCGGGCAGCGACGCGGGACTCGCCCCGCATGGGCGCGGCAGTATGCAACAAATGCGAATGAGTTGCACTTGCAGTCATCGCATCCACGGATGGACGCACATCCGCCGATGGCGGCCAGCGGCAGGGGCGGAGACCGCGGAATGACGGCGGCAGCCAACGCCGTCCGCTTGGGCGCAAACAGCCGCCGGTTTGCGCGCTTTGCGCGGCCGCGCGAGCAGCCGTGCCCCGCGCTGGGTTCTGGATCGGCCACTCGCGTCTGGACCCTGCCCGCGCCAACCGCTCCCCTGCACTCTCCCGGCAGGAACGGCGCAGGCCGCGATCAGGCAGAGCCAGCGACGGCCGAAGCGAGCAGCGCCTGCGGCCGACCTGCGCGCGCTTGCGCTGCCTGCGCGGTCGCTCCTGCGGTGAGTTCGCGCTTGCGCCGCTCCTGCGGGGCGGGCCGCTGTTTGCGCGCCCCACAAAACGAAACCGGGCCTTGCGGCCCGGTCCCGTGTCCTGCGCTATCGAAGGCCGGGGCTCAGAAGCCGCTGCCGATCTGGGCGAAGACGGTGGTGTTGTTGCCGCTGCCCTGGCTGACCGTGGCGCTGGCGCCGATGTTGGCCTCCAGGCTGCCCAGCTTGGTGCGCACACCGAACAGCAAGGTGCCGTAGTCCTGGTCGAAGGAGTGGCCGGGCACGGCGAAGTCGCCCACGCCCGGCACGGTCTGCAGGCGCGCATAGGCGTGCTTGGGCGCATCCTCGAACTCGCGGTCCACGGTCAGGCGCGCGTAGGGGCGGAAGGCCTCGCTGTGGGTGTAATGGATCTGCCAGCCGACGCTGCCGATCAGCGAATCGAATTCCTGGTCCGGATAGGCCAGCGAGGTGGACAGGTTGGCGCCGCTTTCGGCGAAACCGTCCACGTCGATCTGCTGGGCGACCACACCGAGCACCGGACCGTGGCGCAGCGCGCCTTCGCCGAACTCCCAGCCGGCATTGAGCGCGGCGGTGATGTTCTTGCCGTCGGCCGAGCCGCTGTGCACGCGGGTGACCGGGCCGAGGTTGGCGTTGCGGTCCAGGTCGAAGTCCAGCTTGGTGTAGCTCAACTGGCCGTCGACCCAGGCGCGCTCGCCGCGCCAGCCGATGTAGCCGCCCAGGCTGGTGTCCTTCTGCTCGAACTCGCCGTGGCGCAGGCCGAAATCCTGCTTCTGCTGGCCGTAGCCGAAGAACGCGCCGTAGACCAGGTTGCCGTTGCTCCAGTCCACGCCGGCAGCCAGGGCCGGGCCGGCGCCGTCGTACAGGTCGCCGTGGCCGTAGCGCTGGAAGTCGCCGC
>CBIFVU010000301.1:0-4857 GCA_966185905.1 uncultured Lysobacter sp.
TACGCCGCCATCGGCCACCCCACCCGCCTCCACCGATGCCGTCCGCGCCCGACCCGCCTCCGCGCCGGCCGCAGCCTCCAATCCCGAATCCCGAACCCCCAATCCCGGCCCCATCAGAAATACCCCTCTTGTTTCTTGCGCTCCATCGAGGCGCCCGGATCGTGGTCGATGATGCGGCCCTGGCGCTCGGAGGTGGTGGCCACCAACATCTCGGCGATGATCTTTTCCAGGGTGTCGGCCTGGGATTCGATCGCGCCGGTCAGCGGGTAGCAGCCCAGGGTGCGGAAGCGCACGCTGCGCAGTTGCGGGGTTTCGCCGGCGCGCAGCGGCAGGCGTTCGTCGTCCACCAGGATCAGCGCGCCGTCGCGTTCGACCACCGGGCGCTGCGCGGCGAAGTACAGCGACGGCACCGGGATGCGCTCGCGGTAGATGTACAGCCACACATCCAGCTCGGTCCAGTTGGAGATGGGGAAGACGCGCACGCTCTCGCCGGGATGGATGCGGGCGTTGTAGAGGTCCCACAGTTCCGGGCGCTGGTTCTTCGGGTCCCAGCGGTGCTGCGGGGTGCGGAAGGAGAAGATGCGCTCCTTGGCGCGCGATTTCTCCTCATCGCGGCGGGCGCCGCCGATGGCCGCGTCGAAGCGGTTCCAGTCCAGCGCCTGCTTCAGGCCCTGGGTCTTCATCACGTCGGTGTGCACCGCCGCGCCGTGGCTGACCGGGCCGATGCCCTGGGCCAGGCCGTCGGGGTTGAGATGCACGCGCAGGTCCACGCCGGTCTCGGCGGCGCGGCGATCGCGGAAGGCGATCATCTCGCGGAATTTCCAGCCGGTGTCCACGTGCAGCAGCGGGATCGGCGGGCGCGCCGGATGGAAGGCCTTGAGCAGCAGGTGCAGCAGCACCGAGCTGTCCTTGCCGACGGAATACAGCATCACCGGATTGGCGAACTCGGCGGCGACCTCGCGCAGGATGTGGATGCTCTCCGCTTCCAGGCGGTCAAGGTGGCCCAGGCCGGACCAGGCCGCCGGGGCGGCGCTCTCGATGGCGTCGGAGGCGGTGCGGGGTTGGGGTAACGCACTCATCGCAGTGGACTCGCAGCCGCGTTCCCAGTACGGCCGGGCGACGCGGCGGCGCCCGGTCTGTCGAAAGCGTTCCGGCTCCAGGTCGCCGCCGGCTCGGCCAGGCGCCCATCGAACCATATCCGCCGCACGCTGGCTGTTACAGCCTGTGCGGCCATCGCGCCGGGGGCTGGCGCGGCCGCAGCGGGCGCAGGCGCCCCTCCGGCCTTGGACCGCATTAGAAATCCCCCCGGATCGGCGGAGAAATGAGCGCCGGTCATTAACCAATAACCGAGCATCCTTTCCGTGCTTGCAGCGCGCGAACGTAGCCTGCGGACTCCCCAGCCAGAGCTCGACCGCCGTGCCCGCCGCTGCCCTGTCCGCTCCCGCCCTGCTCGCCAGCCCGCTGCCCGCGGACCGGCACGACTCGCTCGCCCGGCTCACCGAAGGGCTGGACCGGGACAGCCTGTGGTGGCTGTCCGGCTATGCCGCGGGGCTGGCCCGCGCTGGCCTCGCCGCCGCCCCGGCTGCGGCCGCGGTCGCGCCGGAGGCCAGGAGCGGCGAACGCTTGACCGTGGTCTATGGCAGCCAGACCGGCAACGCCAAGCGCCTGGCCGAGCAGTTGGCCGGCCAGGCCGAAGCGGCCGGGCTGAACGTGCGCCTGCTGCGCGCCGACGCCTACCCCACCCGCGAACTCAAGGGCGAGCGCCTGCTGTACCTGGTGGTCAGCACCCAGGGCGACGGCGACCCGCCGGACGACGCCCGCGGCCTGGTCGAATTCATCGCCGGCAAGCGCGCGCCCGAGCTCAAGGGCCTGGCCTATGCCGTGCTCGGCCTGGGCGATTCGAGCTATCCGCAGTTCTGCGCCATCGGCGCGCGCCTGGACGCGCGCTTGGCCGAACTCGGCGCCACCCGCCTGTTCGCCCGCGGCGACGCCGACCTGGACCTGGAAACCGTGGCCACGCCCTGGCTGCAGCAAGCCCTGGCCCAGGCCCGCGACACCCTCAAGCCCGCCGCCGCGCACCTGGCCACGGTCACCCCGTTGCGGCCGTTGCCGGCTGCCGCGCCGGTTCATCATCGCGATGCGCCCTTCGCCGCCGAGCTGATCGGCAACCGCCGCCTGATCGCGCGCGCCAGCAGTGCCCGCGGCGAGGTCGCCGCGGACAAGGACATCCGCCATATCGAACTGTCGCTGGAAGGCTCGGGCCTGAGTTACCAGCCCGGCGACGCGCTCGGCCTGTGGCCGCGCAATCCGCCGTCGCTGGTGCAGGCGGTGCTGGAGACGCTGCAACTGGACGGCGAGGCCGCCGTGGCCCATGACGGGCAGAGCCTGCCGCTGCGCCAGTGGCTGGCGGACAAGCGCGAACTGACCAAGCTGGCGCGCCCGTTCGTGGCCCGCCATGCCGCGCACGCGCGCAGCGACGAACTCAACCGCCTGCTCGCCCCGGACCAGTCCGCCGCGCTGGCGGAACTGCTCGCGCGCAGCCAAGTGATCGACCTGCTGCAACGCTACGACGGCGACTGGTCGGGCGAGGAGCTGGTGGCCGCGCTGCGCCCGCTGACCCCGCGCCTGTACTCGATCGCCTCCAGCCAGAAGGCCGTGGGCGAGGAAGCGCACCTGACCGTGGCCCATGTCGAGTACGACAACGGCCACGGCCTGCGCTGGGGCGCGGCCTCCCACCACCTGGCCAGCGCCGGCGAGGGCGAGCGCCTGCCGGTGTTCGTGGAAGCCAACGAGCGCTTCCGCCTGCCGGCCGATCCCAGCCGCGACATCGTCATGATCGGTCCCGGCACCGGCGTGGCGCCGTTCCGCGGTTTCGTGCAAGAGCGGGCGGCCGACGGCGCCACCGGCCGCAACTGGCTGCTGTTCGGCAATCCGCATTTCCGCACCGACTTCCTCTACCAGACCGAGTGGCAGGCCGCGCTGAAGTCCGGCCAGCTGCATCGCCTGGACCTGGCGTTTTCGCGCGACCAGGCGCACAAGGTCTATGTCCAGCACCGCCTGCTCGAACAAGGCCGCGAGCTCTACGCCTGGCTGCAGGAGGGCGCCCACCTGTACGTCTGCGGCGACGCGGCGCGCATGGCCAAGGATGTGCATGCGGCGCTGCTGGCCGTCCTCGCCGAGCACGGCGGGCTCGACGCCGAGGCGGCCGAGGACCATCTCAACGACTTGCAACGACAGGGCCGCTACGCCCGGGATGTCTACTGATGCGCACCGCTCTGCCCACCGCCGCGCGCGATCGCGCTCCGCTGCGTTCCTCCGGAGCGCTGGCATGAGCGCGCATTCGGTCGAGGACATCAAGCTCGCCAGCGCGCGCCTGCGCGGCAGCTTGCTGGAGAGCCTGGCCAACCCCGCCACCGGGGCGCTCAACGACGACGACCAGACCCTGATCAAGTACCACGGCAGCTACCAACAGGACGACCGCGACGTGCGCGAGGAGCGCCGTCAGGCGCTGCTGGAGCCCGCCTACAGCTTCATGATCCGCACCCGCACCCCCGGCGGCGTGGTCAACGCCCGGCAGTGGCTCAAGCTCGACGCCATCGCCACCGGCTTCGCCGAGCGCGGGCTGCGCATCACCACCCGCCAGGCGTTCCAGTTCCACGGCGTGATCAAGACCGAGCTCAAGGCCACCATGCAGGCGATCAACGCCGCCTTGCTGGACACCCTGGCCGCCTGCGGCGACGTCAACCGCAACGTGGCGGTGGCGGCCAATCCGCAGGTCTCCGGCGCGCATGCGGCGGTGTTCGCCCAGGCCGCGGCGCTGTCCGAGCACCTGCTGCCCAACACCCGCGCCTATTACGAGATCTGGCTGGACGAAGAGCGGGTGGCCGGCAGCGGCAGCGAGGACGAGCCGGTCTACGGCCAGGCCTACCTGCCGCGCAAGTTCAAGATCGGCTTCGCCATCCCGCCCTACAACGATGTGGATGTCTTCGCCCAGGACCTGGGCTTCATCGCCATCGTCCAGGACGGCCGCGTGCTCGGCTACAACGTCTGCATCGGCGGCGGCATGGGCGCCACCCATGGCGATCCGGAAACCTACCCGCGCCTGGGCGATGTGATCGGCTTCATCGCCCCCGAGCAGGTGACCGCCATCGGCGTGGCCGTGGTCACCGCCCAGCGCGATTTCGGCAACCGCCAGCAGCGCAAGCGCGCGCGGCTGAAATACACCATCGACGACCGCGGGCTGGACTGGTTCAAGGCCGAGGTCGAGCGCCGCGCGGGTTTCGCCTTGGCGCCGGCGCGGCCGTTCGCCTTCGTCCACAACGGCGACCGCTTCGGCTGGGTCGAGGGCGAGGACGGTCGCGGCCACCTGACCCTGCGCCTGCCGGCCGGGCGCATCGTCGATGGCGCGCTGGACGGCCGCGGCCAAGCGGTGAGCCACCTCAGCGGCCTGCGCGCGATCGCCGCGCTGCTGGCCGAAACCGAGGGCGCCGAATTCCGCATGACTCCGAACCAGAACCTGACCCTGGCCGGCGTGCCCGCGACGCTGCGCGAGCGCGTGGACGCGCTGGTGGCCGCCCACGGCCTGGACGGCTATTTGCGCGCCAGTGCGCTGCGGCGCAATGCGCTGGCCTGCGTGGCCCTGCCGACCTGCGGCCTGGCCATGGCCGAGGCCGAACGCTACCTGCCCGATTTCGTCGCCGCGGTGGAAGCGCTGCTGCAACGCCACGCCATCCCCGACGCACCGATCCACTTGCGCATCAGCGGTTGCCCCAACGGTTGCTCGCGCCCCTACCTGGGCGAGATCGCCCTGGTCGGCAAGGCGCCGGGCCGCTACAACCTGATGCTCGGCGCCGACCA
>CBIFVU010000302.1:0-4838 GCA_966185905.1 uncultured Lysobacter sp.
AGCGCGCCGGGCTGGTCCTTGATGAAGATCAGCAGCGAGGTGCGGTCGTTGCCCGAAGGCGAGAACAGCTCGCGGCCGATCACCAGGAAGCGGGTGGTGTTGTCGGGCCGGTCCTCGATCGGCCCGGCCACGCTGCGCAGGCCGTAGACGTTGGCCGCGGCGACGCCGGCGATGGCGGCGGCGTCGTCGGCGTTGCGCGCGCGGCGCGCGGCCTCGGCATTGCTGGCCACCGGGATCTTCTCGGCCTTGGGCAGGTATTGGCGCAGCCAGGCCTTGCACTGGGCGAAGGACTGCGGATGCGAATAGACCCGCTCGATGTCCTCGATCCGGCCGCCGCGCGAAAGCAGGTGCTGGTGCACGCGCAGTTCGACTTCGCCGCTGATCTTGAGCCGCGAGGTCAGGAACATGTCCAGCGTGGACTGGATCGTGCCCTGGGTGGAGTTCTCCACCGGCACCACGCCGAAGTCGGCGTTGCCGGCCTCCACTTCCTGGAACACTTCCTCGATGCTGGCCAGCGGCAGGCCGTGGATGGAATGGCCGAAGTGCTTGTATACCGCCTGCTGGGAGTGGGTGCCTTCCGGGCCGAGGAAGCCGATTTTCAACGGCTCCTGCTGGGCCAGGCAGGCCGACATGATCTCGCGGAACAGCCGCACCAGCACTTCGTCGTTGAGCGGGCCGTCGTTGCGGTCCACCACCCGGCGCAGCACCTGCGCTTCGCGCTCGGGGCGGTAGTAGTCCACCGCCGCGGCCAGCTTGCCCTTGGCCTTGCCGACCTGATTGGCGAACTGGGCGCGCTCGGCGATGAGCTGCTGGATGTGGCGGTCGATGCCGTCGATGCGCTGGCGCAGGGTGGCCAGGTCGGGCGTGGCGGCGGCGAGTTCGGCGGGGGCAGCGGCCGGTTCGGCCTGAGCCTTGGCGGCGGCTTTCTTCTTGTCCGCGCCCTTGCCGGCGGGAGCCTTGGTCTTCGCCGCGGCCGGCTTGTTCTTGCTGGATTTGGTGGTCATATGCGTGTCTTTGTGTCCGAAGCAGGCGCCTTGCCATCCCGGGCGCTGCTCGCTGCCTGCTTCGGATCGTCCGGCCCGGCCCTCCCTGGCCGGGCGTTCGCGACCGCAGCCGATGCCGACAGGGCATCGGCCAAGCGCGGTCGCTTACCCGTGTCTTTGCTGGAAGTCGCGCATGAACGCAGCCAGCGCCTGCACGCCCGCTTCCGGCATCGCGTTGTAGATCGAAGCGCGCATGCCGCCCAGGGCGCGATGCCCCTTGAGCGAGATCAGCCCGGCCGCCTCGGCCTGCTTGAGGAAGGGCTTGTCCAACGCTTCGTCCTTGAGGAAGAACGGCACGTTCATGCGCGAGCGCACGGCCGGGGCCACTTCGTTGCGGTAGAAGCCGCCGGAGCCGTCGATGACGTCGTACAGCAGCGCGGCCTTGCGCGCATTGCGCTGGGCGAACTCGGTCACGCCGCCCTCGGCCAGCATCCACTTGAACACCAGCCCGGCCAAGTACCAGTTCCAGGTCGGCGGGGTGTTGAGCATGGACTCGCCCTTGACGTGCGAGCGGTAGTCGAAGATGTCCGCGCGCGGCTGGCCGGCGCGCTCGAGCAGGTCGCGGCGCACGATCACCACGCTGACGCCGACCGGGCCGAGGTTCTTCTGCGCGCCGGCGTAGATCACGCCGAAACGCGAGACATCCAGCGGCTCGGCGGCGATGGAGGAACTGAAGTCGGCGACCAGCGGCGCCTCGCCCACCTCGGGGATGTCGCGGAACTCCACGCCGTGGATGGTCTCGTTGGCGGTGTAGTGGACGTAGGCGGCGTCCTTGGACAGAGTCCACTCGGCCCGCGCCGGGATGTCGCGGAAACCGCCGGCCTCGCCGTTGGCGGCCACGTTCGCGCTGACATAAGGCTTGACCTGCTTCAATGCAGTCTTGCCCCAGTGGCCGGTGACCACGTAGTCCACGGCCTGGCCGGGGTTGGCGAAATTGAGCGCGATCAGCGCCTGCTGGGCGGTGGCGCCGCCCTGCAGGAACAGCACGGCGTAATCGTCCGGGATGGACATCAGGGTGCGCAGGTCGCGCTCGGCTTCGGAGGCAACCTGGATGAATTCCGGGCCGCGGTGGCTGAGCTCGACGATCGAGGCCCCGGCGTTGTTCCACTCCAGCAATTCCGACTGCGCCTGCAGCAGGACCGGCTCGGGCAGGGTCGCGGGACCGGCACTAAAGTTGAACGCGCGGGACATCGGAGGCTCCGTGGCTGTGGGGGGCGGACCCCCAGTATGCCGCACTGCAACACCGCGTGCGCCTCCGTTACGCGCGCAACTTTTGCCCTCCTGGCAGCCTCTAGGAGAGTGTCCCCCTGCTTCGCTCCGACGCCTTGCCCCCAGCCTGTTCCCGCCCTGACCGCCCCGCTCGCCGCCCTGCCTCTCGCCCTGCCCCGTCCCGGCGGCCGGACCTGCCGCCCACCCGCCGGACCCCAGCCCGGAGCCGTCCAGGTCCTCCCTGCGCCACGCCCTGAACATTCCCGCCTCCCAGATCACCGACGAGGCGGTCTATCGCGACCGCCGCCGGCTGCTGGCCGCTCTGGCCCTGAGCCCGGCCCTGGGCCTGTCCGGCTGCGCCGAAGCCGAGGCCCCACCGCCGCCGGCCGCGCCGCCGCCCAGTCCGGAACAGCTCCGCGCCGGCTTCCGCACCGCCGAGCCGCTGACCACCTATGCCGACGCGACCGGCTACAACAATTTCTACGAGTTCGGCACCGGCAAGGGCGATCCGGCCGCCGCGGCCAAGACCCTGCGCACCTCGCCGTGGACGGTGGCGGTGGGCGGCCATTGCGCCAAACCCGGCAAGCTGTCGCTGGAGGACCTGGTCAAGGGCCTGGCGCCGCAGGAACGCATCTACCGGCTGCGTTGCGTGGAAGGCTGGTCGATGGTGATCCCCTGGCTGGGGGTGCCGCTGGGCGAGGCGCTCAAGCGCTTCGAGCCGACCTCGCGGGCCAAGTACGTGGCCTTCACCACCCTGGCCGACCGCCGCCAGATGCCCGGCATCGCCTATCCCTCCATCGATTGGCCCTACCGCGAAGGCCTGCGCATCGACGAGGCCATGCACCCGCTGGCGCTGCTGGCCACCGGCCTGTACGGCAAGCCGCTGCCGCAGCAGAACGGCGCCCCGCTGCGGCTGGTGGTGCCGTGGAAATACGGCTTCAAGAGCATCAAGTCCATCGTCGCCATCACCTTCGTCGAGCGTCGCCCGGCCACCGCCTGGAATGCGCTGCAGCCGGAGGAGTACGGGTTCTTCTCCAACGTCAATCCGGCCGTGGACCACCCGCGCTGGAGCCAGAAGACCGAACGCCGCATCGCCGGCACCGGCAGCAAACTGTTCGCCGAGCGCATCCCGACCCGGCTGTTCAACGGCTATGCCGACCAGGTCGCCAGCCTGTACGCAGGCATGGACCTGAAGGCCTGGTTCTGAGATGAGCCAAGCCGCCCCGCCCGCTTCGGCCCCGGCTTCGACCGCGGCGACTGCAACCGAAAACCGAACCGCAACGGCGCGGCCGCGGCCGCCGCGCCGCCGCGCCTCGCCCGGCCTGATCGCGGCCAAGGCCTTGGTCCACGCCTTGGCGCTGGCGCCGGCGGCGCTGCTGGCCTGGCAGATCCGCGCCGAATTCCTGACTGGCAGCGGCGGCCTGGGCGCCGATCCCGTGGCCGAGATCGAGCACCGGCTCGGCCAGTGGGCGCTGCGGATGCTGCTGATCGCGCTGGCGGTGACGCCGCTGCGCCAGCTCAGCGGCCAGCCGGTGCTGCTGCGGTTCCGCCGCCTGCTCGGCCTGTACGCCTTCTTCTATGCCAGCCTGCACTTCGCCGCCTACCTGGTGCTGGACCTGCGCGGCTACTGGCCCCAGGTGTTCGAGGACATCGCCAAGCGCCCGTTCCTGACCGTGGGCTTCGCCGCCTGGCTGCTGCTGGTGCCGCTGGCGCTGACCTCGACCCAGGGCATGATGCGCCGCCTGGGCCGGCTGTGGGGCCGGCTGCACCGCCTGGTGTACGCCATCGCCGTGCTGGCGGTGCTGCACTACTGGTGGCTGGTCAAGTCCGACATCCGCGAGCCGGCGCTGTACGCCGGCCTCCTCGCCGTCCTGCTCGGCTGGCGCGTGTACAAGCGCCTGTCCAAACGCCCCAGGCCCTCGTAGCAGCGGCGTCAAGCCGCCGACGCGCACAGGCCCGCCTGCTTTTCCTCTCTAGCAGGAGCGGCGCAAGCCGCGACACGACGCCGCAAAGCCCCCCACGCCCTGGCCCAGCCCGCCGCTCGCGTTCGCGGTTTGCACCGCGGCTGCGAGGCCTGCGCTCAGCGCGCGCCGTAGAGCAGCAGCAAGCCCAGCAGCGCGGCCATCACCACCGCTGCCAACAACAGCCAGGGCATGCGCCGCACCGAGGACGGCAAGGCCGAGGGCGGCTTGGGCCGTTCCTCGTTGGCCGCTTCCTGGGCCAGTTGCGCCTGCAGCGCCTCGGCCGCGCTGATGCGCCGGGTCGGAGCTTCGATCACGAACCGGTGCTGGCCGTCCAGCAGCAACTGGTCGCCGGGCTTGAGCAAGGCATGGCGCACCGGCTGGCCGTTGACCACGCTGCCGTCCACCGAGCCCACGTCGCGCAGCACCACGCCGTCGGCATGGGCTTCCAGGCGGGCATGGCGGTCGGCGAAGGCCGGCTCGTTGATGCGGATGTCGCAATCGCCGGCGCGGCCGATCACCCGCGGCTGGTCCAGGGTGTAGCAGCGACCATGGTGAATGCCGCCGACCCCGCGCACGACCATGCGCGAATCGGCCGGGATCTCGACCCCGAACGGCGGCGCCG
>CBIFVU010000303.1:0-4820 GCA_966185905.1 uncultured Lysobacter sp.
AGCAAGGACCTGGTGGTGGTCACCGACTACCCCAAGGGCGAGCAGCGCCCGCACAAGCTCAAGATCGCCCTGGCGATCTTCGCCGTGGCCATGCTGCTGGCGCTGTCCTCGCGCCTGCCGGTGTCGATCGCGCTGATGACCGGCGTGGCCGGCATGCTGATCGCCGGGGTGATCAACATCGACGAGGCCTACGCGGCGATCAACTGGAAGACCGTGTTCCTGATGGCCTGCCTGATCCCGCTGGGCTGGGCGATGGACTCCAGCGGCGCGGCGGCCTGGATCGCCGGCCACAGCATCGAGCGATTGCCGCAAGGCACGCCGGTGTGGCTGCTGGAAATACTGGTCGGGCTGCTGACCACGGCGTTCTCGCTGGTCATCAGCCACGTCGGCGCGACCATCGTGGTGGTGCCGCTGGCGATCAACCTGGCCCTGGCCGCCGGCGGCAATCCCACCGCCTTCGCCCTGATCGTGGCGCTGTCGGCCTCCAACAACTTCATGACCGCCTCCAACCCAGTGATCTCGATGATCACCGGCCCGGCCGGCTACACCGGCAAGGACCTGTGGCGGATCGGCGGCCCGCTGTCGCTGATCTACACCGCGGTGGTGGTGTTGATGGTGAACGTGCTGTTCTGGGGTAAGTGAGGTGGGGCGGGGATTGGGGATTCGGGATTGGGGATTCGGCACAGCGCGAGGCTTCGGTCCGATTCCCTATTCCCTATTCCCGGCTCCAACCAGCCAGACAGCGCCGTCGCGGACGGCGACGGGGACCGGGCGCAGGGCTTCGCCGCGGCAGGGGCCGGCGATGCACTGGCCGCCGTCGAGCTCGAAGCTGGCGCCGTGGGCGGCGCACACCAGCAAGCCGTCCTTGCTCTTGAGGAATTGGCCGGGCGCCCAGTCCAGGCGGCGGCCGGCGTGCGGGCAGATGTTCAGCCAGGCGCGCACGGCCTGGCCGTCGCGGTAGAGCAGCACGGACTCGGCGTCGCCGTCCACGCTGGCCTCGACCTCGGCGAAGCCGCCATCGGCCAGGTGCTCCAGCGCGATCAGCCAAGCGCTGTCCTCGCCCGCGGGGTTTAACGAAGTTCTCACACTATCGGTCATGCCTGGAACGATACTCGTGTGTCCGGCCCTGGCCCATTGTCTCACGACGCCTTTCATGTTTGCCCAGACGTTCCGCTTCGACCACCGCCCGCAATGGAATGCCTTCCAGTCGCGCATGCGCAGCGCCTTCGAGCCGCGCAAGCCCAGGCACCGCATCCTGCGTTTCGCGCTCGGGCTGGTCGGCCTGGGGCTGCTGGCGCTGCTGGTCATGTTCAGCGTCGTCGTCGGCGCGGCCATGATCGCCGCCGGCCTGGCCTGGAAGCTGTGGCAGCGCCGCGGCCGGCCGGCGCCGCGCCGGTCCGGCAACGCCGGCCAGGAGATCGAGGGCGAGTTCCGGGTGGTCCAGGCGGCCCGGGTCGAGCACCGCAGCGACGCCCCGGCGCCCTGAGCCCATGGCCGACGTCGTCCCGGCCACGCCCGCCGTCCGCATTCCCGTCCGCAGCCCCGCCCTGGGCGAGGCCGCCTTCCCGGTCCACCGCGTCTACTGCGTGGGCCGCAACTTCGCCGAACACGCCCGCGAGATGGGCGCGGCGGTGCCGTCCTCGGCCGCCGACCGTGGCCGGCCGACCTTCTTCCTCAAGCCCACCGACGCGCTGGAGACCGGTGAGGCGGTGCCCTACCCGCCCGGCACCGAGGAGCTGCACCACGAGGTCGAGCTGGTCGTGGCGATCGGCCGCGACGCGCCGCCGGGCGTGCTGCCGCTGGAGCAGGCGCCGTCGCTGGTCTATGGCTACGCCGTCGGCCTGGACCTGACCCGCCGCGACTTGCAGGCCCAGGCCAAGGCCAAGGGCCTGCCCTGGGACACCGGCAAGTCCTTCGACCACGCCGCGCCGATCAGCGCGATCGTGCCGGCCGCCGACGTCGGCGAGCTGGGCGCGCGCGAGTTGCGCCTGGAGGTCAACGGGGCGTTGCGCCAGCGCGGCTCGCTGGACGATCTGGTCTGGTCCGTTCCGGAGATCCTGCACGAGCTTTCGCGCCTGTACGCGCTGCGCGCCGGCGACCTGGTCTACATGGGCACCCCGTCCGGAGTCGGCCCGCTGCAGCCCGGCGACCGCTACCGCGCCAGTCTGGAAGGGGTGGCCGAACTGCACGGATACATCACCCCGCCGCCGGTATAGTCCGCCCCCGGCGCTGATGCGCCGTACCTCAGTCCACCTTCGCGGCCGACCGTTCCGGCCGCACAACAGGGAGAGCATGCGATGGGCATGATCAGCGAGTTCAAAGAGTTCGTCGCGCGCGGCAACGTGGTCGACCTGGCCGTGGGTGTCGTCATCGGCGCGGCCTTCGGCAAGATCGTCACCGCCCTGGTCGACGGCATCGTGATGCCGGCGATCGGCTATTTCAGCGGCGGCATCAGCGTGACCGACTGGAAATACGTGCTCAAACCCTCGCAGTTGGACGCCGCAGGCAAGGAAGTGGCGGCCGAAGTGGCGATCAAGTACGGCGCTTTCCTGCAGACCGCGATCGACTTTCTGATCATCGCCTTCGTGATCTTCCTGTTCCTGAAGGCCTACAACAAGGTGCGCAAGCCGGCCGACGAGGCGCCGGCGGCGACGCCGGAGGACGTGCTGCTGTTGCGCGAGATCCGCGATTCGCTGAAGAAGTGAGCCCGGCGCGGCCGCGCCGCGCCCCCGGCCGCCATGCGCGTCCTCGCCCGGGCCGCGCCTGCCGCCCTGTTCGACCCGGACGGCCGCGCTCTGCGCGGCCGTCTGCGTTTGCGCCCGGGCGCGGCGGACGCCGCGCAAGGGCCCTGCGGCGCGAACCTGGCGCAGCCTTGCGACAAAAACCGCAAAGGGCTGGCGTGACTTTCCTCAGATAGCGCGCGCCGCCGCGGTTGCTAAGCTCGGGGTTTGCCCAAGCCGCGCGACCTCCCGCGCGGCCGGCCGCACGAGGAGATCGCGATGCGCGCACCGCTGTGGATGGCCCTGTCGGCCGTCTTGTTCACAGGCTCGATCCTGGCCGGCGATGCCGCGGCCGCCCAGCGCGAGACGCGCATCCCCCAGGCCGCGCTGGACGCGGCCGGCGAACTGCGCGAGCGCGCGCTGGCCAGCGACCTGGGCTACCGGATCACCGAATCGCTGACCACCGAAGTCGGCCCGCGCCTGGCCGGCAGCGAAGCCGATGCGCGCGCGGTGAAATGGGCGCAGGCCAAGTTCCGCGAACTGGGCTTCGACAAGGTCTGGCTGGAACCGGTCTCCTTCCCCAAGTGGGAGCGCCGCGGCGAGCGCGCCGAAGTGCTGGGCGCGCACGCCCAGCCGCTGACCCTGACCGCGCTGGGCGGCAGCCCGGGCGGCACGGTGGAAGGCGAAGTGGTGCGCTTTGCCGACCTGGCCGCGCTGGAAGCCGCGCCGGCCGGTTCGCTGGCCGGCAAGATCGCCTTCATCGACTACAGCATGACCCGGGCCAAGGACGGCGCCGGCTACGGCCCGGGCGGGCGTGTGCGCAGCCGCGGCCCATCGGCGGCGATCCGCGCCGGCGCCATCGGTTTCCTGATGCGCTCGGCCGGCACCGACTCGCACCGCATGCCCCATACCGGCATCACCCGCTTCGACGAAGGCCTCACCCCGGTGCCCTCCGCCGCCCTGTCCGCGCCGGACGCGGCGCAACTGGCGCGCCTGGTCGAACGCGGCCCGACCCGGGTGCGCGTGGCCCTGGATTGCGGCTGGGACGGGCAGGCCACCTCGCACAACGTCATCGGCGAGATCCGCGGCAAGAGCAAGCCCGATGAGGTGGTGTTGATCGGCGGCCACCTGGATTCCTGGGACCTGGGCACCGGCGCCATCGACGATGCCGCCGGCGTGGGCCTGACCATGGCCGCGGCCAAGCTGATCGGCCAGAGCAAGCTGCGCCCGGCGCGCAGCATCCGCGTGGTCGCCTTCGCCAACGAAGAACAAGGCCTGCTCGGCGGCAAGGCCTATGCGCAGCGGCATGCCGCGGACGTGGCCAAACACCAGATCGCGGCGGAGAGCGACTTCGGCGCCGGCCGCATCTACGCCTATTCCAGCTCGGCGCCGGACCACGCCCGCGCGGCCGATGCGCAGATCGCCCAGGCCCTGGCACCGCTGGGCATCGAGCACACGCCGGGCAAGGGCGGCCCGGGGCCGGACATCTCGCCCTTCGCCGCCAACGGCCTGGCCTGGGCGCGCCTGGCCCAGGACGGCACCGACTACTTCGACTACCACCACACGCCCGACGACACCCTGGACAAGATCGATCCCAAGGCGCTGGCGCAGAACGTGGCGGCGTATGCCGTGTTCGCGTACCTGGCGGCGTCGGCGGACGGGGATTTCGGCAGCGCGGCCAAGCAGGTGACGCCGCCGGAGGAATGAGGCCGGGGCGTCACACGCCTCCGCTTGCCTCGCCGTGGGAGCGACGCAAGCCGCGACCGCGCCGCCGCCACGGCGGCGCGCTGGTCGAATGGTCGCCCAGCGAACGCACACGGAATGCGCGGGCGCACCGGTGGGCAGGCCGCCGGCCTGGCGGGAGCGTCCGCGGTTGCGTGTCGCGCGATCGCGGCTGGCACCGCTCCTGCAAGAAAAATCCCGTAGCCGGGGCGCTCCGCTGTAGGAGCGGCGCAAGCCGCGACCCCGCCGCCGCAATGGTCGCTCCCCTGGATCGACTATGCGCGGCCCGGACGACAGCGCCCCCCCGCACCAACGGGCGCGGAATCCGTGGCCGCACGAGCACGGATCGGCTGCCCTCGGGCGTGATGGGCCGCCGCA
>CBIFVU010000304.1:0-4814 GCA_966185905.1 uncultured Lysobacter sp.
GGCGATGGCCTGGGCGTCTTCGCCGTGGTAGCCGACCAGGGTCAGCGCATGCTCGATGTCGGCATCCAGCCCCGGCGGCGGCGCGCCGGCGCCGTCGCGATGGCGCGCGACGATCTGGCCGGTGGTGGCCAACTGCCGCTCCCAGGCTTCGGAGCCCTCGCCGTGGCGCAGCCAGGTCAGGGTCAGCACGTCGGCCCAGGCCTGGTTGAGCAGGGAGTGGGCGAAGCGCGGCAGGCGCGCGCCGGCCACCGCCGACTCGATCGCCTCGCCGGCGCGGCGCTTGGCCAGCTCCAGTTTTTCCTTGCCGCGCGCGGCCTCGACGTGGCGGCGCTCGGTCACCTCGGCCTTGCGCGCCAGCGTTTGCAGGTGTTGTTGCAGGCGCTGGTTGGCATCGGCGAACACCTCGGCCGAACCGCGATAGTGCTCGACCACGTGATCGACCGCCTGGCGCAGCGGTTCGTGCAGTTGCGGGTCCACGTCTTCGCCGGGAGTCCAGCGCGCGCCGGCTTCGGCGACGGTGTTGAGCAGGTCCAGCGCGGGACCGCTGCCGCGGCCGAGCAATTCGCGGTCTTGCAGCGCGGCCTGCAGCAGCGGTGCCTGCAATCGTTCGAGCAGGCCGGCGATGGCTGCATCGCCGCGCAGGCGTTGCTGGATCTCGCCGTAGAGCAGGTCCAGCAGGTCGATCACGTCGGCGTCCTCGCGCGCCAGTGGGCGCGCAGCGCCGTCCGGGTCGCGACCCAGCGCGAGCAGCGATTGCCGCAGTTCGGCCACCCGCCGCGGCGCCTGCGCGCCGGGCAGGCGTTGGTCGCGCAGGCCTTGCAGGGCCGCCAGCAGGTCGGCGGTGGCCAGCGGCGCGGAGGCCTCGGCGCTGCCGCGGTGCGGGCGCAGTTTGTCGAGCAGTTCGCGGCGCTCGGCCAGCCAGCGTTGCAGGGTGGCGAAATCGGTGCCCTCGTGCGCGGCGTGCTGGCTCAGCCAGGCATGGTGCGGCCGCGCCGGCGCGGCATCGGCGCGCGCCGGTTCGGCCGCGGCCGACGGCTCGGCCCGCCGCGACGGCTCGGCCGCCGGTTCCGGCGCACCGGCCGGACGCAGGCGCAGCGGCACGAAGGACAGGCCGGGCAGGACGTTCTCGCGCGCGAGCAGGGCGTTGATCGATTCCACCAGCGCGGCGTAGCCGAGCATGACTTGCTGGTCGAACACGCGGTACAGGTCCAGGCGCGATTCGAGCTGGATCTGCAAGGGCTGGCAGGCCTGGGCGAAGCTGTGCACCAGCCGGTGCGGGCCGACCGGCAGGCGCTCGGCGTCGTAGGCCGGCGCGCCGGCCAGCACGCCGAAGCGCTGCCCCAGCAGCAACAGGCCCAGGCCGGCGCGGGACTCGTGGCGCGCAGCGATGGCGCGCAGCACGGTGTGCTCGTCGATCTCGCTTTCTTCCACCAGCCGCAGCTCGCGGAAATTCGGCGCCGGCGCCGGCGCGCTGGCTCGCGCCGCCGCTTGCGCGCGCAGGCCGGTCAGCGAGGTTTCCAGCGCCAGCAGGAAGCGCGGGATCAGGTCGGAGCGGCGCAAGCGCACCAGCCGCAGGGTTTCCAGATAACCCGATTGCAGGCCCGGATTGCGCGCCTGGTCGGCCTGGCGGAACAATTGCTGCTCGAACTCGGCCAGCATGCGCTCCAGCAGCGGCGCGGTCTCGTCGCTGACCATGGCGTAGATCTGTTCCAGCAGCCGGCGCACGCGGCGCGGCAGCGAGGCCGTGGCCAGGCTGGCGCGTGGCGGCGTGGCGTCCAGAGGATCGAACGTGGCGGACATGGGGATGCGATGCGGACGACGGCGGAATCTAACCACGCCTACCAGGCTCCGGCCAGTGTGAATCGATCACACTGCGAAGCTGGCCGACGAGAGGCGGTTACGGCCGTTCCAACGCATTTCGCGGCTCGCGGCGGCCATCGCGGAGAGCGCGAGAGTGTGCTTGCCGGCGGGCGCAAGTGTGCTTGTGCGCGTGCACTCCAGCACGAGCGCGCGGCCGGCGGCCCCTGCTTCATCGGCCGCTGCCGGGTTCTGCCAAAGCCTCATTCGGCCAGGAACAAGGCCACCACGTCGTTGGTGAAGCGCCGCCCCAGTTCGGTCGGCGCCACGCGATCGCCGTCCTGGGCCAGCCAGCCGGCCTGGATCGCGCGATGCAGGGGCGCGGCGATGGCCGCGCGCGGCAGGCCGGTGCAGGCCTCGAACGAGGCCAGCGAGAAGCCTTCCACCAGGCGCAGCGCGTTGAGCATGTACTCGAACGGCCGCCGCTCCGGCGCGATGCGGTCGTCGCCGCCGATCGCGCCTTCGCTGCCTGCCTGAGCCAGGTAGTGGCTGGGATGCTTGAGCTTCCAGCGGCGCAGGATGTCCTGCTCGGCGCCCAGAGTGATCTTGCCGTGGGCGCCGGCGCCGATGCCCAGGTAGTCGCCGTAGCGCCAGTAGTTGAGGTTGTGCGCGCAGCGCCGGCCCGGCAGCGCGTAGGCGCTGACTTCGTACTGGGCATAGCCGCGCTCGGCCAGCAGCGCCTGGCAACGTTCCTGGATGTCCCAGGCGCCGTCTTCGTCGGGAATGCCCTGCGGCGGCCGCGCGGCGAACACGGTGTTCGGCTCCAGGGTCAGCTGGTAGTGCGAGATGTGCGCCGGCGCCAGCGCGAACGCGCGCTCCAGGTCGTGTTCGGCCATCGCCAGGGTCTGCCCGGGCAGGGCGTACATCAGGTCGAGGTTGAGATTGTCCAGGCCGGCGTCCTGGGCCAGCTTGACCGCGCGCTCGGCCTCGGCGCTGTCGTGGATGCGGCCCAGCCGGCGCAGGCTGTCGTCGTCGAAGCTCTGCACGCCGAAGCTGAGCCGGTTCACGCCGGCAGCGCGATAAAGCTCGAAGCGGCCGTGCTCGGCGGTGCCGGGATTGGTCTCCAGGGTGATCTCGCAGCCCGGCGCGAACCGCAGGCGCGCACTGGCCTGCTGCAGGAACAGGTCGATCCACTCCGGCGGGAACAGGCTGGGCGTGCCGCCGCCGAAGAACACGCTGTGCACGGGGCGGCCCCAGACCAGCGGCAGGTCGTGCTCCAGGTCGGCGATCAGCGCGCGCACGTAGTCGGCGAAGGGCAGCTCGCCGCGGCCCTGGTGGGAGTTGAAGTCGCAATAGGGGCACTTGCGCACGCACCAGGGCAGGTGCACGTACAGCGACAGCGGCGGCGTGGTCAGGGTCAACGGCGGCGGGACGGGCGCGCGGCCCGTCCGGGAGCAGGGGAGAGCGGCGTAGTTTAGCGTCCGGCCGAGCCGTAGCGGCCGGCGGCCAGCAGGGCGCGCAGGTTGGCGTCCAGGACCGCGTCCGGGCGTGCCTGGGCGACCAGGTGGATGATGGTGGCCAGCGGTTCGCCGCGGCCGTCGCCGGACATGTCGCCGTCGAACAAGGTGGCGGTGGTCCAGGCGCGGTGCGGGGCCGGGGCCAGGCGCAGCTCCAGGCTGGAGGTCAGGCGCATGCGCCCGTCCTTGGCCCGGTGCAGGGCCATGCCGACCACCTCGTCCGGAGCGAAGCGGCGCTGGCGGTGGCCGGTGGTGATGTTGGCGTAGTCGATGCTGCCGCCGGCCGGGTCCACCCCGACCCGCTGGAACGCCGCCAGCGCGACCAGGCCGACCAGGCAGGCAAAGGCCCACAGCGCCAGACCCATGCCCACGCCGAGCGGGGTCGGCCCCGCGCGCAAGGCGTCCTGGCCGATCCACAGCGCGATCGGCAGTGCCACCAGATAGATCACGGCCACCGCGAGCACAGTGTGGCCGCCGCTGCGGAAGCTGCGGCGGCGCGGGCCGGCGGCGCGCAGCAGGCGGTTCACCGCAGCACCTCGGCCAGCCGGCCGCGCAGCGCCGCCAGGGCGCGGGCGCGGTGGCTGACCCGGTTCTTGATCGCATCCTCGATCTGTCCGGCGGAGACCTCGTACTCGGTATCGAAGAACACCGGCTGGTAGCCGAAGCCGCGCTCGCCCTGGCGCTGGCGCAGGATCCGCCCCTGCCACACGCCCTCGGCGATCAGCGGACGCGGGTCGCCGGCGTGGCGCAGCAGCACGATGACCGCGTAGAAATGCGCGCCGCGCTGCTCGTCGGGCACGTCCTTGAGCGCGGCCAGCAGCTTGTCGATGTTGGCCTGGGCATCGCCGTGGCGGCCGGCGTAGCGGGCCGAGTACAGCCCCGGCGCGCCGCCGAGGGCGTCCACGCACAGGCCCGAATCGTCGGCCAGCGCCGGCAGGCCGGTGACGGCGCTGGCATGGCGGGCCTTGAGCAACGCGTTCTCGACGAACGTGCTGCCGGTTTCCTCGATGTCCTCGACCCCCAGGTCGGTCTGCGCCACCAGTTCCACCCCGGCATCGCGCAGCAGCTCGCGCAGCTCCACCAGCTTTCCGGCGTTGCTGCTGGCCAGCACCAATTTCATGCCTTCAGTTCCAGCAAATCCCAGCGATTACCGTACAGGTCTTCAAAAACGGCGACCGTGCCGTAGGTCTCGGCGCGCGGAGATTCCAGGAAGCGCACGCCGCGTTCGCGCATGGCGGCGTGGTCGCGGTGGAAGTCGTCGGTGTGCAGGAAGAAGCCGACTCGGCCGCCGGTCTGGTCGCCGACCCGGGCCGCCTGCGCGGCGCCGTCGGCGCGGGCCAGCAGCAGCGCGGTCTGAGCCTGCGCCGAGGGCGCCACTCGCACCCAGCGCTTGCCGCCGCCCAGGTCGGTGTCCTCCAGCAGGACGAAACCCAGGGACTGGGTATAGAAGGCGATGGCTGGGTCGTAGTCGGCGACGACCAGGGTGAGATTGCCTAGGGT
>CBIFVU010000305.1:0-4805 GCA_966185905.1 uncultured Lysobacter sp.
TGGGACTTCATGAACTTCAGATCGCCGGGAATTTCACTCATGGCTGGCCTCGAACGTTGCGGGGAGCGGCGGGAATGGCGCGTAGTGTAACGACGCCGGGGCGCGCGGGTGAAGCGCCGCCCGGCGGCGGCTCAGGCGGGCGGAATCCGGAACGGCGCGCGCGCGCTGGCCACGGCCTCGCGCAAGGCCTCGATCCGGTCCTGGCCCCAGAAGGGTTCGCCGTCGCGCACGTAGCCGGGCAGGCCGGGCAGATCGGCGGCGATGGCCGCTTCGGTGTTGGCGCGATAGACCGCTTCCACCTCGTCCTGCCGCGCCGCGGCGAGCACCGCCTGTGGCTCGTGCCCGCTGTCTTCCAGCAGTCGCGCCAGCGTGGCCGGGTCGGCCAGGTCCTGGTCGTGCGCCCAGATCGCGCGGAAGGCGGCGTCCATGTACTGGGCCGGATCGCGGCCGGCGCGGCACAGGGCGATCGCGCAGCGGTCGGCCAGGGCCGGATCGACCGGGAAGAACTTCGGCGCCAGGTTCAGCGGCACGCCGCGCTGGGCGCGCGCGCGCTGCAACTCCACCAACCGATAGCGCTGCCGCGCCGGCGCGCGCTGGCCCAGCGGCAGGCCGCCGTTGGCGGCGAACAGCTCGAAGATGCGCACCGGGCGATAGTCCAGGCGCAGGCCGTGCTCGCGCGCGAGCGCGAGCAACGGCGCATGGCCGAGATAGGCGTAGGGCGAGATCAGGCTGAAGTAATAGACCAGCGCGCCCGGGCCGGCGGCGGCGTTCATGCCAGCACGCCGTCCTGGGCCTGGCCGTCGCGCACGAACGGGAACTTGACCACGCGCACCGGCACTTCCTTGCCGCGGATGTCCACGCGCACATTGCCGGCCGCGCCCAGCGCGATCTCGCCGGCAGGCACGCGGGCGAAGGCGATGGACTTGTTCAGAGTCGGCGAGAAGGTACCGGACAGGATCTCGCCCTCGCCGTGCGCGGTGAGCACTTTCTGGCCGTGGCGCAACACGCCCTTCTCGTCCATCACCAGGCCGATCAGCTGGCGCGGCACGCCGCCGGCCTTCTGCTGTTCCAGCGGCGCGCGGCCGATGAAGCCGCGGCCCTCGTCCAGGGACACGGTCCAGGCCAGGCCGGCCTCGAACGGCGAGACCGACTCGTCCATGTCCTGGCCGTAGAGGTTCATGCCCGCTTCCAGGCGCAGGGTGTCGCGCGCGCCCAGGCCGGCGGGCTTGACCCCGGCGGCGAGCAGCGCGTCCCACAGCGCCACGGCGCGGTCTTCGGGCACCACGATCTCGAAGCCGTCCTCGCCGGTGTAGCCGGTGCGGGCGATGAACAGCTCGATGCCGTCGGCGGTCTGGGCCTGGCCGGCGACGAACTTGCCGAGCTTGCCGATGCGCGCGCGGTCTTCCTCGCGCAGCAGGCCGATGGCCTTTTCGCGCGCGTTCGGGCCCTGCACGGCGATCATCGCCAGCTCCGGGCGCTCGGTCACGCTGACGCCGAAGGCGCGGGCCTGCTCGCCGATCCAGGCCAGGTCCTTGTCGCGGGTGGCGGCGTTGACCACCAGGCGGAAGAAACTCTCCTCCAGGAAATAGACGATCAGGTCGTCGATCACGCCGCCGGCGGGATTGAGCATGCAGGTGTACAGCGCCTTGCCCGGCTTGACGAGCTTGTCCACCGAGTTGGCGACCAGGTGGCGCAGGAACTCGCGGGTGCGCTCGCCGCGCAGGTCGACCACGGTCATGTGGCTGACGTCGAACATGCCCGCGTCGCGGCGCACTTGGTGGTGCTCCTCGATCTGCGAGCCGTAGTTGATGGGCATGTCCCAACCGCCGAAGTCCACCATCTTGGCGCCGAGTGCGCGATGGGCGTCGTTGAGGATGGTCTTCTGGCTCATGGAGGGCGCTGCCTGGTGTGGGAGGTGGGCCCTGGATTATCGCCGATGTGCCCGCCGGAAGCGCGCTGGCCGCGGCGCAGGCGCGAGCGGACCGGCTCGGCAGGGTCGGGCGCGGGCCGGAATGAGCTGGGATGAGCCGGAATGGAGCCGTCTGGGCGCGAGCGGCCATGCGGGCGGTACGCCGGCGCATGGTCGCCGCGCGCAGGCCCGGCGCGGCGGCGGATCGCGGCCGGTGCAGGCAAGCGCGGCAGGTGCCGCACCGCCGCCTCATTCGCCGTCCACGCCCTCGTTGTAACAACGCACCTCGGCCGGGCGCACATCGACGAAGCGGCCGGTGCGGCGGTCCAGCCGGACCGCCCAGCGGCTGGCGTCGAACATCTCGCGCGAGCCGGCATCCTCCACCCAGGTGTCCACCACCGCGATCACGCCGGCGTCGGCGGCGCCGTCGATCACGCAGGTGGAGATCGACACCCGCTCGCCGCGCAACAGCCGCGGATACGGCGCCACGTCGGTGATCCGCCAGCGCGCCTCGTTGCCGATGCGGCCGACCAGTTCGGCGGCATAGAGCTTGACCGAGCGATCCTCGGCATCGTCGATGGTGCCGATGCTGCGAGCGCAGATCTGCTCGGCGCTGCGGCCGGAGCCGACGCAGCCGCCGGTGTTGGACTTGTAGCCGGGCGGATACGGCGGCACCAGCAGGCCGATCCACTTCGGTTCGGACGGCGCAGCGGCCAGCGGGGCGGTGGAACGGTCCGGTCTGGCCGGGGCGGGCTTGAGTGGGGCGGGCTTGACGGGAGCCGGGTTGGCCGAGACCGGTTTCGATGCGGCCGGAGTCGAAGCACTCTGTGACGGTGCAGCTTGCTTGGAGGCAGCCTGCCTGGCTGCGGCCTGCTTCGGAACCTCTGGTTTCTGCGCCTGTGGTTTCTGCTCCGCGCGCCTGGCCGCGGGCTGGCTCTGAGCGGGCGCGAGCTTGTCCGCCGCCGGCCTCGACGGCGCCAGCGCGGCACCGCCCGGTGCCGACGGTACCTGTCCGCTGCCCGCCATCGCCACCGAGGCGAAGGCCAGCCACGCCAGGCACACCGCCTGGGCGCCCAGGCCGGCGCGCATCGCGTGCCTGCCCCGCAACCGGATGCGCAGGCAGGCCGCGATCACGTCGCCGGCTCGACCTGCAGGGTCATGCCGTCGGTGCCGATCACACGCACGCGCGCGCCGGCCTCCAGGTCCGGGCCGGTCACGGTCCAGAACGCATCGGCGATCTGCACCCGGCCGCTGCCCTGGACGATGGCGCGCTCCAGCACCACCACCTGACCGACCAGTTGCTCGGCGCGGCGGTTCAGCAGCGGCCGGTCGCTCTGCCGTTCGCGGCCGCGGAACCAGGTGCGGTAGACCTGGATGGAAACGAAGCTGAGCACCACGAAGGCGGCGACCTGGGCCAGCACGGTCAGGCCCGGCACCGCCAGCACCAGCACGAACACGGCCGCCGCGGCCAGGCCCAGCCACAGCATGAACGCCCCCGGCGCCATCGCCTCAGCGGCGAACAGCAACAGTGCGGCAGCGGCCCAGGCGATGGTCTGCCAGTTCCACATGGCTCAGCCTCCGCTGCGCGGCGCCGGCGCCGCCGGCGGGCGGGCGCCGCCTTCGCGCCGCTCCAGCGCCTCGCGCGCCAGCTCGGCCACACCGGCCAGCGAGCCGATCACGCCGGTGGACTCCATCGGCATCAGCACGAACTTCTGGTTGGGCGCCTCGGCCAGCGACTTGAACGCTTCGATGTACTTCTGCGCGACGAAATAGTTGATCGCCTGCACATTGCCGGCGGCGATCGCGTCGGACACCAACTGCGTGGCCTTGGCTTCGGCCTCGGCCAGGCGCTCGCGCGCCTCGGCTTCGCGGTAGGCGGCCTCGCGCTTGCCCTCGGCCTCCAGGATCGCGGCCTGCTTGTCGCCCTCCGCGCGCAGGATCTCGGACTGGCGGTGGCCCTCGGCTTCCAGGATGTTGGCGCGCTTCTCGCGCTCGGCCTTCATCTGCCGGGCCATCGAATCGACCAGGTCGCGCGGCGGCTGGATGTCCTTGAGCTCGATCCGGTTGACCTTCAGACCCCAGGGATGGGTGGCCGCATCGACCGCGTTGAGCACCTTGATGTTGATCTCGTCGCGCTTGGACAGCGACTCGTCCAGGTCCATCGAACCGATCGCGGTGCGGATGTTGGTCATCACCAGGTTGAGGATGGCGATCTCCAGCTGGGCCACCTCGTAGGCAGCCTTGGCCGCGTCCTGGACCTGGAAGAAGACGATGCCGTCGACCTTGACCACCGCGTTGTCCTTGGTGATCACGTCCTGGCTGGGCACCTCCAGCACCTGCTCCATCATGTTGATCTTGCGGCCGACGCCGTAGATCACCGGGACCAGGAAATGCAGCCCAGGGTTCAGGGTGTGGGTATAGCGGCCGAAGCGCTCCACCGTCCACTGGTAACCCTGGGGAACCATCCGCACCGTCTTGAACAGCAACACCACCCCGGCGAAAACCACCACCGCGGCCAGCAGCATCGGACCCATGGCTCCCTCCTCCCTGTCGTATGCCCCAGTATAGAGCCGCGGCCGGCTGCGACCCTTCACGCCCTCGCCGCATCCTTGCCTGGGAATGCCGCCCGAACCCATGCCCGCGCCCATGCCATCGCCACCGCCCGACCGGCCGCCGTCGAGCTTCGCCATCGACGTGCCCGAGTCGCTGCTGGCGCGCGCCCGCGCCGGCGAGGAGGCGGCCTTCGAGCAGCTCTACCGCTGGTTCGAGCGGCCGGTGTTCACCCTGGCGCTGCGCATCGCCGGCGACCGCGAGGAGGCCACCGAAGTGCTGCAGGAGACCATGCTCAAAGTGCTCACGCGGATCGGCGACTTCCGCGGCCACCGCGACGGCAGCG
>CBIFVU010000306.1:0-4799 GCA_966185905.1 uncultured Lysobacter sp.
TCGATGTTCGAGACCGAGAAGGTCGGCCGCAACAACGTCGCCTTCTGCACCAACATCAGCTGCTGGCTCAACGGCGCGCAGGAACTGGTGGCGCACGCCGAGAACAAGCTGGGCTGCAAGCTCGGCGAGTCCACCGCCGACGGCCGGGTCTTCCTCAAGCGCGAGGAAGAGTGCCTGGCCGCGTGCTGCGGCGCGCCGGTGGTGGTCATCAACGGTCATTACCACGAGAAGCTCGACGCCGCGAAGGTGGACGAGCTGCTCGACGGTCTGAAGTGAGGTCGGGCGAGATGGCGCACGGTCACCACGATTATTCCAAGGGCTACGGCCCGGTCGGCCCGGCTCCGCAGGAGCACCAGGTCGTCTACACGACTCTGCATTACGACACCCCCTGGTCGTACGAGAACTATCTCAAGACCGGCGGCTACAGCGCGCTGCGCAAGATCCTCAGCGAGAAGACCCCGCCGGAGGACATCATCGCGGCGGTCAAGAACTCCGGCCTGCGCGGCCGCGGCGGCGCGGGCTTCCCGACCGGGTTGAAGTGGAGCTTCATGCCCAAGGGCAGCGGCACCCAGAAGTACATCCTGTGCAACTCCGACGAGTCCGAGCCGGGCACGGCCAAGGACCGCGACATCCTGCGCTTCAACCCGCACGCGGTGGTGGAGGGCATGGCCATCGCCTGCTACGCCACCGGCTCGACCGTGGCCTACAACTACCTGCGCGGCGAGTTCCACCACGAGCCCTTCGAGCATTTCGAGCAGGCGCTCAAGGAAGCCTATGAGCACGGCTGGCTCGGCAAGAACGTGCTCGGCAGCGGGGTGGACATCGATATCTACGGTGCGCTCGGCGCCGGCGCCTACATCTGCGGCGAAGAGACCGCGCTGATGGAGTCGCTGGAAGGCAAGAAGGGCCAGCCGCGCTACAAGCCGCCGTTCCCGGCCAACTTCGGCCTGTACGGCAAGCCGACCACGATCAACAACACCGAGACCTACGCCTCGGTGCCGGCGATCCTGCGCAACGGCGCGGAGTGGTTCCTCAACCTGGGCAAGCCCAACAATGGCGGTCCGAAGATCTTCTCGGTCTCCGGCCACGTCGCCAACCCGGGCAATTTCGAGATCCGCCTGGGCACTCCGTTCGCCGATCTGCTGCAGATGGCCGGCGGCGTGCGCGGCGGCCGCAAGCTCAAGGCGGTGATCCCCGGCGGCTCCTCGATGAAGGTGCTGCCGGCGGCGGCGATCATGGAATGCACGATGGACTACGACTCGCTGCAGAAGGCCGGTTCCGGCCTCGGCTCGGGCGCGGTCATCGTCATGGACGAGACCACCTGCATGGTCCGCGCCTGCCAGCGCATCGCCCGCTTCTACTTCAAGGAAAGCTGCGGCCAGTGCACGCCGTGCCGCGAAGGCACCGGCTGGATGTACCGCATGCTCACCCGCATCGCCGAGCAGCAGGCCACGCTGGAAGACCTGCAGATGCTGCGCGCCGCCGCGGGCCAGATCGAGGGCCACACCATCTGCGCCTTCGGCGAAGCCGCGGCGTGGCCGGTGCAGGGCTTCCTGCATCATTTCTGGGACGAGTTCGAGTACGCGATCGTCAACAAGCGGTTCCTGGTGGACGATGAGGCCGCCGGCACTGTGATCGAAAAGAAGGTGGCGGCATGAGTGCGCAGCCCGTGAATCCCAACCTGCCGCCCGACCATGTCACCGTCTTCATCGACGGGGTCGAGCTGGCCGCGCCGAAGAACTCGATGATCATCCATGCCGCCGACAAGGCCGGCATCCCGATCCCGCGCTTCTGCTACCACGACAAGCTGGCCATCGCCGCCAACTGCCGCATGTGCCTGGTCGACACCGAGGTCGGCGGCCGCGCCGCGCCCAAGCCGTCGCCGGCCTGCGCCACCCCGGTCATGGACGGGCTGAAGGTGTTCACCCGCAACGAGCGCGCGCTCAAGTCGCAGCGCAACGTGATGGAGTTCCTGCTGGCCAACCACCCGCTGGACTGCCCGATCTGCGACCAGGGCGGCGAGTGCGAGCTGCAGGACGTGTCGATGGGCTACGGCCGTTCGGTCAGCCGTTTCGCCGAGCGCAAGCGCGTGGTGCCCGACGAGGACATCGGCCCGCTGGTCGCCACCGAGATGACCCGCTGCATCCAGTGCACCCGCTGCGTGCGCTTCACCGCCGAGATCGCCGGTACCTACGAGCTCGGCGGCATGTACCGCGGCGAGAACCTGCAGATCGGCACCTTCGACGGCAAGCCGCTGACCACCGAGCTGTCCGGCAACGTCATCGACGTCTGCCCGGTCGGCGCGCTGACCAACAAGGTGTTCCAGTTCAAGGCCCGCCCGTGGGAACTGACCGCGCGCGAGTCGCTGGGCTACCACGACGCGCTGGGCAGCAACCTGTTCCTGCACGTGCGCCGCGGCGACGTGCTGCGCACCGTGCCGCGCGACAACGAAGCGGTCAACGAGTGCTGGCTGTCCGACCGCGACCGCTATTCGCACCAGGGCCTGTACGCCGAAGACCGCGCCCAGCGTCCGTTGGTCAAGGACAACGGCGAGTGGCGCGAAGCGTCCTGGGACGAAGCCCTGGCGCGCGCGACCAAGATCCTGCGCGACAACGGCGGCGACAACCTCGGCGTGCTCGCCCATCCGGCCACCTCCAACGAGGAGGGCGCGCTGCTGGCGCGCCTGGCCGAGGCCCTGGGCAGCGGCAACCTGGACCACCGCATTTCCCAGCACGACCTGTCCGACGCGGCCGTGGCCGAGACCTTCGCCATGCCGGTGGCCGAGATCGCCCAGGCCGACGTGATCGTCATCGTCGGCAGCAACCTGCGCCATGAACTGCCGCTGGTGCAGCAGCGCGTGCGCAAGGCCTTCACCCGCGGCGCCAAAGTGCACGTGGTGAACCCGGTCGACTTCGACTTCACCTTCGATCTGGCCAGCAAGCGCATCCTCGCGCCCTCGCAACTGGCCGCCGCGCTGGGCGAGGAAGCCCTGCGCGAGGCCGCCAAGGCCGGCCACCATGTCGCCCTTATCGTCGGTGGCGTGGCCGAGAACGGGCCGCACGCGGCCTCCATCCGCGCCGCCGCCCGCGCCTTCGTCGAAGCCACTGGCGCGCGCCTGTGCCGCATTCCGCAGGGCGCCAACGCGGTCGGCCTGGCCCGCCACGGCGTGCTGCCGAGCGCGCGCGACGCGCGCACGATGCTGGACGAGGCGCGCGGCGCCTACATCGTCTACGGCATCGAACCCGGCCTGGACTTCGCCGATACCCACAGCGCCCTGCGCGCGCTCGGCGCCGCCCAGGTGGTGGCCTTCAGCCACTACGCCTGCCGTTCGACCAAGGCGGTGGCCGACGTGATTCTGCCGATCGCGCTGCTGCCGGAAAACGACGCCACCCTGACCAACCTCGACGGCCAGGACCAGCAGGCCGTCGCCGGCGGCAAGCTGCCCGGCCAGGCGCGCGCCGGTTGGCGCGTGCTGCGTGCGCTCGGCGGCGAGCTGGGCGCGGCCGGTTTCGAGTTCACCGACCTGGCCGGCCTGCGCGCCAGCCTGGCGCCGCGCCAGGTGGCCGTGGCCGCCGGCCGCGCGCCGCAAGCCGCGGGCGAGGGCCTGGAAGTGGCGATGTCCACCGCGATCTACCGCAGCGACGCCACCGTGCGCCGCGCTCCGGCCCTGCAGTCGCATCCGCTCAACCTGGCGCCGCGCGCAGTGCTCAATCCGGCCGACGCGGCCGCGCTCGGCCTGGCCGACGGCGCAGTCGGCAAATTCGGCGCCGGCGCGGGCACCGCGACCTTGCCGGTCGCAGTCAGCGCCAAGGTCGCCGCGGGCGCGGTCTGGGTCGAAAGCGGGCACGGCGCGACCGCGCCGCTCGGCGCCGGCCGCGTGCAGGCGGGGAGGGCATAAGCCATGACGGACGGAATGTTCACCACCCACGTGGTCGACCCGGTGCGCGAGTTCTTCCTGTCGTTCGGCATGGCCGGCGCGGTGGGCTGGATCGTGCTGAAGATCCTGCTGATCGCCATGCCGGTGATCGTCTCGGTGGCCTTCTATGTGGTCTGGGAGCGCAAGCTGATCGGCTGGATGCACGCCCGCCGCGGTCCGATGTACGTCGGCATGGGCGTGCTGCAGGCCTTCGCCGACGTGTTCAAGCTGCTGTTCAAGGAAGTGATCCAGCCGGCCAAGGCCGAGTCCTTCCTGTACAAGCTGGCGCCGCTGCTGGCCCTGGCCCCGGCTTTCGCCGCCTGGGCGGTGGTGCCCTTCGACGCCCAGGTCGTGCTGTCCAACGCCAACGCCGGCCTGCTGTATCTGTTGGCGATGACCTCGCTGGGCGTGTACGGCATCATCCTGGCCGGCTGGGCGTCCAACTCCAAGTACGCCTTCCTCGGCGCCATGCGCGCCGCGGCCCAGGTGGTCTCCTACGAGATCGCGATGGGCTTCGCCATGGTCGGCGTGATGGTCGGCGCCGGCAGCCTGAACCTGTCGGAGATCGTGATGGCGCAATCCGGCAATGCCGGCGCGCTGGAATGGTTCTTCGTGCCGATGCTGCCGCTGTTCGTCATCTACTTCATCTCCGGCGTGGCCGAGACCAACCGCGCGCCGTTCGACGTGGTCGAGGGCGAGTCGGAGATCGTGGCCGGCCACATGGTCGAGTATTCGGGTTCGGCGTTCGCGCTGTTCTTCCTGGCCGAATACGCGAACATGATCCTGATCAGCTTCCTGACCGCGATCTTCTTCCTCGGCGGCTGGCTCAGCCCGTTCCAGGGCCTGGGCATCCCGCTGCTGTCGGCCGACGGCTGGTGGTGGC
>CBIFVU010000307.1:0-4791 GCA_966185905.1 uncultured Lysobacter sp.
CCCCTGGACCGGGCGCCGGAGACAGCCTTCGGCCCGGCCACGATGGGGCCCGGCCAAGCCGTCCCCGCAGGCCGCGCCTTCGCCCCGACGGCGGCCCGCGGACGGCCCCGAAGGCGCCATCCGGCCCCTGGGGGCGGCCCTAGCTTCGGGTACGCCCTAGCTTTCGGCCTGGCCATACCAACGCGTATCTACAGTCATCACTCCGACTGTCACAGGCCCGTCATGTCCGTATCGCTCGATGCCCGCCCCGCGCTGCCGCCCACTCCGCCGGTCGCCAACAGCTATTGGGACAACCCGGCCGAGAACACCGCCGGCCAGGGGCCTGCACCGGGCCTGCCCGCGCCGCTGGCGCTGGCCGCGCAGCCGGCGCCGGCCCCGGCGGCCGGCGATGCGGTCCGCATCGAGGGCAGCGACACCAATCCGCAGCAGCGCACCCGCGGCAGCACCCCGGACGGCAAGCCGGTGGTGATCGACCCGCTGCACCAGGGCGGCGAGGTCTCCATCGCGCGCGAGCAGACCATCGCCGACGCCGGCTTCGGGCGCACCTATGTCAGCACCGACCAAGTGGTGCTGACCACCGGCAGCAAGAACGACAACGTCCAGATCACCCAGCGCGACGACGGCACCCTGGACGTTGGGGTCAACGGCGAGAGCTACGAGGTGCGCCTGGGCCAGGACCAGGAACTGACCATCCGCAGCGGCGACGGCAACGACACCATCAACGTCGCGCCCAACGTCAAGGTCAACATCATCGTCGACGGCGGCGCCGGCGACGACGACATCACCACCGGCGCTGGCAACGACCGCATCGACGGCGGCCTGGGCAACGACGTCATCCGCAGCGGCGACGGCCGCGACGATGTGTTCGGCAACAGCGGCGACGACGTCATCGATGCCGGCAACGGCGACGACGTGGTCTACGGCGGCGACGGCAACGACCGCCTGGCCGGCACCGCCGGCGTGGACTACCTGGAAGGCGGCGCGGGCAACGACGAACTGGAAGGCGGCGCGGGCAAGGACATCCTGTCCGGCGGCCTGGGCGACGACGTGCTGCGCGGCGGCGAGGACGACGACGCGGTCTACGCCGGCGACGGCAAGGACACCGTGGACAACCAGGCCGGCAACGACAAGGTCTATGCGCAGACCGCCATGGACCTGATCAACGCCTCCAACGGCGCCAAGAACACCGTCATCAACGTCGAGATCAGCAGCGCCAAGGGCGTGACCATCGAAGGCTCGGAGGCGTTCAAGCAGCGCGTGGGCGCGGAGATCGAGTTCCTGCGCGCCTCGCCCAACGGCCAGCGCATGCTCGCCGAGTTCGACAAGGCCGCCGCGCGCGGCAACACCGTGACCATCAAGGAACTGGCCAACGAGCAGAACGGCTACGCCCAGACCTTCAGCCGCGACGCCGACATCGTCGACGGCCGTCCGGGCGCCGGCGGCGACGTGGAGATCAGCTACAACCCGTCCTTCCACATGGACCAGTTCCCGGCGCCGGCGGTGGTGCTGTACCACGAGATGTCGCACGCCTACAACGGCGTCACCGGCACCTTCCAGCAGGGCACCTACGAGGGCACCGGCCCGGACAACGGCGAGGTGCCCAATGCCGAGCGCCAGGCCGTGGGCCTGGAGACCAGCGCTCCTGCCTACGATTTCGATGGCGATCCCTCCACGCCCAAGACCACCAGCAACCCCGATCACCTGACCGAGAACGGCATGCGCGAGGAGATGGGCCTGCCCGACCGCCCGGCCTACACGCTCCAGTTCTGAACGCCTGCCTCGGCGGGCTCATGGAAAGGCGCACGCTGAGCGTGCGCCTTTTCGCGTTGTGAACGATCCGATGAGGCCAGGGTGCGCCGCCGCGAGCGGCGGCGTAAGGTGCTCCATTCGGCATGCATGGCCGGCCCGCCGAGCGCGGCCCGGCGGGAGAGATCCGATGGCGGGACACAATCCAGGGTGGACGATGCGGCGGCTGCGCAGGCCGCGCGTGGGAGCGGGCGCGGCGCGGTCGCGCGGCTTGCAGCGTGGCGGAGCGGGGCTGGCGTTGGTCTTGCTCGCCGCGGTCGCCATGCCGGTATCGATGCCGGACTGCTTCGCCCAGCCGGCGCCGCCCGCGGCGGCGGCCCAAGGCCCGGCGATCGTGCGCGACGCGACCGTCATCGAAGGCGTGGACGGGGTGCGGGTGGAGGTCGAATTCGCCTACGACCCCCGCGCCTGGTCGATGAGCGTGCGCTACCGCCTGCGCAATCCCGACGCCGCGCCGCCGCTGGCGGTGTTCGACCGCGGCGACCGCCACCAAGTGGCAACCGGCCGCCTGGCGCTGGGCGCGATCGCGCCGCCGGGCCAGGTCGAAAGCGCCGAGGCCGGCAAGGCCGGCGCGCCTGCGAGCGGCGCGGACATCGAGTTGCTGCACGCGGCCCTGCCGCTGCCCGATCCGGCGCCGACCTCGCCGCCCGTCCCGCTGGCGGTGCGCGTCGCGCCGGGCGCGGTGTTGGAAGGCGCCTTCACCGTGCCCTTGCTGTCGCAACAGGCACCGCGCCGGGTGCGCTGGTGCCTGGGCGCGACGCCGTTCGCGCCGGAGGCCTTCGATGCGCCGGCCAAGACCGCCGAGGGCGAGGTCTGGAGCGCGCCGTTGAGCGTGGCGCATGCACAGCGGATGTTGTGCACTGATTGGTTCGACACCGGCCAGGGCCGGTTCCTGCCGGGACAGCACGCGCCCGCGTCGCCGCGCGCGCCGGCCGCAGCCGGGCCGCGCCGGCCTGCGTTGCGCGGGCATTGAGCCGGCGCCGGCGCGGCGCAGAGCGGCGAATGCCTGGGGCCGAGCCCGGAGTGCGGCGCTGCGCGTAGCGCCGCCGCAGCGACGGTCGGTGCGGATCGATCTCGTTGAGGTGTCGGGCGCTTGCAGGGGCCGGCGTGGCTGGAGGGACGGCGCGCGGCCCGGCCGGAGCCGGCGACTGCCGTCTACAGCTTGCCCGAGCGTCGGGACCCGCGCACCGCGTCCGCCCCGGCGGCGCGCCGGGCGCCGGTCAGTGCGCCAACCGCGCCAATTCGTCCTCGCTGAAGGCGATGTTGGATCGCGCGCCGGTGTCGGCCAGGATCTTGGCGGCGATCAATTCGTTGGTCGGCGCCAGCACGCTGAAATGGTCGGTGCCCGGCACGATGAAGAACGCCGCCTTGGGGTTGCGGTTGCGCGCGCGCATGAGTTGGAGATCGGCGGTGTTGGCGTCGTGGTCGCCTTCGAAGACGAAGGTCGGGCTGCGGATCGAGGCCAGCCAGTAGCCGGGCGAGCGCAGGCGGATCTCCTGCGGGTCGTCCAGCGACACCGGCAGCATCGTCTCGCCGTAGTCGGACACGTCGGCCACCGGGCCGAAGGCGAACACTGCGCGGAAGCGTGGGTCGATCTGCGCGGTCAGCAACACCAGGGTGCCGCCGGTGCTGTGGCCGCCCAGATAGATGCGCTGCGGATCGACGTAGTCCAGCCCGGCCAGGTAATCGGCTGCGGCGCGGATGTCCTCGACCTCGCCGTAGAAGGCTTCGCGCGCGCCGGGGTTGTCGTTGCCGCCGCGCAGGGAGGGGTAGAAGGTGACGATGCCGGCGCGACGGAAGGCCGCGGCGGTCTGGTCGTTGCTGCGCGGCTGTGGCGACCAGACATCGCCGAGAGTGTTGGAGTCGCCGCCGGTCATCCAGATGATCGCCGGACGCCGCTCGGGCGTGGCCGGACGCGGGCTCAGATAGGCCGCGCAGTCGCCGCCGGGCGCGCGGTAGCGCACCCGTTCCAGCGCGTCCCCCTCCGGCGCCGGCACGGGAGTGCCGTCGCGCTCCGTGCGCAGCAACCGGGTGCTGAACTGAGCGCGCGCCGCGGCGAGGTCGTCGCCTTCGGCGTGGCGCGGTGCGGGCGTGCAGGCGGCCAGCAGCAGAACGGCCAGGGCCAGGGCGGGCAGGGCGGTGCGCAGGGTCATGGTGCGTCCTTTCACGTCGGACCCACAGTCTGCAAGAAAAACGGCGGCCTGGCGGCCGCCGGGTCGGATGGGGCTCGCGGCAATGCTGCCGCGCGGGATCGCAGGGCCCGGCGGTGCGTGCGGTGGCCAGGACGATGCGCTGGAGGCCGCCGGGGCGGTCCGGGGGCGCGGCCGGCCTGCCGCCCCGGCACGGAACGCAGCGGCCTTGCCCGCCGCTGCGTTTCCGGCCGCCCGCGTCGGTGCGGGCTTATTCCAGCGTCACCTCGACCCGGCGCGCCTGCTCCACATCGCCGTCGCCGGTGGTGGTCGCCGGCTTGTCCAGCGCGATGCGCTCGGCGGCCACGCCCTGGGCCTGCAGCCACTGCTGCACCGCCTGGGCGCGGCGCTTGGCCAGTTCGGCATTGCTCGCCGCATTGCCGGAAGCGTCGTGGAAACCGGAGATGCGCGCCTTGGCCTGGGGACGGGCTTTGAGCGCGTCCAGCGTCGGGGCCAGGGTCTGCGCGGCATCGGCCGGCAGTTCGGCCGAGCCGACGGCGAAGAACAGCTTCGCCGTGCCCGCCAGCATCGACGCCGGCACCATTCCGCTGTCGTCGATGACGTCTTCGCCGGCGGGAACCGGGGCCGCTTCGGCGCGGGCTTGCGCGCCGGCGTCCGCCGAGGCCGGCGGCAGCACCGGCTGCACGGCCGCCTCGGCCGAATGCGCCGCGGGCACCACGACTTCTTCATCGGCGTTGCCTACTGCCGATACCGGCAACAGCGGCACCAGCAGCAAGGCGACGATGTTGATGATCTTGATCAGCGGGTTGATCGCCGGGCCGGCGGTGTCCTTGTA
>CBIFVU010000308.1:0-4785 GCA_966185905.1 uncultured Lysobacter sp.
GATTGAACCAGCTCGTCTCGAAGCCTACCGCGATGCAGCCCAGGGTTTCGAAGGCGTGTTGCAGCAACAACAGCTTGGCCTGGGTGTTCAGGCCGGTGCGCTGCACGCGAGGGGCGTAGAAGGTATAGCCGATCTGCACGCGCGGCACGGCCGGGTCCAGGTCGTAATAGCGGGTGCTGCCCACGATCTGGCCGGCGCCGTCGCGCACCGCGAACGGCCAGGCCTGGCCGCGGGCCTGCATCGCCAGCGCAGCCTGGATGTAAGCCTCCACGCCCTCCGGCGCCGGCACCTGGGCGTACCACACACGCGCCAGCTCGCCGCCGCCCAGGGCCTCGCGCAGGCCCTGGGCATGCTCGAGGCCCAGCGGCTCCAGGCGCACGTGCTCGCCGCTCAACTGCGGCGGCGCGGCCCAGGCCGGGTCCGCGGCGCTCACCGATCCTCCAGGGTCGGCGTGCGCCGACCGGCGTAGTCCACGCAGGCGGCGATTTCGTCGAAACCGTCCATGCCGTACCAGAACACCTTCCACTTCTCCTGCTTCAGGCAGCCGTCGGATTCGGAGTAATAGAACGGATTGACCGGATTGCCGTGGCGCGAGCGCCAGAACACGCTGGGGTTGTGTTCGCGCATCACCTGCCAGACCGCGCGGCCGAGGCCTTCGCCCTGGGCGTCGTCGAGCACGGCGAACTTGTCCAGATAGGTGCGGCCATCGGCTTCGATCAGCACGATCGCGGCGCGGTAGTTCTCGCTGACATAGGCGCGCTTGAGCGCGGTGGCCTGGAAGTAGTCGTCCACCAGGCGCCGGCCGAAGGCCGAATCGATCAGCCCGCGCAGGCGCTCCAGGTCCAGGTCATCCCAGCGCGCGGCCTGCAGGACCCGCTCGCCGCGCCGCACCAGGGTGCCCGAGCCCTTGTGGGTGAACAGCTCCTTGGCCAGCTCGGCGGGCTTGGTGATCGACACCGACGAGGTCAGCGGCAGCTTGTCCAGCAAGTCCTTGATCTGCTCGATCTTGACCTTCATGCCGCCGTTGATCCACGGCTGCTGGATCAGGTGCTCGTACTCGGTGGACAGATTGATCGAATCGATCACCCGGCCGTTGTCGTCGAGCAATCCGCCGGTGCCGGTCAGGAACACGATCTTGTACGGCTGCAACACCTGCACCAGTTCGTTGGCGGCGAAATCGGCGTTGATGTTCAGGATCTGGCCGCCCGCGGTCTCGCCCAGGCTGGCGATCACCGGGATCGAGCCGGCCTGCAGGCTGGCTTCGATCGGCGCGAGATTGACCTTGCGCACCTCACCGACCAGGCCGTAGGTGTCGCGGTCGAGGAACTGCGCCTCGAACACGCCGGAGATGATCGAGGTGGCGCGGCCGTCGCCGGACTGCAACGCCTCCACCAGCTTGAGGTTCTGCGCCTGGAACACCCGGCGCACGATCGCCAGCGCCTCCGGCGAGGTCACCCGCAGGCCGTTGACCGTCTGCTTGGCGATGCCGGCCGCGGCCAACTCCTCGTCCAACTGCGGGCCGGCGCCGTGGATCACGATCGGAGTCAGGCCCACGTCCTGCAGGAAGGCCAGCGAGGAGGTCAGCGCCGCCAGGTCGTCGCGCAGCACCGCGCCGCCGACCTTGACCACGGCGAAGCGCTTGGCGTCGAGCTGGGAGAAGCGCTTGAGGTACTGCGAGATCTCCTTGGCGCTGGCCATGCTCGACAGCAACCGGACGATGGTCTGGCGGGTCTGCAAATGGTTGTCCATCGAAACGCTCATCGCGCCTGCCCTCCGATGATGCGCGCCACGCTCTGCGCATAGCCTTGCAACTGCTCCAGCGCAACCCATTCGTCGGCGGTGTGGGCCTGGGCGATGTCGCCGGGCCCGTAGACGATGGCGGTCAGCCCGGCGGCCGAGAACAAGGACGCCTCGGTCCAGAAGTCCACGGCGTTGCCGATGGGCAGCTCCAGCGCATCGGCCAGATCGCGCGCTTCCAGGCGCCGGCGCTCGGCATCGGCCACCTCGCCGGCCGGCAGCGGCGGCCCGCGGAAGGTCTCTTCGTAGCGCTCCACCGCCCCGGCATCGACCAGGGCGCCGAAGGTTTCGTGCAGCCCATCGATCGATTGCGAAGGCAGCGGACGGAAGCCGAAGCGCAGCTCGGCGCTGGGCGCGATCATGTTCGCCTTGATCCCGCCCTCCACGCGGCCGATGTTGAAGCGCAGGCCGGTCAGCCCGCCGAAACGCTGGTGCGCCTGCGCCTCGACGAAATCCAGCGCCTTGCCGCCCCAGCGCATCGCCTGGTGCAGTGCGCTGGCCTGCAGCGCCTGCGCCCCGGAGGCATGCCCGGCCTCGCCGCGGAAGCGCAACAGCACCGAGCTGATGCCGCGGTGCGCCAGCACGGCCTCGCCCATCGTCGGCTCGGCCACGATGGCTTCGGCGAAGCCGTGATCGCCGCTGAGGAAACCGGCGATGCAGCGCGCATCGTTGGCCTCCTCATCGGTGGAGAACAAGAACGCCGCATCCCCGTCGGTCGCGGCCGCCGCGGCCAACAGGCCGGCGGCCGCGCCCTTGATGTCGCAGGCGCCCAGGCCGATCGCCCGGTCCTGGACCACCCGCAACACATGCGGATCCGCGCTCCAGGCCTCCGAGGAAGGCACCGTGTCCAGGTGCACGTTGAACACGCGCCGCGGCTGGCCGCGCACCGCCAGCATCGACACCGCCCCGGCGCCATGGTCGGTCACGGTGATGCCGAACCCCGGCAACTGGCTGCGCAGATAATCGAAAATGCCCCCGGTCCCGATCTCGCGCGGCGGATTGCGCGTATCGAAGGAGACCAGGGCGTTGAGGTGGTTCAGGACTTCGGGGAGCATGGTCGGATTCTGGTCTTCCGCTAGGTAGGCGTTGGGAGACAGGAGATAGCGAGAGCGAAAACAGCTTTTCGCCATCTCCTGACTCTCGGCCGCTATCTGCTGATCGAAGGCTTCAGCCCTTGCGATTGACTTCCGCCCACAACGTGCTGCTCATTCCGAACAGCTTGATGAAGCCTTCGGCTTCGGCCACGCCCCAGTCGGCGGCCTGGGCGTAGGTGGCGCCCTTGGCGTTGAGGATGTGCGGGGAGTCGATGGCCACTGCGGTGACCACCCCGCCCTGGGTTTCCAGGACGACCTCGCCGTTGACCGTGGCCTGGGAACTGGACAGGAAGGCCTCCAGGTCGGTCTTGAGCGGGTCGTGGTAGAAGCCTTCGTAGACCAGCTCCACCCACTTGCGCGCGATCTCGGGCTTGAAGCGGTTCTGCTGCTTGCTCAGCACCGCCTCTTCCAGCGCGCGGTGCGCGGCCAGCAGGGCGGTCAGGCCCGGCGCTTCGAAAATGATGCGCCCCTTCAGGCCGATGGTGGTGTCGCCGGTGTAGACGCCGCGGCCCACGCCATACTCGGCGAACAGCCCGTTGAGCTTGGCCAGCAGCGCGTGGCCCGCGATGCGCTCTGCGTTCAAGGCCACCGCCTCGCCGTTCTCGAAGGCCAACTTCACCCGCAAGGCCTCGCTCGGCCATTGCGCGCGCGGCTTGCACCAGCCCACCGCGCCCTCCCCCGGGGCCTGCCACCGGTCGATCTCGCCGCCGGACATGGTCAGGCCCAGCAGGTTCTCGTTGATGGTGTAGGCCTTCTGCTTGGCGCGCACGCCGAAACCGCGCTCCTCCAGGTAGGCCTGCTCGTAGGCGCGGACCTCGGTGTGTTCCTTCTGGATTTCGCGGATCGGCGCGACGATTTCGTAATCGCCCAGCGCCTTGACCGCCAGGTCGAAGCGCACCTGGTCGTTGCCCATGCCGGTGCAGCCGTGGGCGATGGCGCGCGTGCCCAGCTCGGCCGCGCGAGCGAGCGCAGCCTCCACGATCAGGTAACGGTCGGAAACCAGCAGCGGATACTGCCCCTGGTAGCCCTCGCCTGCCCATACGAACGGCTTGACGAAGCCCGACCAGATCGCCGGGCCGCCGTCGACGGTGACGTGGCTGGCCACGCCGAGCTCGGCCGCACGCTGCTCGATGAAGGCGCGCTCCTCATCGTCGACGCCGCCGGTATCGGCGAACACGGTATGCACGGCCCAGCCGCGCTCTTGCAGATAAGGCACGCAGAAGCTGGTGTCGAGGCCGCCGGAGAAGGCGAGGACGATGGCCTTGGAGCCGGGAGTCGGAGAAGCGGTTTGCTGCGGCATGGGGGTAACGTCTCGTAAAAGTGGAGGTCTTGATGGAGGCCGGGAGCCGCAGAGGCGCTTTGACGACTCCCTGTTCCCGATTCCCGATTCTCAGCCGCTCGCCAGAGCGGCCATGATCGCCTTCTGTACGTGCAAGCGGTTCTCCGCTTCCTCGATAGCGATGCAGTTCGGCGAGTCCATCACCGCGTCGGTGGCCTTGACGTTGCGGCGCAGGGGCAGGCAATGGCTGAACACGCCGTTGTCGGTCAGGGCCATCTTGGCTTCGTCGACGATGAAGTGCTTGTACTGGTCGCGGATGGGCTTTTCCGGGCCCCAGGCGCCGAAATAAGGCAGCGCGCCCCAGCTCTTGGCGTAGACCACGTCGGCGCCGCGGTAGGCGCTGTCGATGTCGTGGCTGATGCGGAACGAGCCGCCGCTCTCGGCCACGTTCTGCTCGGCCCAGCCCAGGTAGCGTTCGTCGAGCACGTAGTCCGGGGTCGGGCACAGCAGGGTCACGTCCATCCCTAAACGGGTGGCGATGGTCAGCGCCGAATTGGCCACCGCGGTGTTCAGCGGCTTGGGGTGGTAGGTCCAGGTCAGCACGTACTTCTTGCC
>CBIFVU010000309.1:0-4759 GCA_966185905.1 uncultured Lysobacter sp.
CCCCCACGGCCCCGCCATGACCGATCACCGCACCCGCTTCCTGCACCTCGCCCTCCAGGCCCAGGCCCTGCGCTTCGGCGAATTCACCCTGAAATCGGGCCGGGTCAGCCCCTACTTCTTCAACGCCGGCCGCTTCGACTCCGGCGCAGCCCTGGCCGGGCTGGCGGCCTGCTATGCCGATGCGGTGCAAGCCCACGGCCTGGAGTTCGACCTGCTGTTCGGGCCGGCCTACAAGGGCATCCCACTGGCCACCGCGCTGGGCTGCGAGCTGGCCCGCCGCGGCCGCGACCTGCCGCTGGCCTTCAACCGCAAGGAAGCCAAGGCCCACGGCGAGGGCGGCCTGCTGATCGGCGCGCCGCTGGAAGGCCGCCGGGTGCTGATCGTGGACGATGTGATCACCGCCGGCACCGCCATCCGCGAAGCCCTGGGCCTGATCGCCGCGGCCGGCGGCACCGCCGCCGGCATCGTCATCGCACTGGACCGCCAGGAAGCCGTGGACCCGGCCCAATCCCGACGCTCGGCGGCAGAAACTGTCGCAATCGAACACGAACTTCCGGTCATCGCGATCGCCGGCCTGGACGATCTGCTGGCCTTCACCGGCGAAAGCGCCGAGTTTTCGGGCCAGCGCGAGCGCCTGCTGGCCTATCGGGCGGCCTACGGTCGCGGCGGCGCAGACTGATCGGCCAGGACGGCCCGCGCGGCGCCGTCGCGCCGCAGACAGTCAAACGTGATGCGCATCGCAGTCCTTCGCACCGCCATGGCCCGACTCTTGCTTGAGGTAACTGCGGACCGCCGCAAGTCCGGCAACAGCGAGGGCGAAATGAACCGATTGCAGATCCTGGCCGCGGGCGCAGCCCTGGCCGTGCTGGCCTCCGCGGCCGGCGCGCAGGAGGAGAAGAAAAAGCTCTACTGCTGGAACGAAGGCGGCCGCAAGGTCTGCGGCGACGCCCTGCCCGCGCACGCGGTGAACGAGGCCCGTACCGAGATCAGCGCCCGCAGCGGCATGGCCACCGCCCGGGTCGAGCGCGCGCTCAACGCCGAGGAGCGGGCCGCCGCGCGCGAGGCCGAGCGCGAAGCGCGCCGGGTGGCCATGGCCGAGGAAGCGCGCAAGCGCCGCGATCACGCCATGGCCGAGTCCTACGCGACCGAGGAAGACCTGCGCAAATCCTTCCAGGAGCGCATCGTGCTGCTGGACGAGACGGTCAAGGCCTCGCAACTGGGCATCGAGGGCCGGCGCCAGTCGCTGGTCAGCCTGCTGCGCAAGGCCGGCGAGTCGGAGCTGTCGGGCAAGCCGGTGGGCGCGAAGCTGTCCGAGGACATCCGCTCCCAGCACGACGAACTGCTGCACCAGCAGGACATGCTCAAGCAACAGATGATCGAGCGCAGCCTGGCCGACCAGGACCTGGACGCCGCGCTGGAGCGCTACCACGCGGTCAAGCGCCGCCCGGGCCGCTGAGGCCCGACCGGGACGAGCAGCACCGCCGGTCGGCTCCCAGCCTGCGCGATCCGCGCCGCAACGCCGGGAACCCGCCTCGAACGAAAACGCCGCGGCCAGGCCGCGGCGTTTTTCTTTGCCTGCCAGGCGCCTGCGCCCCGGAACCCGCGCCTCCAGGCGCAGGCTCCGACTGGCCGCAGCCCTCAGAACGGCAGGGCCAGCTCCGGCATGAGCTTGTGCAACTGCGCCCGGAACGCCTCCTGGATCCGCGTCATCGCTTCGCGGTTGTCCGCATCGAAGCGCATCACCAGGATCGGGGTGGTATTGGAGGCGCGCACCAGGCCCCAGCCATCGGGGTAGTCCACGCGCAGGCCGTCGATGGTGGACAAGCGCGCGCCCTCGAACACGGCCTCTTCGCGAAAGCGCTCGACGAAGCTGTGCGGATCGCCGTGGGGCGCATCGACCTTGATCTCCGGCGTGGCGATGCCGTTGGGCAGGGCGTTGAGCGCCTCGCTCGGGCTCTGCGGCTGCGCGGCCAGGATCTCCAGCAGGCGCGCGGCGGCGTAGATGCCATCGTCGAAACCGTACCAGCGCTCCTTGAAGAAGAAGTGGCCGCTCATCTCGCCGGCCAGCTCGGCGTCGGTCTCGCGCATCTTGGCCTTGATCAGCGAATGGCCGGTCTTCCACATCAACGGGCTGCCGCCGTGGCGCAGGATCTGCCCGGGCAGGCGGCCGGTGCACTTGACGTCGTAGATGATCATCGCGCCGGGGTTGCGCTCCAGCACGTCGGCGGCGAACAGCATCAGCAGGCGGTCGGGGAAGATGTTCTGGCCGTCGCGGGTGACCACGCCCAGGCGGTCGCCGTCGCCGTCGAAGGCGATGCCCAGGTCGGCGTCCAGGCGCGCGACCATGGTGATCAAGTCGGCCAGGTTGTGCGGTTCGCTCGGGTCGGGGTGGTGGTTGGGGAACTCGCCGTCGATCTCGCAGAACAGCGGCGTGACCTCGGCGCCGATCGCCGCCAGCACGCGCGGGCCGACGTCGCCGGCCACGCCGTTGCCGGCATCGACCACGACCTTGAGCGGGCGGTCGATCTGGATGTCCGAGGCGATGCGCTGGACATAGTCTTCGGAGATGTCGCGCTGGCTCACCTGGCCGGGCTGGTCGGCGGTGTGCAGGCGGCCGCCGACGATGCGCCGGTACAGATCGGTGATGGTCTCGCCCGAGAGGGTTTCGCCGCCGACGACGATCTTGAAGCCGTTGTAGTCCGGCGGGTTGTGGCTGCCAGTGACCGACACGCAGGAGCCGGCGCGCAGGTGGTAGGCGCCGAAATAGATCACCGGCGTGGGCGCCATGCCGATGTCGATGACATTGCGGCCGGCCTTGCGCAGGCCGGCGATCAGCCCTTCGATCAGGGACGGGCCGGACAGGCGGCCGTCGCGGCCGACCACGATCTCGGTCAGCCCCTGCTCGTGCATCACCGAGCCGATGGCCTGGCCGAGGCGTTCGGCCACCGAGGGGTCCAGGGTCTTGCCGACCACGCCGCGCACGTCGTACGCGCGGAAGATGCCGGGATCGAGGGTCAGCGCGCGCGGCGCGGCAGAGGTGGGATCGCTCACTAGGGCGGCAGCGTCTTGTCCGGGGGAAGCGCCTATGGTCTCAGCCAACGTCTGAACCGGGCCTTCCTCCTCCGTCTGCACCTGGTTGCGGCCCAGGCGCTGGCGCACCCGCAGCAGCACGAACGCCAGCAATGCGGACAACACCGCGGCCACGAAACAGGGCAAGGCACCGAAGCCCAGCGGACCGCCTGCCACGTCCGGCACTGCCGCGGCCAGGCGCAGGTCGCTGCCGGGGATCGGCGCAGCCAGGGCCTCGGCGGAGGTGTTCAAGGAGGTATCGCCGCGTTCGATCACACTGAAGCCGCCCTGGCGCAGGGCCAGATAGCTGCTGTCGTCGACCTCGGCCTGCTCCAGGCTCTGGCTGATGCGCTGCAGCGGCAGTTGCAGGTAAGCCACGCCCTTGCGCTCCTCGCCGACCCGCGCCGGCGAGGCCAGCGCCAACACCGGCGTGCCGCCTTCGCGCACGATCGCCGCCATGGGCTTGTCGGCCACGATCGCCGCTTCCATCGCGCCGAGCCGGCCGTAGCCGCTCTTGGGCAACTGCGCATAGGCCTGGCTCAGGTCGTCGGCCAGCACCGCCCCGGCGCTGGCGCCGGGCCAGTCCTTGGTCAGCTGCGCGGTCGCGGCGGCGAAGTCGCCGGCCTTGAGCGCCTGCTGCATCGGCGCGGATTCCAGCCGGTCGCGCAGGCGCTTGTGCTCCTGGACGAGGGCGTCGTGGGCCGCGCTGGCCGCCTGGTCGCGCACCCGGCCGATCTCGGCCCGGCGCGATGCGTCCAGGTGCTGCTGCACCCCGCCCCAGCCGAACCACAGCGCCAGCAGCACGCACAGGCCCGCCGCCGGCAGCAGCGCAGGCTTGAGTTGCGCCGCCGAGATCTGCGGCTTTTCCAGTTTCAGATCGACCATCCCGCTACGTCCCCTTCTGATGCTTGCGCCGACGGCCCCCGAGTCTGCACGCATGGGCGCGCTGCTTTCCGTCGACTGCGCCACGTGGCGCGGATCGCGCGACTGCGATCCCGTCCGGAATTACCTAGCACGATGCGTGCCAGCGCCCGGCCGCCCCGGTCGCGGTCAGCGGACCCCGGTGTGGCCGAAGCCGCCCTCGCCGCGCTCGCTGGCCTGGAACTGCTCGACCACCTGCAACCGGGCCCGCACGATCGGCGCCACCACCAACTGCGCGATACGGTCGCCGGGTTGGATCGTAAAAGCCTCGCGGCCGCGATTCCACACGCTGATCAGCAGCGGCCCCTGGTAGTCGGCGTCGATCAGGCCGGTGCCGTTGCCCAGCACGATGCCGTGCTTGTGGCCCAGGCCCGAGCGCGGCAGCACCAGGGCGCACAGGCCGGGGTCGCCGAGATGGATGGCCAGGCCGGAGGGCACCAGGGCGGCATCGCCGGGATGCAGGACCAGCGACTGGTCCAGCGCTGCGCGCAGGTCGAGCCCGGCGCTGGCCGCGGTGGCGTAGCTGGGCAACGGCCATTCCTGGCCGAAGCGCGGGTCGAGGATCTTCAGTTCGAGGGTGTGGTGCATGGTCGGGACGGTCCTGCGGAGGGGGAATCGATGGGGCGGGGCCGGTGGGCCGGACCGTTGGGCTGGGCCGCGTGCCGCGCTGACCGAGCCGAGCCCCGCTGGAGCGACGGCCGGCGGCCTGCGGCCGCGGCGCGGCGCGGCGCGCCGGGGGCGAGCGCCGCCGGTCGCCCTGGCCGTACGC
>CBIFVU010000310.1:0-4731 GCA_966185905.1 uncultured Lysobacter sp.
GGGTCCTGGGCGAAGGCGAGGGCGGGGACGGACAGGGCCCAGGCCAAGCCCAGAGCCAGGGGATGGCGCGGGCGGGCGAGCGTACGGCTGGCGAGCATGACGACTCCTGGTGGGGGTGACAGCGATGTCATCCGGGTTTAACACGCGCATAACAATCGGGTCAATCAAATCGCCAAGCCGGGGCTAACGCAATTGCGACATTGGTGGTAAGCGGTCACAGCCCGAGCGCGGCAGCGGTCAAGCGCGCTGCGCTCGCGGCGGTGCGAAGCGGGTGTCTGTCTGGCGCACTGGCCGGGCGCGCAATCGCGCGCGGAGTCAGCGGGCGCGGGCCCGGACGCTCGATGCGCGAGCCCGGACGCTGCCGCAGCGACCGTACGCTGGCGCCTGCGCCGGGCGGCGCTGTTAAGATGCCCGCGCTCAAGGTGATCCCCGGCACGTCCAAGCCGGGGATTGAAACGGGAATCCGGTCGCGCCGCTGGTGGTCCAGCGCGCTCAAGCCGGAGCTGCCCCCGCAACGGTAGGCGAGCGCACGCACCGCATCAGGCCACTGTGTTTCGGCACGGGAAGGCGCGGTACGGGGCGGGGAGTAGTCCCGCCCGGCTCGCGAGCCCGGAGACCGGCCCGGAGCGCGAACCGACAGGCGGAGGGCCGTGTCCGGGGCATCGCGCCGATCCGCGTCCGTGGTCTGCGCCTTCTCCGCACCGCTGTTCCCCCCGCCCGTCACGACCCAGCCTGGGCCGCGCGGGAGAGCGCGGCCATGGAGAGCCTTTCGTGAGCCTGCGCAGCGCCGTTCCGCCCAATCCTTCGCCCGTTCCTTCGTCCGCCCCTTCGCCGGCATCCGTCGGCTCCCATCGCTTCGCCGCTCGCGCCGGCGCGCCCGACCGGCGGGGCGCGCGCGCGCTGCTGGCGCTGGCCTGCGCCAGCGCCGCTGCGCCGACCGGGGCCGCGCCCGCGGCGGTGGACCTGGACCAAGTCGTGGTCACCGCCAGCCGCACCGCCCAGACCCAGGACGCGACCCTGGCGGCGATCAGCGTGATCGACCGCGCCGAGATCGAGCGGCGCCAGCCGGCTTCGCTGCCGGACTTGCTGCGCGGCGTGCCCGGGGTGTCGTTGGCCAACAACGGCGGCGCCGGTAAATCGACCTCGCTGTTCCTGCGCGGCACCGAGTCCGACCACACGCTGGTGCTGGTGGACGGGATCAAGATCGGCTCGGCCACCAGCGGCGGCGCGGCCTTGCAGGACCTGCCGCTGGAGCAGATCGAACGCATCGAGATCGTGCGCGGGCCGGTTTCCAGCCTGTATGGTTCGGAGGCCATCGGCGGGGTGATCCAGGTCTTCACCCGGCGGCCGCAGGGCCCGTTCGCGCCCAGCTTCAGCCTCGCCGTCGGCAGCCACGCAACCCATCGCGCCGCGCTCGGCGCGGCCGGCAAGGGCGAGCGCGGCTGGTACTCGGTGCAACTGGCGCACGAGGACACCGACGGCATCAACGCCTGCCGCGGCAAGCCCGCCCCCAATGGCGCGGGCTGCTTCAACCATGCGCCCGACCGCGACGGCTACCGCAACGCCTCGGCCACGCTGCAGGGTGGTTACCGCTTCGGCCCAGCCTGGGAAGCGGAGGCGCGCGTCTTCCGCGCGCGCAGCGACAACTGGTACGACGGCAGCCAGAACGACCAGGCCGAATCGGTGCAGCAGGCGCTCGGCGCCAAGCTGCGCTATCGCCCCAGCCAGCGCCTGGGCCTGAGCGCCAGCCTCGGCCAGAGCCAGGACTTGAGCGATACCTACAAGGCAGGGCGCTATTCCAGCACCTTCGACACGCGCCGCGACCTGGGCTCGCTGCAGGCCGACCTTGGCCTGGGCGACGGCCTGTTGAGCTTGGGCCTGGACTGGCAGCGTGACCGCATCGACAGCACTACCGGCTATGCCCGCGACCGGCGCATCCTCCGCGGCGCGTTCGGGCAGTGGCAGCAGGATTTCGGCGCGCAAGCGTTGCAGGCCAGCCTGCGCCGCGACCAGGACAGCCAGTTCGGCGGCCAGACCACCGGCAGCGTGTTGTGGGGCTGGGATTTCGCTCCGGCGCTGCGGCTGACCGCGAGCGTGGGCACCGGCTTCAAGGCGCCGACCTTCAACGAGTTGTATTACCCCGGCTACGGCAACCCGCGCCTGGGGCCGGAAACCTCGCGCAGTGTCGAGCTGGGCCTGCGCGGCGTCCACGGCGCGCAGCGCGGGCATGTGTGGACGCTCAACGCCTTCCAGACCGTGGTCGAGGACCTGATCGCCTTCGATGCATCCACCGGCCTGCCCGGCAACATCGACCGCGCGCGCCTGCGCGGGCTGGAGGCCGCGCTGGACATGCGCCTGGGCGAATGGGACCTGCGCGCCAGTGCCACTTGGCTGGACCCGCGCAACGACAGCCGCGGGCGCAATCGCGACAAGCGGCTGCCGCGGCGCGCGCGGCACAGCGCGCGCATCGACCTGGACCGGCGCCTGCAGCGCCTGTCCTTCGGCGCCAGCGTGTACGCCGCCGGCGCGCGCTACGACGATCTGGGCAATGCGCGCCGCCTCGGCGGCTATGCGCTGACCGAGCTGCGCCTGGGCTACGAGCTGGCGCCAGCGTGGCAGTTGCGCCTGTCGGCCGACAATGTGTTCGACCGCCGCTACGAGACCGCGGCTTTCTACAATCAACCCGGGCGCACTTACTTGTTGAGCCTGCGCTACCGGCCGCTGCAATGAACCCAGCCTCGCCCTGGAGACCGATCATGCACCTGCCTTCCCCGAGCCGCCACGCCGTGCCCATCGCCCTGTTCGCGCTGATGCTGGCCACGCGCCTGCACCACCTCGGCGATGCCTTGCACCTGCCCGATGCCTCGATGGCCGTGTTTTTCCTCGGCGGGCTGTACCTGCGCCGCCACTCGGGCTTCGCCGCTTTCCTGGCGGCGGCGGTGGCGATCGATTATCTGGCCATCGCCGGCCGCGGCCAGGATTTCTTCGCGCATTACTGCGTCACTCCGTCGTATGCCTTCTTGCTGCTGGCCTATGCGGTGCTGTGGTACGCCGGGCGCGCGTGGTCGGCGCGCATGGGCGGCAGCGCGCGCGCCCTGGCCGGCGGCCTGGCCGTGGCGGCGCTGGCCGCTGCGGTTTCGTTCCTGATTTCCAATGGCGCTTTCTATTGGCTGGGCGGCCGCTACGCCTCGCCGCACCTGGCCGAGTACCTGGCGCGGGTGTGGCGATGGGGGCCGTTGTTCGTCGCGACCACCCTGGGCTACATCGCCACGGTCTTCGCCGCGCATGCGCTGTGGGCGCGACGGCCGCGCGCGCCGCTGGCGCCGCCGCCGGCCGGCGCGGCCTGACCGGCTTTCCTTCCTCATCGACCCAGGCCCGCGCTGGCGCGGCCGCAGTTCCAAGGAGCCCACGATGTCCCCTGTCGTTGCAACCGATCTGCCGATGTCCTCGCGCAAGGCCCAGTTCGCCGCCGCCGCGGCCCTGTCGGCCCTGATGGTGTGCACGCGCGGCCAGCATTTCGCCAGCGTCGATGCACTGCCCAGCGCCTCCTGGGCGGTGTTCTTCCTGGCCGGCGCGTTGTTGCGGCCGGGCTGGGCGTTTCCGGCGCTGTTCGTGCTGGCCTCCTTGCTCGACCTGGGCAGCCTGGCGCTGGGGCGGATCACCGACTGGTGCCTGTCGCCGGCGTACTGGGCGCTGGCCCTGGCCTATGGCGCCTTGTGGCTGGGCGGGCGCGCCTACGCGCGCGTCCAGCGCGGCCACTGGAGCGATGTGCCGAAGTGGCTGGCGGTGTTGGCGGCCACTTCGGTGATGGCCTACCTGATCTCCAAGGGCTGCTTCTACTTTTTGTCCGGCCGCTATCCCGAGGCCAGCCTGGCCGGCTTCCTGGAGCGTGTGCCGCGCTATTTCCCGCCCGCGCTGGCCGGCTTGGCCGGCTACAGCGCGTTCGGCCTGGCCGCCCATGCGGTGCTGCGGGCCGTGCGGCCGCGCCAGCGCGCCGGAGCGGCAGCATGAGCGGCTCGGATGCCAACCCGCCCGGTGCCGACCGCGCCGGTTACGCTGCCGCCAGCCCGGAGCGGCATCGCGAGCGGATGCAGCGCAAGAAAGCGCTGATCGACGACCGCATCGCCCGCGCCACCATCGAACGCGGCGTGCTGGTGGTCAACACCGGCAACGGCAAGGGCAAGAGTTCCTCCGGCTTCGGCATGCTGGCCCGCTCGCTGGGCCACGGCCTGCGCTGCGGCGTGGTGCAGTTCATCAAGGGCAGTTTTTCCACCGGCGAGGAGGCGTTCTTCCGCCGCTTCGAGGAACTGGACTACCACGTCATGGGCGAGGGCTTCACCTGGGAGACCCAGGACAAGCAGCGCGACATCGCCGCCGCCCAGGCCGCCTGGGCCGTGGCCGCGCGGATGCTGGGCGAGGCCGACTACGACTTCGTCCTGCTCGACGAGCTCAACATCGCCCTGGCCCATCGCTACATCGCCGTGGACGAAGTGCTGGCTGCCGTCGCTGCGCGCCCTGCGCGCCAACACGTGGTGATCACCGGCCGCGGCGCTCCCGACGCCCTGGTCGAAGCCGCCGACACGGTCACCGACATGCGCATGGTCAAGCATGCGTTCAAGGCGGGGATCAAGGCACAGCGGGGGATTGAGTTGTGAACACGGGATTCGGGATCAGGGATTCGGGATTGGCAACGGCCAAGGCAGAAGATGCCGCTTTTGCCGATCCCCAATC
>CBIFVU010000311.1:0-4616 GCA_966185905.1 uncultured Lysobacter sp.
TACTACCTCAATCCGGACGCTCGCTTCGTCGAGATCCGCCAGGCTTACCTGGCCCACATCGAGCGCATGCTCGGCTTCGCCGGGGCGAAGGACGCCGCCGCGCGCGCGCAGGCGGTGCTCGCGCTGGAGACCGAGTTGGCCAAGCCGCAGTGGGAACGCACCCAACTGCGCAATCGCGACAAGACCTACAACGTCGCCCGCTTCGCCGAGTTGGGCAAGCAATACCCCGGCTACGATTGGGCCGGCCAGTTGCAAGCCCAGGACATGCGCGGCGTGGACCGGGTCAACGTGGCCACCCCGAGCGCGGTGCAGCCGGTGGTCGAGCTGATCGCGCGCACGCCGCTGCCGGTATGGCGCGATTACCTCGCCTTCCATGCGGTGCGCGGCAACGCCGGCCTGCTCAGCCGGCAGATCGACGATGCCGCCTTCGCTTTCACCGGCACCGTGCTGGGCGGGCAGAAGGCCCAGCGCGAGGACTGGAAGCGCGCGGTGGCCACGGTCGCCGGCAGCGATGGGCTGGGCGATGCGATGGGCAAGCTGTACGTGCAGCGGCATTTCTCGCCGCAGGCCAAGGCGGCGATGCAGACGCTGGTGGAGAACCTGCGCAAGGCGCTGCGCGCCAACATCGAGAAGATCGACTGGATGGGCGAGGCGACCAAGGCCGAGGCCTATCGCAAGCTGGCCAGTTTCCGGCCGAAGGTCGGTTATCCGGACCGGTGGCGGGATTACTCCAGCGTCGAGATCGTGGCCGGCGATCTGATGGCCAATGTCCAGCAGCTGCGCCGCTACAACCGCCAGGACCAGGTGCGCCGCATCGGCACCCGCACCGACCGCGACGAGTGGTTCATGACCCCGCACACGGTCAATGCCTACTACAACTCCACCTTCAACGAGATCGTGTTCCCGGCCGGCATCCTGCAGGCGCCGTTTTTCGACCTCAATGCCGACGCGGCGGTCAACTACGGCGGCATCGGCGCGGTGATCGGCCACGAGATGGGCCATGGGTTCGACGATCAGGGCAGCAAGTCCGACTACGCCGGCATCCAGCGCAACTGGTGGACCGATGCCGACCGCGCCGGCTTCGAGCAGCGCACCAAGGCGCTGGGCGCGCAGTACGATGCCTACTGCCCGCTGCCGGGCCAGTGCGTGAACGGCGCGCTGACCATGGGCGAGAACATCGGCGACCTGGGCGGCGTGTCGATGGCCTATACCGCCTACCAACTGAGCCTGGGCGGCAAGCCGGCGCCGGTGCTCGATGGCCTGAGCGGGGACCAGCGCTTCTTCCTGTCGTGGGGCCAGATCTGGAAGGGCAAGTATCGCGACCAGGCCTTGTTGAACCTGATCAAGACCAATCCGCACTCTCCGGCGCAGTACCGCGCGAACGGGCCGCTGCGCAATTTCGATGCTTGGTACAAGGCCTTCGATGTGCAGCCCGGGGATGCGATGTACATCGCCCCGGAGCAGCGGGTGCGGATCTGGTGAGGGCCCGGTGAGGGCCCAGTGAGGGCCCGGTGAGGCCCGCCCGCCTGGGCGAGGCGGCCTGGAGCGGTCGGATGGATCGGTCGTCGCAAAGGCGGCCGGGCCGAGCCGCGCCGGCAACCGAGGCACAGGCGGTCCCAGCGGGCCCGCGATGCGGGCCGCCCGCTTCAAAGCGGGTGGCGAGCCAGGGCGGGAGCGCCGCGCAGGTAGAATCCGGCGATGCTGTACCTGGGCCTGTTCGCTACCGCTTTCATCGCCGCGACCTTGCTGCCGGCGCAGTCCGAGGCCGTGCTGGCGGGGCTGGTGCTGGCCGGCCATCCGGCCTGGGCCTTGGTGCTGGCGGCCAGCGCCGGCAACGTGCTCGGCTCGGTGTTCAACTGGTGGTTGGGCCGGCAGGCGCTGCGGTTCAGCGGCCGGCGCTGGTTCCCGGTCAAGCCGGCGGCGCTGGCGCGTGCACAGGCCTGGTATGGCCGCTACGGCAAATGGTCGTTGCTGCTGAGCTGGATGCCGGTGATCGGCGATCCGCTGACCCTGGCGGCCGGTGCGATGCGCGAGCGCCTGGGCGAATTCGTGCTGTGGGTGGGCGTGGCCAAGACCGCGCGCTATGTCGCGGTGGCGGCCTTGGCGGCGCATTACGCCTGAGCCCTGGGCAGCAACGGCGGGAGCTGTGCGCCATCGGGCGGTTGGCCGCGCGTGGATTGCGCAATCTCGACCGCTGCAAAACCCGCGCAGGATCGGCCGCCCCGGCCGCATCGCCTCGGCCGCGGGCCTGCTGCTAGCATGCCCACTCTCGTGCGGCCGCATCCGCCGCCGGCACGGTTCAAGGAGGACGCATGACGAAGCGATGGAGCCCCAAGCACTCGTTCCTGTTCGGGGTGGTCCGCTACCGCGACCTGGCTTATCTCGCGCTGGCGACCGACGAGCTGGCGCGCGACCGCGTTCCCCATGCCCATGTGCTGGAGTGGGACCAGGGCGAGTGGTGCACGGCCAGCGACGGCGAGCCTTTTGCGTGGTCGGCGGTCGCCGCCACGGTGGTGGCCAAGCCCAAGGAGCAGGCGCTGTTCGTGGGCGAGCAAGGCCAGGTGTTCTGCATGGGCTCGGGCGATGTGCACGAGGAACAGATCGCCACGCCCGAGGCCATCGCCGCGCGCGGCAAGCTGCGCGATGTGGCGACTGTGGCCGGAGTGGCCTATGCCTGCGGCATGGACCGCCAGGTGTATCGGCGCGCCGGCAAGAACAAGTGGGCCGCCTTCGACGAAGGTGCGCGGCCGCCGGCGCGCAGCGGCAAGGTGGTCGGTTTCGAGGCCATCGGCGGCTTCGGCGCCAAGGAGTTGTACGCGGTCGGCTGGGATGGGGCGATCTGGCAGTGCGAGGACGGGCAATGGCTGCCGCGCAAGAGCCCGACGAGGGCGATCCTGAGCGCCTTGTGCTGCGGCGAGGACGGCGTGGCCTATGCCTGCGGCCAGTCCGGCACCTTGGTGCGCGGCCGCAAGGACCGCTGGGAGGCGATGGCCAGCGGGGTGGACGAGGACCTGTGGAGCCTGGCCTGGTTCGATGGGCGCCTTTATGCGGCCAGCGCCTCGACGGTGTATGCCTTGGGCGATCAGGGGCTGGCGCCGGTCAAGTTCGGACGCGCCAAGCCGTCCTCGTGCGGTCGCCTCAGCGCGGGCGACGGCGTGCTGTGGAGCATCGGCGAGAAGGATGTGTTCGCCTTCGATGGCGAGCGCTGGAGCCGCATCGACTGAGACGGGCCGGGTTGAGGCTGGCCAGGTTGAGGCAGGTCCGATTCAAGCGAGTCCGATTCAAGCAGATCCGATTCAAGCAGATCCGATTCAAGCAGATCCGAGCGAAGCAAGTCCGATTGAAACAAGTCCGGTTGAAACAAGTCCGATTGAAACAAGTCCGATTGAAACAAGTCCGACTGAAGTCGGATCGCTAGAAGCAGGACCGCTCAAGGCAGGATCGCGCGAGCCCGGTGCGCCGAGCCCGCCCCGCTGGGCCTGAGCGACCGGGAGGCGCCCGCCGCGACCCGGCCCCGCGCCGCCAGTCCGCACCGCGGGCGCGTCCGGCGGCGATGCTAAAATGGCGGCTTTCCCGCACTGCCCGTGGAGCCGCCGCCATGACCACCGAAGCCTTCTATCCCATCGGCACGCCCGGACAGCCCTGGGGGCCGGCCGAGGTCGCGCAGTGGCGGCAGAGCCAGCAGCGCCAGCGCAGCTATCACGAGGAGGTGCTGGCCGAGATCCGGGCCCTCGCCGACCGCTTCGAGGTCGGCCAATACGGCCTGTTGGACTACGCGCCCGACCAGTACCCGCTGATGGCCGTGCGCAGCCGCGGTTGGGACGAGGCCCTGCCGACGATCCTGGTCACCGGCGGCGTGCATGGCTACGAGACCAGCGGCGTGCACGGCGCGCTGGCGTTCCTGCGCCAGCACGCCGGCGCTTATGCCGGCCGAGCCAACCTGCTGGTCGCGCCTTGCGTCAGCCCCTGGGCCTACGAGCGCATCCACCGCTGGAACCCGGATGCGATCGACCCCAACCGCTCCTTCCGCGCCGACAGCCCGGCCCAGGAATCGGCGGCGCTGATCGCCCTGGTCGCGCCGATCCGCGAACGCGCGCTGGTGCACATCGATCTGCACGAGACCACCGACAGCGATGAGTCCGAGTTCCGCCCGGCGCTGGCCGCGCGCGACGGCAAGCCGTTCGCGCCGGGCGAGATCCCCGACGGCTTCTATCTGGTCGGCGACAGCGAAGACCCGCAGCCGGCGTTCCAGCAGGCGGTGATCGCGGCGGTGGAGAAGATCACTCATATCGCCCCGCCGGACGCGCGCGGCGAGATCATCGGCTCGCCGGTGGTCGCCCACGGCGTGATCAATTACCCGGTGGGCGCGCTCGGCCTGTGCGCCGGCATCACCCAGGCGCGTTACCGCACCACCACCGAGGTCTACCCGGACAGCCCGCGGGCCACGCCGGAGCAGTGCAATGCGGCCCAGGCCGCGGCGGTGTGCGCGGCCATCGACTACGCCCTGGCCCAGGGGTGAGCGCGCGCGCCTGAGGGCTGGCGCGCGCGAAGCCGCGGCGGGTCGAGACCCGTCGTGGCCAGGGCGCGATGCGCGCGACCTCGCGCGTGGCCTGTCC
>CBIFVU010000312.1:0-4589 GCA_966185905.1 uncultured Lysobacter sp.
GCGTAGGGGTGGCGCGAACTGCGAAGACGGGGCCGGCGGCCGGCGACGCGGCGTGTGACCCCGCGGTCGCGGCTTGCGCCGCTCCTACAGGGCGGCGGTGGGGTTCGTAGGAGTGGCGCGAGCCGCGAAGACGGGGTGCTCGCGGCCGGCGACGCGGCGTGTGACGCCGCGGTCGCGGCTTGCGCCGCTCCTACAGGGGGCGGTCAGGTTTGGCCGGAGCGGGTCTGGCGCAGGTAGTGGCCAGTGACCAGGCCGGCGCCAAGCCAGCCCAGTGCGGCGGCCCCGGCCAGGATGCCCAGGGCCTGCGCCAGGTCGAAGCCTTGCAGCACGAAACGGCTGCCGTAGCTGGCGGCCAACGCGGTCAGCGGCTCGCGCAAGGTGCGGTCGGCCAGGGTCAGCAGGAGCAGGGCGACCGCGCCGGCGGCCACGCCGTAGCACGCGCCCAGGTACAGGAACGGCCGGCGGATGAAGCCATCGGTGGCGCCGAGCAACTGCAGCACGCCGATCTCCTCGCGCCGCGACTGGATGTCCAGGCGCACGGTGTTGCCTACCACCAGCAGCGCGCCCAGGCCGAGCAGGGTCGCCAGCACCCAGGCCAGGCGCGTGCCGAAGCGCAGCCAGCCGTCCAGGCGCTGGCGCCAGCCGGCGTCGTGCTGGACCAGATCGGCCTCGGCCAGTTCGCCCAGCGACTGGGCCAGGGCCAGCTCGTCGCCCTTGGGCGTGAGCACCAGCAGGCTCGGCAGCGGGTTGCCTTCGACCGAGGCCAGTGCCTCGCCCAGGCCGGTCTTCTCGCGCAGTTCGGCCAGGCCCTGCTCGGGCGTGCGCAACTCGACCGCGCCGACCTCCGGCCGGGCACGCAGCTCCTCGGCCAGCGCGCGCGCGCGATCGAGCTTGATCTCGGGCTTGAGGAACAGGCTGATCTGGCGCGAGCGCTGCACATCGCCAGCGAAACGTTCGATGTTGGCCAGCGCCGCCCACAGCCCCAGCGGCAGGGTCAGGGCCACCGCCAGCACGCCGATGGTCAGCAGGCTGGCCCACGGCTTGCGCAGCAGTCGGCCGAGGCTGGCGACCAGGCTGTAAAGATGGTGGTCGAACCACGTGCCCAGGCGCGACTGCGCGGCCGCATCGATGGCGACTTCCTCGCGCGGCGGGGCGGCGATGGGATGCGGATCGCTCATTCGGCCAGGTCCTCGGGCGCGATGTCGTCGACCAGGCGGCCGTGGTTGAGCACCAGCACGCGCTTGCGCATGCGCTTGACCAGGGCCAGGTCGTGGCTGGCCACCAGCACGCTGGTGCCGCGCTCGGGCAGGGACTGGAACAGGGCCATGATCTCGGCCGAAAGGGTGGGATCGAGGTTGCCGGTGGGTTCGTCGGCGACCAGCAGGCGCGGCTCGCCGATGATGGCGCGGGCGATGCCCACGCGCTGTTGTTCGCCGGCCGACAGCTCCCCCGGCAAGGCTTGCGCACGCTCGCCCAGGCCGACCTTCTCCAGCGCGGCGCGCACGCGCCGGCCGATGTCCGGGCGGCGCAGGCCGCGCAGCAGCAGCGGCAGGGCGACGTTGTCGGCGACGCTGCGGTCGGCGAGCAGGCGATGGTCCTGGAACACCACCCCGACCTCGCGCCGATGCAGCGCGATGCGGCGGCCGCGCACCTTGAGCAGGTTCTTCTCGCCGAACAGCACCGCGCCGCGGCTGGGCCGCTCGCTGAGGTGGATGAGCTTGAGCAGGGTGCTCTTGCCGGCGCCGGAATGGCCGGTCACGAACAGCATCTCGCCGGGCGCCACGTCGAAGCTGACTTCGCTCAGGGCCTCGTGCCCGCTGTTGTAGCGTTTGCTGACGTTGTCGAAGCGCAGGACGGTCATGGCCGGAAGTATCGCAGAGGCCATCGCCGGAAGGCAGCCTGCACGGCGATGCGCGTTCGGCCGGCGTTGCGTGCGGCGCGGTGCGATCCGGCCGGGTGCTCGGCTCAGCTCGGCTCAGCTCAGCCAGGCGCGGCACTCGGCCCGGCTCCGCGAGGCTCCGGCACGCTCGGGCAGCCGGGCAGGCGGGGCGCTATGCGCACCGCCGCCGGGCGCGATGCCACGCACAGCGGCGGTGCCTCTACCGGCGGTTCCCAAAGGGCGAGTCGATCGGCGGCTTGGCGGCAGCCCGGAGGGCGTCGCCCCGCCTCCGGCCCGGCCCCTTCCGATCCAGGCCGACGATGCCGCCGCGCGCCTGCGGCGGCATCGGCAACACGGGCGCGGCGCGCGGCCGGCCCGGGGCGGCTCAGTGCTGGGTGCGGGGCGGACGCGCGACCAGCGACTTGAGCTTGCGGCCGATCCGGCCGAACAACGAGGGCTTGCCCTCGCCCGCCGGCGCGGTGTCCGGCTTGGCGGCCGGGCGCGTAGCCGCGACCTGGGTCGGACCGGCGGGCTTGCCCGCGCCGGCCGCAGGAGCGGCCGCCTTGGCCGCCACCGGCGCCTGGCCCTGGGCTGCGGTCGCGGCGCCGTTCTCGCCGCCTTCGATGCGACGGCCGCCACGGCGGCGGCGACGCTTGCGCGGCGCGCGCTCGCCCTCCACCGCCGGGGCGCCGGCGGCCTGCGGCGCCGGCTGCGACGGCAGCGCGCCGCCTTCGGCCGCAGCGCCCTCGGCGCGCGGCTTGCGCGGCGGACGCGGCGCGCCGGCCTCGGCGCTGGCCACGCCCTCTTCGCTGCGCGGGCGATCGCGGCGCGGACCGCCGTCGCGGCGCCCCTCGCTGCGGCCGCCGCTGCTGCGACTGCCGCCACTGCCGCTGCGGCCGCCACGGCCGCCGCCGCGGCGCGCATCGTCGGCCGCGCGCTGCTCGCGCGCTTCCTTGAAGATCGCGCCGATGCTTTCGTTCTCCTCGCCTTCCTCGCCGGGCGGCACCTCGCGCGGCGCGCGCGGCAGCGCCACCAGCAGCTCGGCGTCCACCGGCGCGGTCGGCAGCTTCTGCTCGATGTAGGCCTCGATGTCCGGCAGGCTCATCGCATAGCGCTCGCAGGCGAAGCTGATCGCGTCGCCCTCCGCGCCCAGGCGCGCGGTGCGGCCGATGCGGTGGACATAGTCCTCCGCGTCGAAGGGCAGGTCGTAGTTGTAGACGTGGCTGACGCCGTCGATGTGCAGGCCGCGCGCGGCCACGTCGGTGGCGACCAGGATCTCCAGCTGGCCCTTCTGGAACTTGTTCAGCAGCGACTCGCGCTTTTTCTGCGGCACATCGCCGGACAGCACGCCGACCCGGTAGCCGCCGCGCTCCAGCGCGCGCGCCACCCGCTCGACCCAGGCCTTGGTGTTGACGAACACCATCGTGCGCGCGCCTTCGCTGCGCGAGAGCAGGCCCAGCAGCAGCGGGATCTTCTCGTCGTCGGCGGGGAAATAGACCTTCTGCCGGACCCGCGCGGCGGTCACCGTCTCGGCTTCGACCACGAGCTTTTCCGGCTCGTTCATGTGCTCGTAGGCCAGCTCCAGCACGCGGTGGCTGAGGGTGGCCGAGAACAGCAGGGTCTGGCGCTCGGTGCGGATCGGCATGCGCCGCAGCAGGAAGCGGATGTCCTTGATGAAGCCCAGGTCGAACATGCGGTCGGCTTCGTCGAGCACGCACATCTCGCAGGCGTGCAGGGACACGACCTTGTGCTGCTTGACGTAGTCGATCAGGCGCCCGGGCGTGGCGATGATGATGTCGGCGCCCTTCTGCAGCAGTTCGCGCTGCTTGTCGTAATCCACGCCGCCGTAGACCAGGGCGAACTTCAGGCCCAGGTCGGAGCCGAACTTGACCGCATCCTTGTGGATCTGGATGGCCAGCTCGCGGGTCGGCGCCAGGATCAGCGCGCGCGGGTCCTCGGGCTTGCGCTCGGCCAGGGCCGGGCGGGTCAGCAGGCGGTTCATCACCGCGACCAGGAAGGCCAGGGTCTTGCCGGTGCCGGTCTGGGCCTGGCCGGCGACGTCGCGGCCGGTCAGGGCGATCGGCAGGGTCAGCGCCTGGATCGGCGTGCAGCGCGAGAACCCGGCGCCCTCAAGGCCCGCCAGCAGGCTCGGGTGCAGGTCGAAGGAAGAAAAGGTGATATCGGTTAAAGGCTTGTCGCTCATGCGTTCCAGAGATCCGCGCCGGTTCGGCGCCGTAGGTTGTCGCTTGCGTGGGTGGCGTCGGCGAAGCAGACTGCCGGGGCCGAGCCGGCGCCCGAGTTGGACTCTGAAGGCTGACTCGATGAGGCCGTGGCGCGGCCCTTGAAGGCGTCGCGTAACGCCCCAGTTTAGCGTAAGCCCCCGCCCGGCGTGGCCGCCGGGGCATTCCGTTCAATATTGGCAAGAACCGTATGGTTCAGCCGCCCCGCAGGAGACCCCCGTGAGCGATAAAGTTCTGCATGTAGGCGATACCGATTTCGACAGCGCCGTGCTGCAGTCGTCCGAGCCCGTCCTGGTGGACTTCTGGGCCGAGTGGTGCGGCCCGTGCAAGATGATCGCTCCGGCCCTGGACGAGCTGGCCGAGGCCTACGACGGCAAGGTCAAGATCGCCAAGGTCAACGTCGACCACAACCGCGCCACGGCGATGAAGTACCACGTGCGCTCGATCCCGATGCTGCTGCTGTTCAAGGA
>CBIFVU010000313.1:0-4584 GCA_966185905.1 uncultured Lysobacter sp.
GAGATATTGCGGTTGTCTTCGACGATGAGGACCAGACCCCCGTCTCTCGTACCCTGCATGCAGCCCCTCCGGCGTCCTTCAGTTTTGTGAAGAGTGCCCTCCACAAGGTGGACGGTTCGTGAAGGCGATACTGTAGAGCCATCACACACCACCCCTTCCGGCCCTTGCATGCCCGCCGATCGCCTGTCCGCCCTGGTCTACCCCGTCCTGCTCCTGCTCGGCTCCAACATCTTCATGACCTTCGCCTGGTACGGGCACCTGAAGTACAAGTCCTCGCCGCTGGTGGTCGCCATCGCGGCCAGTTGGGGCATCGCGCTGTTCGAGTACTGTCTGCAGGTCCCGGCCAACCGGCTGGGCAGCGCGGTGTACTCGGCGCCCCAGCTCAAGGGCATGCAGGAGGTCATCACCTTGCTGGTGTTCGCCGGCTTCTCGGCCTGGTATCTGGGCGAGCCGTTGAAATGGAACCACTGGGCCGGCTTCGGCCTGATCGTGGTGGCGGCGTGGCTGATCTTCCTGGACTGAGGCGGCTCGGTGGCGCCGACCCGGCCGCGGTCTAGGTCCGGGCCGCTCAGGCAGCGGGCGAACAGGCCGCGGGAGGCGCAGGGCCGCGCCGGCGCAGGCCGCGCGGGCGAGGTCTCCTCCCTGCCGGTGCCGGGACGCGGCGCCCGGGCTGGGAGCGGGCCGGGAACTGGCTGGATCCTCCGGCCGCGCAGCCGCGCACCGCCGCGCACTCCAGCGCGCGCGCGCCGTGCCCCCGCCCATCGGCGGAAGCTCAGAAGCGGATCTTGCCGGTCAGGATGTCCTTGAACATCACCCAGTCGCCGGCGAAGGAATACAACGGATGCTTGAAGGTCGCCGGCCGGTTCTTCTCGAAGAAGAAATGCCCGATCCAGGCGAAGCCGTAGCCGCACACCAACGCCGCCAGCAGCAGCCACGGCCGGCCCTGGAACACGGCCAGCCCGAGCAGGACCAGCACACCGCAACTGCCGATGAAATGCAGCCGCCGGCTGGTGCGGTTGCTGTGCTCGCTGAGATAGAACGGATAGAACTCGCGGAAACTGGCGAAACGGTTGGCCATGGTCCCTCCTGCCGTGGCGGCGACGTGCGCGCGCCTACCTTAGCGCGAGCGGGCGGCGCGGACTGTCGCGGGCGCGACACTCGCCGCCAGAGCCGGGCCCCCGCGCGGCCGCCCGCGGCCCGCGAAGGCCGGTCGCTGCTCGCCGGTAGCCGGTAGCCGGTAGCCGGTGGCCGGTAGCCGGTGGCCGGTCGCCAGTCGCCAGTCGCCAGTCGCCAGTCGCCAGTCGCCAGGATCCTGCGCCGCCGGCCCGCGTCGATCAAGCCGCGCCGCCGGCTCGGCCCGGGCGCGGCCAGCGCCGGCGCGCTCAGCCCGGGCGCGGCGCGAACATGATCACCGCCATGCCCGCCAGGCACAGGCCTGCGCCGAACAGGTCCCAGCGGCTGGGCCGCACCGCATCGACCCACCACAGCCAGAAGATCGCCACCGCGACATAGACCCCGCCATAGGCCGCGTACACCCGGCCCGATGCGGTCGGATGCAGGCTCAGCAACCAGACGAACGCGGCCAGGCTCGCCGCCGCCGGCAGCAACAGCCAGGGGCTGCCGGCCTTGCGCAGCCACAGATAGGGCAGATAGCAGCCCAGGATCTCGGCCACGGCGGTCAACAGGAACAGCCCGAAGGTCTTGAGCATCGCCGCGGGCGCAGCCTAGCCGCCGCGCTCCTCGCGCTTGGCCCGTTCCCAGTACGCGTCCTGGCGCTCCAGCGACAGGTCGGCCAGGCTGTGGCCATCGCCGGCGGCCAGGGCTTCCATCGCGCGGAAGCGGCGCTCGAACTTGAGGTTGGCCCGGCGCAGGGCCGTGCCGACATCGACCCGGGCGTGACGGGCGAGGTTGGCGCAGACGAACAGCACGTCGCCGATCTCCTCCTCCAGCCGGGACTGCGCAGAGGCATCGCCGGGCGCGGCGGCGAGGGCGTCGAACTCGGCGCGCACTTCCTCGATCTCCTCGTGCAGCTTGGCCAGCACCGGCGCCGGGCCCGGCCAGTCGAAGCCGACCCGGGCGGCGCGCTTTTGCAGTTTCACCGCGCGCTGCCACTCCGGCAGGCCGCGCGCGATCCCGGCCAGGGCCGAAGCGTCGGCCTCGCCGGCGGCTTCGCGCTCGCGCTGCTTGAGCGTTTCCCAGGCTTCGGTCTGGGCGGCGGCATCGGCCACCTGCTCCTGGCCGAAGACGTGGGGATGGCGGCGCACCATCTTGTCGCTGATCGCCGCGACGACCTCGTCGAAGCCGAAGGCGCCCTGTTCGCGCGCCATCTGCGCGTGGAACACCACTTGCAGCAGCAGGTCGCCCAGTTCGTCCTTGAGCGCGGCCAGGTCGCCGCGCTCGATGGCGTCGGCGACTTCGTAGGCCTCCTCGATGGTGTAGGGCGCGATCGAGGCGAAGTCCTGCTCCAGGTCCCACGGGCAGCCGCCCTGGGGATCGCGCAGCCGGGCCATGATCGCCAGCAGTCCGGCGATGCCCGCAGCGGGGGCAGCGGCGCGGTCAGCCATCGAGCCACTCCCGCCAGGGCAGCGCGGGATCGCCGACGGCGACGAAATTGCCGTTGAGGATGCCCTCGCGCTGGTTGTAGCGGAACGGCCGCCCGCGCAGGTCGCAGACCGCGCCGCCGGCGGCTTCCAGCACGCATTGCCCGGCGGCGGTGTCCCATTCGCTGGTCGGGCCGAAGCGTGGGTAGAGATCCAGCGTGCCCTCGGCGATGCGGCAGAACTTCAGCGAGGAGCCCAGCCGCACCACCTCGATGCCGTCCGGGGCGGCCCGGCGCGCGCGTTCCATGAAGCGCTCGGCGTGCTCGCGCTCGGCGTGCGAGCGGCTGGCGGCCACCCGCCGCTGCGGCGGTGCGGGCGCCCGCACCCGGATCGCGCGCTCGTCCTGGCCGTCGCGCCGGAACGCACCGTGGCCGCGGCGGGCGTGCCACAGGGCGCCGCCGACCGGGGCCTGGACCAGGCCGAACACCGGCACGCCGTCCTCGATCAGGGCCAGGTTGACCGAGAACTCGCCGTTGCGCTTGACGAACTCGCGGGTGCCGTCGAGCGGATCGACCAGCCACAGCCGCGGCCAGGCGCGGCGCTGGGCGGTACCGATCTCGTCGGCCGATTCCTCCGACAGCACCGGCACGTCCGGGGTCAGCCGGGCCAGGCCGTCGAGGATGAGATGGTGGGCGGCCAGGTCGGCGGCGGTGACCGGCGAGGCGTCTGCTTTGCGCTGGACCGCGAACTCGCCCTCATACACCGCCAGGATCGCCCCGGCCGCGGCGCGGGCGATGGCGATGGCGCCTTCCACCAGTTCGCCCGGAGCGGTGGCCGCGCTCATGGCGCCGCCTGCCGGGGGGCGTCGTCCAGGGCCGGCGGGGCCGGCTCGCCGTGGCGCAGCCATTCGCGCACCATGAACAAGGCGGCGATGCTGCGGCCTTCGGAGAAGTCCTCGCGCAGCAGCAATTGGTGCAGCTCGTCGAGCTTGAACGGCACCACTTCCAACTCCTCCGGCTCGTCGCCGGGCAGGCGCTCGGGGTAGAGGTCGCGCGCCAGCACCACGTAAGCCTGATGGCTCATGTAGGTCGGCGCCAGGGTCAGGCTGCGCAACACTGTGAGCGAACGCGCGCCATAGCCGGCCTCCTCCTTGAGCTCGCGGTCGGCGGCCTGCGCCGCGCTCTCGCCGGGGTCGATCCGGCCCTTGACCAGCCCCAGTTCGTAGCGATGCACGCCGGCGGCGTATTCGCGCACCAGCAGCACGGTCTGCTCGTCCAGCAGCGGCACCACGATCACCGCGCCCGGCCCGGGCGCGCGGTTGCGGCCGTGCAGGCGCTCGTAGCGGCGGCGCTCGCCGTTGGAGAACTCCAGGTCGAGCAATTCCATCCGGTAGGGGCCGGCCTCGTGCTCGGTGATGTGGTGGATGATCGGCAGCCGCCGGGTCATGGCGCGGCTCCGGGCATGAGCGCAGGACGGAAAGGCACGATAATGGGGGGATGCGAGAGATCACTCACGACCCGTCGATGCTAACAGAGGCCGGTGCCGGCGCGGCCGCGTCCTGGCGCGAACGCGACCTGAACGTGCTTTGGCACCCCTGCACGCAGATGCGCGAGCATCCCCACACCCTGCCCTTGCTGCCGATCGCCCGCGGCGAAGGCCCCTGGCTGGTGGCCCAGGACGGGCGCCGCTATCTGGACGCGATCTCCAGTTGGTGGACCAACCTGTTCGGCCATGCCGAGCCGCGCATCGCCGCGGCCATCGCCGCGCAGGCCTCGACCCTGGAGCACGTGATCCTGGCCGGTTGCTCGCATCCGCCGGCGGTGGAGCTGGCCGAGCGCCTGCTGGCGCTCGCTCCGCGCCAGGACGGCCGCGCACCGCTGAGCAAGGTGTTCTACGCCGACAATGGCTCGGCCGGGGTCGAGGTGGCGCTGAAGATGGCCTTCCACTGGTTCCGCAACCGCGGCGTGGAAGGCCGGACCAAGTTCATCGCCCTGGAGAACGGCTACCACGGCGAGACCCTGGGCGCGCTGGCGGTCGGCGACAT
>CBIFVU010000314.1:0-4577 GCA_966185905.1 uncultured Lysobacter sp.
GCCTTGCGGCCGTTCCCGCCGCCGCTCCCGCCGCAGCCGCGGCCAGCGGCCGCAAGGCCGATGTCGAATGCCGCATGCTGGTGCTCGGCTCCGGCCCGGGCGGCTACACCGCCGCCTTCCGCGCTGCCGACCTCGGCCTGGACACGGTGCTGGTCGAGCGCTACGCCAGCCTCGGCGGCGTCTGCCTCAACGTCGGCTGCATCCCGTCCAAGGCGCTGCTGCACGCCGCCGCGGTCATCGACGAAGCCGCTCACGCCAGCGACTACGGCGTCAGCTTCGGCAAGCCCAGCATCGACCTGGACACCCTGCGCAAGTACAAGGAAAAAGTGGTCGGCCAACTGACCAAGGGCCTGGCCGGCATGGCCAAGCAGCGCAAGGTGCGCACCCTTGTCGGCACCGGCCGCTTCGTCTCGCCCAACGAACTGGAAGTGCAGGGAGAGAACGGCACCCAGTTGGTGCGCTTCGAGCAGTGCATCATCGCCGCTGGTTCGCAGGCAGTGAAGTTGCCCAACTTCCCCTGGGACGACAAGCGGGTGATGGATTCCACCGATGCGCTGGAACTGGCCGACGTGCCGGCCAAGCTGCTGGTGGTCGGCGGCGGCATCATCGGCCTGGAAATGGCCACCGTCTACCGCGCGCTGGGCAGCGAGGTCACCGTGGTCGAGTTCATGGACCAGCTGATGCCCGGTGCCGACCCGGACCTGGTCAAGCCGCTGGCCGACCGCTTGAAGAAGCAGGGCGTGGCCGTGCACCTCAAGACCAAGGCCGCGGCGACCGAAGCGCTCAAGGAAGGCATCAAAGTCTCGTTCGAGAGCGCCGAGGCCGGCAAGGCGCCGGCGCTGGAATCGGGCGTGTACGACCGGGTGCTGGTGGCGGTGGGCCGCGCGCCCAACGGAGCGAAGATCGGCGCCGACCAGGCCGGCGTGCAGGTCGGCGAGCGCGGCTTCATCCCGGTGGACCGGCAGATGCGCACCAATGTGCCGCACATCTTCGCCATCGGCGATTTGGTGGGCAATCCGATGCTCGCGCACAAGGCCACTCACGAAGGCAAGCTGGCCGCCGAAGTGGCCGCCGGCGAGAAGAAGGAATGGGTCGCGCGGGTGATCCCGTCGGTGGCCTACACCGACCCGGAGATCGCCTGGGTCGGCGTCACCGAGACCGAAGCCAAGGCCAAGGGCCTGAAGGTCGGCGTCGGCAAGTTCCCGTGGGCGGCCAGCGGCCGCGCCATCGGCCTGGGCCGCACCGAGGGCTTCACCAAGCTGGTGTTCGACGAGGCCACCCATCGCATCGTAGGCGGCGGCATCGTGGGCGTGCATGCCGGCGATCTGGTCGCCGAGATCGCGCTGGCCATCGAGATGGGCTGCGAGGTCGCCGATATCGGCCACACCATCCACCCGCACCCGACCCTGAGCGAATCGGTCGGCATGGCGGCGGAGGTGTTCGACGGCACCATCACCGACCTCTACCTTCCCAAGAAGAAGGGCTGAGGCGGGCCGCCCGACAGGCGGTCGCGCCTGCGCTTGCGCGCGCGCGGCCGCCGGGCCCACCATCGCGCCCTGAGGCCGCCCGGCGAGGTGCCGCGGCCCGACAAGGAGCGTGAACCGATGGAACGAAATGCGATGGCCGCGCCTGCGCGGCGGATCTTGGCTGTCCCGGCCTCGGCCTTGCTGGCCGCGACTGCACTGGCTTGCGGTCCGGCCCAGGCGTTGGTAGTGATGCACTATCCGCCCGGGCAGGCCGATTACGCCGCCTGTTCCGAGGGCCAGGCCTGGCTGGACAGCGCGGGCGCGCGCTTCCGGGCCCAGGCGGATCGCCAGCGCAACCTGTCGCCGCCGCGCGACCCGCGCCTGCGCGAGACGGTGCTGCGCCTGGCCGCGCAGGCTCGGGTGAGCGCGCAGGACCAGGCCGCCGACGCGGCCGACTGGGCCGCCATGGCCGCCGATGCTGCGGCCGACACCGCAGCCGATACCGCAGCCGATGCGGGCTCCGCATCCCCGACACCGGCGGCGATACCGCGCGACCCGGTCCGCGACGCAGCCCGCGAGCGCTTGCGCGAGATCCTGCTGCGCCAGCCCATGCCGGGCGCGGCCGAGATCGGCCTGGACGGCGCCGAGGCGCTGTGGGACGCCCTTTCGGTCGACACTGGCGACCCGCGCCTGCAAGAGCGCCTGATCGAGGCGTTCCTGCAGACCCAACTGCGCACGCCCGGCCTGCCTTCGTTCGTGCTGCGCGAGGCGATGGAGCAGCTCGACCGCCTGCGCGTGGAACAGGGGCGTCCGCAGCGTTACGGCACCCAGTTCGAGGAGGCCAGCGGACACGTGCAACGGCTGCCGGTGCAGGACGAGGCGCTGATGCGCGCGCATCGCGCTGAGTTCGGGCTCATGCCCTCGCGGCTGGAAACCTGCCTGCGGCAAGTCCTGCGCCGGCCCTACGGCCCGCTGGAATTTCCCTGAGCCGCGCCGCTCCGGCGCCCGGGGCGATCGCGCCCGCGGGCGCCGGCAAGGCTCAGAACGAGAAGGTCACGCCGGCCATCGGCCCCTTGAAGCGCTGGTCCAGGCCGACGCTGACATCGCGCCCGCTGCGGCGCGCGTCGATCTTGAACCAGTCGTAGCCGGCGAACACGCCGATGGCCGGGGTGAAGCGGTATTCCACCAGCGCGTTGGCCCGGCTGATGTCGCCCTCGTAGTCGCCGAAGTCGCCCCAGTCGGCGTCCAGGTACTGCCCTTGCAGGACGAAACGCCAGTGCTCGCTCGGCGACAGGGTCAGGCGGGTGCCGACCACCGGCGCGAAGCCGTCCTCGCTGCGGCTGCCGTTGTAGTCGGCGGTGCCGGCCTGGGCGCGCAGCTTGCCTTCGATCTTGGCGTACTCCACGCCGATCTGCAGGCCCCAACTGACGGTGTCGGTCTCCACCACGGCGTAGTCGTAGACCGCGCTGGCCAGCTCGAACTTGGCCTTGGCGCGGGCGAAGCTGCCGGCAGGAATGGTGGTGTCGTCGAAGGACACGTCCTGGTTGAGCGCAGCGGTGCGGCTCTTGTCGTAGCCGAAGTAATTGAACAGCAGGCGGTGGCGCTCGCCGAACTTGAACTGACCTTCCAGGCGCGGCACGGTTTCCTTGCTGCCGAAATCGAAGTCCTGGCTGAACTCGTAGGGCTCGCCGCGGAAGGTGGTGCCGGCGCTGAGTTCGCCGCTGGTATCCACCGACATGGCGCCCAGGCGCAGGGTGAAGCGGTCGTCCTCGGCGTGCGCGGGCAGGGCGCTGGCGGCCCAGGCGGCGCCTATCGCCAGGGTGAGGGGAAGCAGTCGTGAAGTCACAGGATCACTCCATGAAGCGGGGGGAGGCAGCACATTTCATGTACTGACGCGTCCATGAAAGCCCCGCTCGGGGTGGAGTACCCGTGAAAAATCCAGGCACGCCCGATGGCGCAAAGCGGCTTCGGGGCGAACTGTGACCGGCCTCAAAAAAGGCGAAGCCCCGGCGTCCGCGCCGGGGCTTCGGGAGTGCCCACCGCTGCTTTGCCATTGACGAGGAGAGAGTGGCGGCGGGCTTCAGGACATACTGACCGGCGGCGCGGTGAAAGGTTCCGCACTCCGTCAAAGATTTCTCATCCGGCGCGGGCGCCCGGTTCAAGCCGCTGCCAGGCCGGCGGCGGCGGTCTGCGTGCGGCGGCGCTCGATCCGCTTCCACACCTTCTCGTGGAAGTGGAAGGCCACGGTGTTGCAGGCCGGCTCGACCAGCGCCAGCGCGCCGCCGACCCAGACACTGCCGGTCATCAGATAGCCCACCAGGAAAGCGACGGTGAAATGCACGCCGGCGAAGCTGAGGGTCTTGGTCATGACAGTCGGCCTGTGGATGAGAACTGTTCTCAACAATAAGGCGTGCGGGGGCAAAAGCAAATCGAATGTAATGGTCGATTCGATAGGTCATGGCTATCGAAAGGGCTGGGAGCGGCCCGCTTTACCTGCCGGGTAATTCAGCGCGAGAGCCCGCCGGGCCACACTGTGGGCATGAAACCCAGGGCCTTTCCTCGCCCGGCCGGGCCATGGCCGGGGCATGGCAGCCAGGTGACTGCCGCCGGTTGCCGCAAAGTCGGGCACACCCTATACTTTTGCGGCTTTCCCGGGCGCTTTGCGCCAACCCCAGACCGACGAGACCCGCGTGCACGATCCATTGTCCGCAGGCCGCCGGCTGGCGTCGCGCGCGATTGCCTGGCAACTCGGCGCGACGGCGCTGGCGGCGCTGGCCTTCCTTCCCTTCGGTGCGGCTTTCGCGCTGGCGGCGACGGCGGGCGGCGCGGCGGTCGCGGTCGGCAACCTGGCCGCTGCCAGGCTGGCGCTGGGGGGCGGCGTGCAACCGGCCGGGATGGCCTTCGGGCGGTTGCTGGCCGGAGTCATAGTCAAGTGGGTGGTGGTACTGGCGGTGCTCGGGCTGGGAATGGCCGAGTGGCGCTTGCCGCCGCTGCCAATGCTGGTGGGGTTGCTGGCGGCGACGCTGGCCTTCGCACTGGCCAATCTTCTGAAACGATAAGGTGTCTTTCGTGAGTGAACAGACCGGTTCGGGCGGCCTGAACGAATACATC
>CBIFVU010000315.1:0-4550 GCA_966185905.1 uncultured Lysobacter sp.
CCTCGTCGGCTGCGCCGCGCCGCTCCTGGCTGTCGGCGTGGCTGCCTTCGGGCAAGGCCGCCTGGCTGATCCCGGCGGCCTTCGTCGTGGGCCTGGGCCTGTTCGCCTGGGTGTTCCTGTCGGGCAAGGGCCAGGGCGGCGACGACTTCTACCGCGCCGGCGAAACCCCGCCGACCAGCGCCCAGCCCTTCTATGCGCCGCTGCCGGCGCCGGCTCCGGCCGGCGGCGAAGGCGCGGCGCCGGCCTCGCCGCAGTCGCTGCCGCCGGCGGCGACAGAGGCTCCCGGCGAGGAGGCCCCGCGCCTGGTCGAGAACCCGAACCCGCCGGCGCCGCCGCAGTCCCTGCCCAGCGCGCCGGCCAACCCGGCGCCTGCGCCGACGGCCTCCGGCCCCTTGAGCTCGGCCACGCCGCTGCCGGGCAACCGCCCGCCGCAGTATCCGCCGCAGTCGCTGCGCCGCGGCGAAAGCGGCACGGTGCGCCTGCGCGTGCAGGTCGACGAGAACGGCGCGGTCGGCGGGGTCGAAGTGGTCCAGGCCAGCGGTTCGCGCGCGCTCGACCGCGCCGCGCTCAGTGCGGTGCGCGCCTGGCGCTTCCGCCCGGCCACCCGCGGCGGGCGCCCGGTCGCCGATACAGTGATCGTGCCGATCACCTTCAACGCCAATCAGTGACGGCTTGCCTGGAGGGCGGCCTTGCGCAGCGCGCCGCGTCGATCGCGCAGTCCGCTGCGCCGGTGCGAAGCGGCTGCCGGGCCGGCGCCGGACTCGACGGCACCGTGGTCGACGATGCTGGAATCGAATGCGCTGGAATCGAGCGCATCGGATCTGCGCCCATCGGATCGACGGCTTCGCCTCGTCGCTGCCGCAACGACGCAGTCGCGCCGCGATGCCCACCAGCGCGCCCCGCGTCGCTCGCCCGTCCGCGATGCGCGCACCCGTTCGCATTCTTTCCATCGCGCGGCGCGATCCAGCGCGGTGTGAACGCAATGTTCACCATCGGCTAACCTTGCAGCCAAGAAGCTCGGCGCCGCGATTCCGCTTGGGGAAGCGGCTACGGAGAGCAATATGAGCACCTCATCACATTCCATCCCACTGCCCGAGGAGGCCGCGCGCGCGCTGGAGAGTGCGCCCCCTGCGGCCGCGAACGCAGGCGGATCCAGCGCCGAGGCGGCGCTGCAACCCAGCCGCACCGGCCTGATGCTGTTGTTGCTGCTGCTCGGCGCGGCGTTCCTGGGCTGGTATCTGTACGGCAAGCGGCCGCCGGCGCACGTGCCCACGCCGCTGCCGCCGGTGTTCGTGCTTTCGCCGCTGCAACGCTCGCTGCCGGCGCCGGCCGACGAGGCGCCGCTGCCCAGCGCCGCAGCCCGGCCGTTGGCGCAAGCGCCGGCGCCTGCCCCGGCCGTGGAGGCCGCCCCACCGGCGCCGGATGCGCCGCGCACCGCGCAGGCGCGTCCCTTGGTCGAGCTCAATGCGCAGCCGCGTTATCCGCTTGCGGCCCTGCGCCGCGGCGAAAGCGGCACCGTGGTGCTGCGGGTCAATGTCGGCGCCGACGGCGTGCCGGACGAGGTGGCGGTGGCGCGCCGCAGCGGCTCGCGCGAACTCGACCGGGCCGCCCTGGTCGCGGTGCGCGACTGGCGTTTCCAGCCGGCCCTGCACGAGGGCCGCGAGGTGGCTTCGGTGGTGGAACAGGCCGTGGAGTTCCGCTCGGTGCAGTGACGGCGGGGATTGGGGATTCGGGATTCGCAGCGCCTGTGGTTTGGGCGCTGCGATGGAAGGCCGCCTAGGGGGGCCCCGGGCGGCGGCCGCGGTTCAGGCCGCGGCGATGCGCATGCCGGCCTGCGCTGCCAGCGTTTCAAAGCCGGGGAAGGAGGTGGCGACATTGGCCACGTCGCCGATCCGCACCTCGCCCTGCGCCAACTGCGCCGCCACCGCGAAGCTCATCGCGATGCGGTGATCGCCATGGCTGTCCACCGCGCCGCCGCGCAGGCCGCCGCCGTCGATGATCGCGCCGTCGGGCGTTTCCTGCAGCGATACGCCGAGCGCGCGCAGGCCCGCGGCCATGGTCGCGATGCGGTCGGACTCCTTGACCCGCAACTCGGCCGCGCCGCTGACCACGGTACGGCCCTGCGCCGCCGCCGCGGCCACGAACAGCGCCGGGAATTCGTCGATCATGTCCGGCACCAGCGCCTGCGGCACCTCCACCCCGCGCAAGCGCGCATAGCGCACGCGCAGGTCGGCCACCGGCTCGCCGCCTTCATCGCGCGGATGCTCCTGCACGATGTCGGCGCCCATCAGGCGCAGCGCGGCCAGCAGGCCGGTGCGGCGCGGGTTCATGCCGACCGCTTCGAGCACCAGGTCCGAGCCGGGCACGATGCTGGCGGCGACCAGGAAGAACGCGGCCGAGGAGAAGTCAGCCGGCACCGCCACGTCGGTGGCGCGCAGCGCGTGGCCGCTGCTCAGGCGCGCCTGGCCGGGGCCGAATTCGATCGGCCAGCCGAACGCGGCCAGCATGCGCTCGGTGTAGTCGCGGGTCGGGTGCGGCTCGCGCACCACGGTCTCGCCCTGAGCGTACAGGCCGGCCAGCAGCAGCGCCGATTTCACCTGGGCGCTGGCCACCGGCAAGGTGTAGTCGATGCCGCGCAGCGCGCGGCCGCCGTGGATGCGCAGCGGCGGCACGCCGCCGTCCTGGCTGTCGATGCGCGCGCCCATCGCCGCCAAGGGCTCGCTGACTCGCCGCATCGGCCGCTTGGACAGCGAGGCATCGCCGACCAGAACGCTGTCGAAGGCCTGCCCGGCCAACACCCCGGCGAGCAGGCGCATGCCGGTGCCGGCGTTGCCGCAATCCAGTTCGCCGGCGGGTGCGCGCAGGCCGTGCAGGCCTGCGCCGTGGACGATGCGCTCGCTCGCGCTCGGTGTTTCGATGCGCACGCCGAGCTGCTCGAACACCCGCGCGGTGGCGCGGGTGTCCTCGCCTTCCAGGAAACCGGTGACGCGGGTGACGCCTTCGGCGAGCGCGCCGAGCATGATCGCCCGGTGCGAGACCGACTTGTCGCCGGGCACGCGCAGGCGCCCGCGCAAGGCGCTGCCGGCGGCGGCGATCCAGGCCGGGTGGATGTCGTTCGCGCTCATGCCGGCAACTCGTCCAGTGCCGCCAGCAGGCGGCGGTTCTCGTCGGCGTTGCCGACGCTGATGCGGATGCAATCGCCCAGGCCGTAGCCGCCCATCGGCCGCAGGATCACCCCGCGCTCGACCAGCGCGGCCTCCACCTGCGCGGTGCGCGCGCCGAACTGGACCAGCACGAAATTGGTCTGCGAAGGGAACACGCGCAGGCCGCGCTGGGCCAGCGCCTGGCTCAGTGCGGCGCGCTGCTCGGCATTGCGCGCGCAGGCCCACTGCAGGTGCGCGCGGTCGCCGAGCGCGGCCTCGCAGGCGGCCAGGGCCGGGCCGTTGACGTTGAAGCTCTCGCGCAGCCGCTCCATCACTGCGACCAGGCCGGGCTGGCCGATCAGATAGCCCACGCGCAGCCCGGCCAGGCCGTAGGCCTTGCTGAAGGTGCGGGTGACGGCGAGATTGGGATAGCGCGCGAGCAGTTCCAGGGCGCTGGCGTAGTCCGGCGCGTCGGCCATTTCGGCATAGGCCTCGTCCATCACCACCAGGGTGCCGGCGGGGATCCGGTCGAGGAAGGCGACCAGCGCATCGCGGCCGAACCAAGTGCCGGTGGGGTTGTTGGGGTTGGCCAGGTACACCAGCTTGGTGTCCGCGCCGACCGCCGCGGCGATCGCATCCAGGTCGTGGCCGCAGGGCATGCCGGCCTCGCGCGGCAACGCCTCGACGATGCGCAGGCGCGCGCCGGCGGCCTGCGCGGCCAGGGCGAACACGGCGAAGCCGTAGCGCGAGAACACCACCTCCTCGCCCGGACCGGCGAACACTTGGCTGAGCTGCATCAGCAATTCGTGCGAGCCGTTGCCGAGCAGGATCTGCGCGCTGTCCACGCCGTGTTCGCGCGCCAGCGCGCGCTTGAGGTCGCCGCCGAGCGGGTCGGGATAGCGGTGCAGCGCATGCAGGGCGTGCAGGATCGCTTCGCGCGCAGCCGGCGAAGGGCCGTAGGGGTTTTCGTTGGAACCCAGCTCGACCAGGCGGCCTTCGCCGAAGCGGCGCCGCAACGCCACCAGGTCGTGGCCGGGATCGTAGGCTTTCAGCCGCTGCACGCCGGGCTGGGCGCGCGCGGCGAACCCAGCCTCGTCCAGCGTCGGTGCCGGCGGCGGCACGGGTCGCGCGGCCGGCTCGCTCATGCGATCGCCACCGGGTAGGAGCCCAGCACCTTGACCTCGTGCGCCAGCCCGGCCAGCTCGTCCAGCGCCTCGCGCATGGCGTCCTCCTGCACGTGGCCGCCGATGTCGACGAAGAAAGCGTATTGCCAGCGGCCGGTGTGGCCCGGGCGCGACTCGATCCGGTTCATGCTCAGCCCGCGCTTGGCGAACGGCGAGAGCACGCTGTAGAGCGCGCCGGGCTGGTCCTTGATGAAGATCAGCAGCGAGGTGCGGTCGTTGCCCG
>CBIFVU010000316.1:0-4537 GCA_966185905.1 uncultured Lysobacter sp.
CAAGAAACGGGAATCGGCAGGGCAGGCACGGGACGTGCGGGCACGCCCGCGCGTAACCGCCGTTCCGATTCCCCATTCCCCATTCCCGATTCCCGTCCCCCCCATTCCCGGAACAAAAAACCCCGGGAATCCCGGGGTTTTCCGTTGCCTGCGCGAAGCGAGGGCTTACAGCGCTTCGAAGATGCCCGCCGCGCCCATGCCGGTGCCGATGCACATGGTCACCATGCCGTACTTCTGCTTGCGGCGCTGCAGGCCGTGCACGATGGTGGCGGTGCGGACCGCGCCGGTCGCGCCCAGCGGATGGCCCAGAGCGATGGCGCCGCCGAGCGGGTTGACCTTGGACGGGTCGAGCTCGCTGTCGCGGATCACCGCCAGGGCCTGCGCGGCGAAGGCTTCGTTGAGCTCGATCCAGTCGAGCTGGTCCTTGCTCAGGCCCGCCTGCTTGAGCGCCTTGGGGATGGCGGCGATCGGGCCGATGCCCATCACTTCCGGGCGCACGCCGGCGACGGAGAAGCTGACGAAGCGCGCCAGCGGGGTCAGGCCGTAGTCCTTGATCGCCTGCGCCGAGGCCAGCAGCACCGCGCCGGCGCCGTCGCTCATCTGCGAGCTGTTGCCGGCGGTGACGGTGCCGCCGAACTGGCCGTTGCGGAACACCGGACGCAGCTTGGCCAGGCCTTCGGCGGTGGTGTCCGCGCGCGGGCCTTCGTCGGCCTGGACCAGCAGCTTGCGCAGCTTGATCGCGTTGCCCGACAGGTCCGGCACGTGCGAGACCACTTCGTAGGGGCTGATTTCGCTGGCGAACTCGCCGGCTGCCTGCGCGGCCAGGGCCTTCTGGTGCGAGGCCAGGGCGAAGGCGTCCTGCTCCTCGCGCGAGACCTTCCATTCCTCGGCGACCTTCTCGGCGGTGATGCCCATGCCGTAGGCGATGGCGACGTGGTCGTCCTTGAACACCGACGGCGACAGCGCGACCTTGTTGCCCATCATCGGCACCATCGACATCGACTCGGTGCCGCCGGCCAGGACCAGGTCGGCGTTGCCCAGGCGGATTTCGTTGGCCGCCAGCGCCACGGCCTGCAGGCCCGAGGAGCAGAAGCGGTTGATGGTCTGCGCGGCCACGGTATCGGGCAGGCCGGCCAGCAGCACGCCGATGCGCGCCACGTTCATGCCTTGCTCGCCCTCGGGCATGGCGCAGCCGATGATGGCGTCGTCGATGCGGTTGACGTCGATGCCCGGCGCCTGCGCGACCACGGCCCTGAGCACGTGGGCGAGCATGTCGTCCGGACGGGTGTTGCGGAACGCGCCGCGCGGCGCCTTGCCCACGGGGGTGCGGGTGGCGGCGACGATGTAGGCCTCTTGCACTTGTTTCATGGCTTTCTCCGAAAGCGGGATTCGGGATTAGGGATTCGGGATTGATCGGGCCGGAGATTCGGGAGCGCTTTTGCCAATCCCGAATCTCGAATCCCCAATCTCAGTTCCGCAGGGGCTTGCCGGTCTTGAGCATGTGCGCGATGCGTTCCTGGCTCTTGGGCATCTGCGCCAGGGCGACGAAATGCTCGCGTTCGAGCTTGAGCAGCCATTCCTCGTCCACCAGCGCGCCGCGGTCGACTTCGCCGCCGCAGATCACCGTGGCGATGCGGGTGGCGATCTCGTAGTCGTGCGGCGAGATGAAGCGTCCTTCGAGCATGTTCACCAGCAGCATCTTGAAGGTGGCGATGCCGACGTCGCCGGCGACCTGGATGCGGCGCGCGGGCAGGGGCGGGCGATAGCCGCTCTCGGCCAGGCCGCGCGCCTGCGCCTTGGCCGCGTGCAGCAGCTCGAAGCCGTTGAACACCACTACGTCGTCGGCGCGCGCCAGCTTGAGCTCGCGCGCCTCGAAGGCCGAGGCCGAGACCTTGCCCATGGCCACGCTCTCGAAGGCGGTCTTGAGCTGGGCGAACACGTCGCCGCCCGGACCGGCCGCTTCGGAAGCGCGCACCGCCAGTTCCTTCAGGCCGCCGCCGGCCGGCAGCAGGCCCACGCCGGCCTCGACCAGGCCGATGTAGCTCTCCAGCGCGAACACGCTGCGCGCGGCGTGCATCTGGAACTCGCAGCCGCCGCCCAGGGCCAGCCCGCGCACCGCCGCGACCACCGGCACCAGCGAGTACTTGATGCGCTGGCTGGTGGCCTGGAAGTTGGCGACCATGGCCTGGAAGCCCTGGACGTCGCCGGCCTGCAGCAGGCCCAGCGCGCCGGCCAGGTCGGCGCCGGCGGAGAAGGGCTCCTTGGGCTGCCAGATCACCACGCCCTTGAACTGCTTCTCGGCGATGCCGATGGCTTCCTGGATGCCGTTGAGCACATGGTCGTTGACCGTGTGCATCTTGGTCTTGAAGCTGATGACGGCGATGTCGTCGCCCTCGTCGGCCCACAGGCGGATGCCGTCGTTCTCGAACACCGTGCGGCCCTGGGAGAACTTCTCGCCGAGCAGGGCGTCGGGGAAGCGCTGGCGGGCGTAGACCGGGTTGGACGAGCGCGGCACCTGCGCGCCGCGGCCCGGGCTGTAGCTGCCCTTGGCGTCGTGCACGCCTTCGCGGCCGTCGAACACCCAGTCCGGCAGCGGCGCGCTGGCCATGGCCTTGCCGGCGACGATGTCTTCGGCGATCCAGTCGGCGACCTGGCGCCAGCCGGCGGCCTGCCAGGTCTCGAACGGGCCCAGCGACCAGCCGTAGCCCCAGCGCATGGCGAAATCGACATCGCGCGCGGTATCGGCGATGGATTCCAGGTGGAAGGCGCTGTAGTGGAAGGTGTCGCGGAAGGCCGCCCACAGGAACTGCGCCTGCGGATGCGCGCTGGCGCGCAGCGCGGCGAACTTCTTGGCCGGGTCCTTTTCCTTGAGCATGGCCGCGACCTCGGCATCCAGCTCGCCGGCGGAAGGGCGGAAGTCCTGGGCCTTGAGGTCCAGCACCAGGATGTCCTTGCCCTTCTTGGTGTAGAAGCCGGCGCCGGTCTTCTGCCCCAGCGCGCCCTTCTCGACCAGCGCGCTCAGCCACTTGGGCGCCTTGAAATAAGCGTGCCAGGGGTCTTCGGGCAGGGTGTCGGCCATGGTCTTGATGACATGGGCCATGGTGTCCAGGCCGACCACGTCGGCGGTGCGGTAGGTCGCCGACTTCGGCCGGCCGATGGCCGGGCCGGTCAGCGCATCGACGGTGTCGAAGCCCAGGCCGAACTGTTCGGTGTGGTGCATGGCCGCCAGCATCGAGAACACGCCGATGCGGTTGCCGATGAAGTTCGGAGTGTCCTTGGCGATCACCACGCCCTTGCCCAGGGTGGTGGTCAGGAAGGTTTCCAGGCCTTCCAGCACCGCCGCGTCGGTGGTCTTGGCCGGGATCAGCTCGGCCAGGTGCATGTAGCGCGGCGGGTTGAAGAAGTGCACGCCCAGGAAGCGGTGGCGCAGTTGTTCGGGCAGCACTTCGGCGAGCTTGTCGATGCCCAGGCCGGAGGTGTTGGAGGCCAGCACCGCGTGCTCGGGCACGAACGGGGCGATCTTCTTGTACAGGTCCTGCTTCCAGTCCATGCGTTCGGCGATGGCCTCGATCACCAGGTCGCAGCCGCGCAACTGCTCCAGGCCGGTGTCGTAGTTGGCCGCGCTCAGGCGCTCGGCCAGAGCCTTGCTGGCCAGCGGCGCCGGGCTCAGTTTGGCCAGGTTGGCGATGGCCTTGTTGACGATGCCGTTGGGGTCGCCTTCTTTGGCGGCCAGGTCGAACAGCACCGTGTCCACGCCGGCGTTGGTCAGGTGGGCGGCGATCTGGGCGCCCATGACGCCGGCGCCGAGGACGGCGGCGCGACGGACAAGCAATTGGTTGGACATCGTCTGCAACTCCTTGAAAGATGAAGTGCCTTGGACAGCGAGGCAGGGCGAAGCGAGGCGGGAATCTTCAGTGGCGAGGGGGAGTCCGGCGGCGGTGCAGCGGGACCGGGGCGCAGCGCCCGCCGGCGGCGCCGACCCCGCCGGGGCCGGCGCCTGCGCCGCTCAGCTCTTGAAGCCGGCGGCGGCGAATCGGATCAGTTCGCGCGCGGCGCGCTGGCGGTGGGCCTGTTCGCTCACCCCCGGCGGCCGCTTGATCAGGCCGAAATCGGCCATGGCATAGGTCAGGGCGCCGGCCAGGAAGTCCAGGCGCCAGTACAACTCTTCCTTGCTCAGGCCGGGCACCGCGCCGGCGATGGCCTTGGCGAACTCGCGCAGGACATGGCCGTAGTGGTCGGACAGGAACTTGCGCAGGCTGTCGTTCTTCTCGGCGTAGGCGCGGGCGATCACCCGGACGAAGGCGCCGCCGCCGTTGCGGTCCTGGGCCAGGGCCAGGGCCGGCTCGACGAAGGCGGCCAGGATCGGCTCCAGTTCGCCCGGGCGCTCGGCCACGGCGGCCTTGAGCGCGCTCATCCGCTGGGCGGTCATCTCGTCCATGCGCCGGCGGAAGACCTCGTTGACCAGGTTCTCCTTGCTGCCGAAGTGGTAGTTGACCGCGGCGATGTTGACGTCGGCGCGGCTGGTGACCTGGCGCAG
>CBIFVU010000317.1:0-4535 GCA_966185905.1 uncultured Lysobacter sp.
GCGCCCGATCCGCGCCGCGCGCCGGGCTATCCCGAGCCGCAGCCGCGCGACCCGGGCGACGCCCACCGCCCGAAGCGCCGCCCGCCCGGCCCGGATGAGGGCGGCGTGGAACGCCGGCCCGAACCTTCGCCCGATCCGGCCGACGAAGACGGCCCGCGCGGCTGAGTCCAAGGCCGCAGTGCAAGCCCCGACAGGCCCCGCAAGGGGCCTGTTTTTTACGTCGCTGCGCCGTGCCGGCCGGGTGCTGCGACCGGGTGATCCGCTCGGAAGCGGGCGGGGCGCGGGCGCCGGCCGGCTGCGCGTCCGCGGTGGCAGCGTCGCCGGCTGGATGGACCTTCGGCCTGCCGGCGGTCGGGCCCCAGAGTGCCTACTTGTTCGCTCGTTCGTTCGCTCGTTCGTCCGAGCACCCGAAAGCACACATCGCCCGGTCAGCGGACCCGCAGTGCAAGTGGCGAAGCGCCCCTGCCGCCGCTATCCGTTGCCTGAGGTTCAGCTTCAGGATACCTCCTTCCGTTGATCGCTCGCGTGGCTAACCCGCTGGCATCGCCGGCGAAACCGCCGCCTTCTACGCGTTCTGCATCGCCTCCCGGCCAACGCTCCCACCCCGCCTCTCCCTGTCGGAAGCGCAAACGAGAACCGCTTGCATCTCCACCCTGCGCCGGCGCATGTTCTGTGACAAGGCGCCGCTTTCAGATTCGACCCCGGTCGCGGTAGCCGAGCGTTGTCTGTACCAGTTGTGTAGACAATCCAAGGAGGAAGCCATGGTTCGCGCGATCCCTTCCCACACCCTGCGGGAACCCCTGGACGGCACCCGCATCGCCGCCAACGCCGGGGCCATCGTGTTCAACGCGGCGCTGCTGATGCTGGCCCTGGTGCCGCTGGCAGCGCCCAAGCTGATACAAGAAACGTTCACCACCGTGCCCGACGTGGTGATCCTGCGGCCCGAGCCGCGGATTACGCCGCCGCCCCCGCCGCCGACCCAACCGGTGCCGGTCACCACCCGCCCGGCCCCGCCGCAGCCGACGGTGCAGCCGCAGCAGGCCGTGGACCCGCCGCCGATCGTGGCCGACACGCCGCCCCAGGTCGGCGATCCGCCGGGCGTCCAGACGGCCTCGTTCACTCCGCCTGCGCAGACCCTGACCGCACCACCGGTGGCCCAGGGCGCGACCTTGCAGGCGCTGCGCAACCCTGCGCCGAGCTATCCGCCGCAAGCGGTGCGCGAGGGCCTGACCGGCGTGGTCGAACTGGAGATCCTGGTCGGCGTGGACGGCAGGCCGCAGGAGGTGAAGGTGGTGCGCAGCAGCGGCCACCGGCTGCTCGACCAGGCCGCAGTGCGGGTGGTGCGCTCGAGCTGGCTCTTCCAGCCGGCCCTGCACGAGGGCCAACCGGTGCAGGCGCTGGGCCGGGTGCCGATCGAGTTCAAGTTGAACCAATGAACGCGGCGGTCCACGCCGACCGCCCCCGCCAGGCCGCCAAGCCCGGGCTCCGGCCCGGGCTTGGTGTGTGCCAGTCGGGACCGACTCGAACGCAGCGGCCCGGGCGCGGCGATAGCCTGCCGGGCACTGGCGCGGCCGGCGCAACGAGCGATGCCCGGCGCGCTCAGGCGCGGTGGTAGGGATGATTGGCCAGCAACGCGGCCGCGCGGTAGAGCTGCTCGGCCGCGACCAGGCGCACCAGCATGTGCGGCAGGGTCAACGGCCCCAGCGACCACTGTTCGTCGGCCCGGGCCAGCACATCCGTGGCGTGGCCCTCGGGGCCGCCGATCAGGAAGGCCAGGTCGCGCCCCTGTCCGCGCCAGTGCTCCAGCCGCTGCGCCAGTTGCTCGGAACTCCACAGCCGGCCGCGCCCTTCCAGCGCGACCACGCAAGCGTTCTTGGGCAGCGCCGCGAGCACTCGCGCGCCCTCGTCCTGGGTCGCGCGCGCGGCATCGCGGCCTTTGCCGCGCAGCCCCGGTTCGATCTCGACCAACTCCAGCGGCAGCCAGTACGAGAGCCGCTTCTGGTATTCTCCGAAACCCTCGGCGACCCAGCGCGGGGCGCGTTCGCCGACAGCGATCAGTCTGCTCTTCATGCGCGGCCCTGCGGCGGCCGGTGGGCCGGTGCGCGCGGGCGGCGTGTGCGCCGCCCCGCGCCCTGGCCGATGCCGCTTACTTGAGGTTTTCCTCGATCACCTTGACCTGCATGCGCTTGCGCAATGCCGAGGTCAGGTCGCGGCCGTCCTCGTAGCCGGCCATCTGCGAGATCTGCGTGCGCAGCATGTCCAGTTGCGCCGCCGGCAGTTCGGCGCGGCTGCCCGGCACGACCTTGTCGACGGTGAACAGCACCACGCGGCCGTCGTCCAGGGTGGCCTTGCCAGCGGTGGACTTGCCTTCGGCCGGCGCCTTGGCGGCGAAGATGGCCTCGCTGACGTCCTCGGTCGGCAGCGGCATGCCGCGGGCCACGCCGGGCATGGGCTGCGGCGGCGGCAGCTTGCGGCTGGCGGCGACCGCGGCCAGGGTCTCGCCGGCCTGGAGCCGCGCGACCAACGCCTGGGCTTCCTTCTCGGCCGCCTTCTCGGTGCGGTCGGCGCGGATCGCGGCGATCACCTTCTCGCGCACTTGCTCCAGCGGCTGCGGCCGCTCGGGCTGGTGCGAGAGCACCCGGATCAACACGCTGTGATCCTGGCCGATGTCGACCGGATCGCTGACGGTGTTGTCCTGCATGCGCGACTCGGTGAAGGCCGCGCGGATCACCGCCGGGTTGGCGGCGATGCCGGTGTTGGAAGCGGCATCGCGGGTCACCGGGCCGAGCTTTTGCACCGGCAGGTTCATGGCCTTGGCCGGGCCTTCCAGCGAGGTCGGGTTCTTGTAGACCAGGTCGACCAGCTTGGCCGAGAAATCGTTGAAGGCGCGTTCGCGCGCGGTCTCGGTCTCTTCGCGCAGCAAGGCATCGCGCACCTGCTCGAAAGGCTGCTGTTGTCCGGCCTTGACCTCGCGCACCCAGATCACGTGCCAACCGCCGTCGCCCTTGACCGGCTCGCTGATCTCGCCGGCCTTGAGCTTGAAGGCGGCCTCGTCGAAGGCACCGGGGATGGCGCCCTTGCTCAGCCAGCCCAGCTCGCCGCCCATGCCCTTGGAGCCCAGGTCGTCGCTGTTGGCGCGGGCCAGCGCGGCGAAATCGGCGCCCGGGGCCTTGGCCTGCGCGGCCAGTTGCTTGGCCTTGGCCTCGGCGGCCTTCTGCGCAGCGGCGTCGGCGCCGGCCGGCAGGTTGACCTGGATGTGCGAGATCAGGCGCTGTTCTTCGGCCAGGAAGCGCTTCTTCTCTTCCTCGTAGCGACGGCGCAGGGCCTCCTCGGTCGGCGGCGCCGGCGGCGGCAGCGAAGCGCCGTTGAGCTCGACATATTCGATGTTGACGCTTTCCGGCGCGCGGTAATCCTTCGGATGGTCGGCGTACCACTTCTGGATCTCCGCCGCGCTCACCTCGGCGGTGTCGGCGGCCGGCGCCGGCACCATCACCAGGCTGACGTCGCGGCGCTCGCCCATCAGCTTGATCAGGCGATCGATCTCGGCCTGGGTGACGAAATTGCTCTGCGCCACGCCGGTGGTCAGCATCGATTCGAGCAGGCGGTCGCGCACGAACTGCTCGAACTCGGCCGGCGTCTGCGGCGGCTGGCGCATCTGCAGGCCGTAGAGATAGCGTTCCTGGTTGAAGTTGCCGCTGCCGTCCTGGAACTCGGGCACGGACTGGATCGTCTTGACCACCAGCGCATCGCTGACCGCCAGGCCTTCGACTTCGGCGGCGAGCTTGCGCACGCGCTCGTCGATCAGGATGTCCAGCACCTCGCGCTTGGACTCCATCTTCTCGAACTCGCGGGCATCGAAGTTCTCGCCCTCGGCGGCGCGGCGGCGCTCGCGTTCGCGCTGGAAGCGCTCGTCGAACTGGCTGCGCTCGATGTTCTCCTTGCGCCAGACCATCGAGACCGGCCACCACGACGGCGCCGAGCGCCACCACGACGGGGCCATCTCCACGCGCGCGACCGCGCTGTCCACGCGCTGCACCATGTACTGCTCGATGCCCACGAAGGCGAAGGGGATGATCAGCAGGCCGAGGATCACGGTGGCGATCCAGCCCGAGGTCTTGTCGCGGAGTGTCTGCAGCATGTCCGGGTCGGTTGAGTCTTGAGCCGGACAGTTTAGCGCGGTTCCGCGCGCCGGGCGGACGCCCGCCCGCGGCCGCGTGGGCCGCGGGTCGGGGGCCGCGGGTCGGGAGGCGCGCGGGCGGGCATGGGAGCGCGACGGCCTGGGCGGCCGACGGGCGGCACGGCGAGCGGGCGCGGGCTGCGGACCGGCCGCGCCGTTCACGCACGGCCGGTCGGATCGAGCGCCCCGGTGCGTGCGCGTCCCGGGCCGCCGGAGGCAGGCTCGGCGAGCGGGCAAGAAAAAAGGCGTCCCACTGGGACGCCCCGATAAAACGAAGGCCCCGTTCCCGGGGCCTTCGGCAAGACTGGCGGAGTGGACGGGACTCGAACCCGCGACCTCCGGCGTGACAGGCCAGCAT
>CBIFVU010000318.1:0-4502 GCA_966185905.1 uncultured Lysobacter sp.
ACCTGGGCATCCTGATCGGCATCATCGCCGGCCTGCTGACCTTCGTGCCCTACCTCGGCCCGGCCAGCGGCATCGTCCTGGGCGTGGTCGCCGCGTTGGTGCAGTACGGCGATTGGAAGCACGTGCTCGGCGTGCTGGCGGTGTTCGGCGTGGGCCAGGTGGTGGAAAGCTACTGGCTGACCCCGAAGCTGGTCGGCGACCGCATCGGCCTGCACCCGGTGGCGGTGATCTTCGCGGTGCTGGCCGGCGGGCAGTTGTTCGGCTTCCTCGGCATGTTGCTGGCGCTGCCGGTGGCGGCGGTGGCCAATGTGCTGCTGCGCTATGCGCAGGAGCGCTACACCCACAGCCGGCTGTACGCGGGCGATCACCCGACCATCCTGATCGACCCGGCCGCGGTGCCGCTGGCCGAGGCGGTCGCGCAGGGCAACGGCACGGAGCGCGAAGCCGAGTGAGCGTCCCGCAGTTGCCGCTGGCCCTGCGCTATCCGCCGGACCAGCGTCTGGATACGTTCGTGCATGCCCCGGCCGGAGCGCTCGCGCAGTTGCGCGCGCTGGCCGTGCAAGACCCGGAGACCGCCGGCTATGTCGATCCCGGCGGCGCCGATTGGGTCTACCTGGCCGGTCCGGCCGGAGTCGGCAAGACCCACCTGCTGCTGGGCGCCTGCGCCGCGGCCGACGCCGCCGGCCGGCGCGCGGCCTATCTGCCGCTGGCCGCTGCCGCCGGGCGCCTGCGCGAGGCGCTGCACGCACTGGAAGGCAACGACCTGCTGGCGCTGGACGGGATCGAAGCCATCGCCGGCTCGCGCGAGGACGAGGTCGCCCTGTTCGACACCCACAACCGCGCCCGCCAGGCCGGCGCCGCGGTCCTCTATGCCGCGCGCGAGAACCCCGACGCGCTGGCCCTGTCGCTGCCGGACCTGCGCTCGCGCCTGTCGCAATGCACCCGCATCGTGCTGGCGCCGCTGGACGACGACGGCCGCGCCCAGGTGCTGCGGCAACGTGCGCAGCGGCGCGGGCTGGCGTTGGAGGAAGCGGCGCTGGACTGGCTGCTCAAGCGCCTGGGCCGCGACCTGGGCGGCCTGACCCAGGCCCTGGACCGGCTCGACCGCGCCTCGCTGGCGGCGCAGCGCCGGATCACCGTGCCGTTCCTGCGCCAGACCCTGGGCGTGGACTGAAGCGCAGGCCGGCGCTCAGCCGGCGGCGCCGGGGCCGGCATCGCCGGGTGCGGTGTCCAGCAAGCGCCGATACAGCGCCAGGTCGGCATCGCTGAAGCAGCACAGCACCGCTTCGCGCGGCCAGGCAGCGGCGTGCGCGCGCAGCGTATCCACGGCGATGCGCGCGGCGGGTTCCGGCGGATAGCCGTAGCGTCCGGTGCCGATGCAGGGAAACGCGATGCTCGCCAGCCGGCGCTCGGCGGCGATGGCCAGCGCATTGCGATAACAGGCCGCCAGCGTCCCGGCTTCGCCGTGCTCGCCGCCGCGCCAGACCGGGCCGACCGTGTGGATCACATACGGCGCTGTCAGGCGATGGCCGGCGGTGAGTTTGGCCTCGCCCGGCCGGCAGCCGCCGAGCAGGCGGCATTCGGCCGCCAATCCGGGGCCGGCGGCGCGGTGGATGGCGCCGTCCACACCGCCGCCGCCGAGCAGTGAGGTATTGGCGGCATTGACGATGGCGTCCACGGCCAAGCGGGCGAGGTCGGCGCGGACCGCGCTCAACCGCAAGCCGGCGCGTGGCGGATCCGGGTCGGTGCAGTCGAGCGCGGCTTCGTCGGCCTGCGGCCACTGGATGAACTCCGGCGGCACCGCCTCGGTGAGCCAGACGCCGTTGTCGGCCAGGTAGAACGGCAGGCCTTGCGCGTGCATGCGTCCGGCCTGGATGCGCAGCACCAGCGGGCTGCCGTGGCGCTGGCCGACCTTGGCCGCGGTGGCGCGCTCCAGCGACAGGTGCACGTGCTGGCGGTTCTGCCGGGTCAGTCCCTGCGCGCGGATCGACTCGGCCGAGTGCGTGGCAGTGCCGTGGTAAAGCCATTGCGGCGGCTGCGCAGGCGCCAGGCCCAGGTCGATGGCGAGCGAGTGGCCCTGGTTGGCGCGGATGCGCCGGCCGTCGTCGCTGAGTTTGAAGCGCTGCTTGTCGCTGTCGCGCACGATCGCTTCGATCAGCGCGCGGTCCAGGCGGGTGCCGCGGGCGCGGGCCTTGGCGATGAGTTCGTCCACTTCGGCCCAGCCCTGCGCGTCCAGGCGCAGGCCGATGACCTGGGGCTGGTGGCGCAGCACCAGGCTGAGGAATTTGCTGAGGGTCTTGTGCGAGGCGTCCATGTCGGCGCGGATGCTAGACCCGCGCCTGGGCCCGGCGCCAGTGCGGGCGCTGCGCTCGCGCGGGCGCGGCCCGGTGCGGCGATGCCGCCGGCGTTCAAGCCGCCGCCAGTTGCGCGTCCAGGCGTTGCAGGCGTTCGGGCGTGCCCACGTCGGTCCAGCGGCCGCGATGCAGCGAACCGGCCAGCCGGCCGCGCGCGGCGGCATGGCGCAGCAAGGGCACCACGCTGAAGCGCGGCGGCTGGCGCTCGCTGCCGGCGACATCGCCGAGGATGCGGCGCCAGTCCTGGAACAGGCTGGCGCGGTACAGACCGATGCCGGCGTAGGTCTGCCGCGACGGCCCCTCGTTGGCCAGACGGCCATCGGCGCCGAGCTGGAAATCGCCGAGCGGGCGTTCGGCCGGATTGTCCACCAGCAGCAAGTGCGCGTCGCCGTCGAACTCGCGCGGCAGTGCGGCGAAATCGAAATCGGTCCAGATATCGCCGTTGGCGACCAGGAACGGCGCGTCCGGGGCGGCGCCTTCCTGCAGCAGCGACAACGCGTGCAGCATGCCGCCGCCGGTCTCCAGCGGCACCGCGCCTTCGTGCGAATAACGCAGGCGCAGACCCCAGCGGGCGCCGTCGCCGAGCGTTTCGGGAAAGCGCTCGGCCAGCCAGGCGATGTTGACCACCACCTCTTCCACGCCCAGCGCGGCCAGCTTGTCCAGGTGCCATTCGATGAGCGGCTTGCCGCCGACCGGCAGCAGCGGCTTGGGCGTGTGCAGGGTCAGCGGGCGCATGCGCTCGCCCAGGCCGGCGGCGAAGATCAGCGCTTTCATGCGTTCGCGCCGGCCGCGGCCGGGCCCGCAGCGCCGCCGCCGGCCAGGGCCGGGCGCACATGCCGATCGACCACCTGCGCCAGCGGCGCCAGTTCCGGATAGCGCGGCAGTACTTGATCCAGATAGGCCAGGAAGCGCGGCGCATCGGCCAGGTACTTGGGCTTGCCGTCGCGATGGTTCAGGCGCGCGAACAGGCCCAGGATCTTGATGTGCCGCTGCAGGCCGGCGAAGTCGGCGTCGCGGCGGAAGCGGGCGTAGTCGGCCGGCACCGCGATCCCGGCGGCGAGCGCCAGGGCGTGGTAGCGCGCCAGCCCCTGTTCGACCCGCGCCTGCGGCCAACTGACGAAGGCATCGCGGAACAGGCTGATCGGGTCGTAGGCCGCCGGCCCGCGCAATGCGCCCTGGAAATCGATCACCGCCACGCCGCCGTCGGCCTGCGGCATCAGGTTGCGCGGCATGAAGTCGCGGTGGATGAACACCTGCGGCTGCGCCAGCAGATTGTCGAGGATGCGGCGATAGGCCAGGTCGAGCCGCTCCAGGTCGCCGCAGTCCAGGCTCAGGCCGAGATGGCGGCCGAGGAACCACTCGTCGAACAAGCGCAGTTCGCGGACGAGGAAGGCCTCGTCGTAGGGCGGCAGGTCGTCGGGGCAGGGTAGCGCCTGGATCTTGAGCAACTGGGCGAAGGCGGCTTCGAACAGCGCATCGGGATCGGCGCGGCCGGCCTCCACCGCTTGCAGGAAGGTGTCGCGGCCCAGGTCTTCCAGCAGCAGGAAGCCGCGCTCGGGGTCGGCCTGGAACACGCGCGGCACGCGCACGCCGCCGGCGTCGAGCACCGCATGCAGGCGCAGCCAGGGGCGCGGGTCTTCCAACTCCGGCGGCGAGTCCATGATGATCGCCTCGCCCTCGGCCATCGCCGCGCCGGCATGCACGCGGCCGCGCCAATAGCTGCGGAAACCGGCGTCGAAGGAGGCGCGGACCAGTTCGAGTCGATCGTCGCCGGTCGCGGCGCGGGCCCAGGCCAGGCGGTCGGCGTCGCGGTCGGTGGTGTGGGGCTGGGTCATGCAGGCTCCGTGCGGCGAAGGCCGCCGGCGCACAGGGTAGCCCGCCCGGCCGGGAGCGCAACTGCTGCCCCTGGCGCGGTCGCGCCCGCCCGTGCCGGGGTCCGACGCTGCGCCGCAGCCGCGTGCAGGTGCGGTGCGAGCTGTGATCAAGGCGATGGCGATGCCAGCGCGGCGCCGGGTGGGGGCGTTGTCGCGGCTTGCGCCGCTCCTACAGTGTGGCGGGGGGCTGCATCCGTGTGCGGGAGCGGTGCGAGCTGCGATCAAGGCGATGGCGATGCCAGCGCGGCGCCGGGTGGGGGCGTTGTCGCGGCTT